>DATFRW010000048.1:0-36508 GCA_035262945.1 Solirubrobacteraceae bacterium
ATGCACCTCATCGGCCTGGTCTCGAACGGCGGCGTGCACTCGGGGTGGAGCCACCTGCAGGCACTCATCGCGATGGCCGGCGAGGCCGGGCCGGATGTCGTCGTCCACGCATTCACCGACGGGCGCGACACGCTGCCGGACTCCGGCGCCGGGTTCCTCGAGCAGGTGGGGGAGTGGTGCGCGAACACCGGCAACGCGCGGGTCGGCTCGGTGGTCGGCCGCTACTGGGCCATGGATCGCGACAAGCGCTGGGACCGCACCCAGAAGGCGTACGACATGCTCGTGCACGGTCGCGCCGAGCACTCCGCGGACAGCGGCGTCGATGCGGTCCGCGCGGCATACGAGCGCGGCGAGACCGACGAGTTCATCGAGCCCACGACGGTCGGCGACGACGCGCGCATCCGCCCCAGCGACTCGGTGATCGCTTTCAACTTCCGCCCCGACCGCATGCGCGAGATCACGCGCGCGCTCGCCGAGCCGGACTTCGATGAGGTCGACCGCGGCGGGGCCGAGGTCATCCGCCGCTACACGACGCTCACCGAGTACGAGGAGGGCTGGCCGTATCCGGTCGCCTTCCCGCCGGCGCACCCGGACACGACGCTGCCGCACGTCATCGCGCACGAGGGCGGGCGCCAGCTGCACGTCGCCGAGACCGAGAAGTACCCGCACGTGACGTACTTCTTCGGCGGCGGCGAGGAGACGCCCGAGGACGGCGAGCGGCGCGAGCTCGTGCCGAGCCCCCGCGACGTCCCCACCTATGACAAGAAGCCCGAGATGAGCGCGCGCGAGGCCGCGCGCGCGTTCGTGCAGGCGTGGGAGGAAGAGGACTTCCGCTTCGGGATCATCAACTTCGCCAACGCGGACATGGTCGGCCACACCGGCGTGATCGCGGCGGCGGTGACGGCGGTCGAGACCGTCGACGCCTGCATGGGCGAGGTCGTTCGGGCGGTGCAGGCCTCCGGCGGCGTCTGCGTGATCACCGCCGACCACGGCAACGCGGACAACATGCTCGAGCCCGACGGCTCGCCGAACACCGCGCACTCGCTCAACCAGGTGCCGGTCATCGTCACCGCCGACGGGACGGCGCTGCACCACGGCGGCATGCTCGCCGACGTCGCGCCGACGCTGCTCGAGCTTCTGGACATCGCCCAGCCGGCCGCGATGACCGGCCGCTCGCTGCTGGACAGCTGATGGCGGCGCCGGACGACGCGGTCGACCGGCTCTATGGCCTGCCGCTCGACGAGTTCATTCCCGCGCGCGAGGCGCTGGCGAAGGAGCTGCGGTCAGAGGGGCGCCGCGAGGAGGCCGCGCACATCAAGAAGCTCGCCAAGCCGACCGTGGCGGCCTGGGCCGTCAACCAGGCGATCCGCTCGCAGGCCAAGGCCGCGCGCGCGTTGTGGAAGGCCGGCGACGATCTGGCCGCGACCCAGGAGGCGGTGCTCGGCGGCAAGGGATCGGGAGCCGATCTGCGGTCGGCCGCCGAGAACGAGCGCGCGGCGCTCGACCCGCTGGTCGCCGCCGCGCGCGGCCTGCTGAGCGGCTCCGGGGACGAGCTGTCCGAGACGACGATCGACCGCGTGCGCGAGACGCTGCACGCGGCCGCCATCGACCCCGAGGCGCGCGACGACGTCGCCGCCGGCCGGGCGACGCGCGAGCGCGCTCCGCAGGGCCTGTTCGGGGGCGGCATCGCGGCGCCGCCGGCGCCGCGCGGGCGCGCCCGCTCTACCGATTCGCCGGCGGAGAAGCCCGCGGCCCGCGGCCGCTCGGCCACGAAGCGCTCCGCCGAGGATCGCGCGGCGCAGGCCGAACGCAAGCGCGAGGAGTCCGCCGCGCGCAAGCGCGAGCGCGAGGAGGCGGCCGCCCGCGAGAAGGCGCGCAAGGAGGCGGCGGTGCGCGTCACCAGGGCCGAGCGGGCGCTGGCCAAGGCCAAGGCCCGCACCGCCGACGCCGAGGAGCGCCTCGAAGCGGCGCGAGCCGACGAGCAGGCCGCTGCCGAGGAGCTCGAGCAGGCGCGGGCCGAGCTGCAGGCTGCCGAAGAGGGCCATTGAGCCGCGCCTCGGGCCGCGATGGTGACCGGTGTCGACCCAGCGCGAGCGTCGGCTCTCAACGAGCAGGAGCTGTGGCGGGAGATGGTGCGCTGGTCGGGTGGGCGCATCGTCGAGGAACGAGGCGTTCTGCTCGTCAGCGGCCCGAGTGCCTATCTGCGAGTCGCGATCCGCACAGATCCGCGGGTCGACGGGGCCGCGGTCGTGGCTCGAGCCACGGAGTTCTTCGCACCGGAGCCGGTCGGCTTCATCGTGCTCGTGCGGCGTCGCGGGGATGAGGACATCGAGCGCGCGGCCCTCGCCGCGGGCTTCCGCGCAGGCTGGACCGAACGCCCGATGGCGATCAGGCGTCAGCCGTCCGCCGCCGCGGTGCCCGATGGGGTCGAGGTGCGCGTGGTCGCGGACGCTGGCGCGGTTGTCGACTACGGCCGCGTCGTCGCGCTCGCGAACGACGACCCCGGTGAGCGCGAGCGGGCGCCGCTGCTGTTCCACGACGACACGATCGTCGCGCCTCACATCGCGGCGTTCGTCGCTTACCTGGGCGCCGAGCCGGTCGCGTGCGCGATGACGCTCGTGAGCCACCGCGTCGCGGGCGTGTACTACGTCGCGACCGTCGAACACGCCCGCCGCCGGGGCCTCGGGGACGCGCTCACGCGTCTCGCCGCTCGCGCGGGCTTCGAGATGGGCGCCGACGCGGCGTGGCTTGGAGCCTCGGAGATGGGCGCCGGCCTTTACCGCCGCATCGGGTTTGAGGACCTCGGCTCGACGCTCGTCGAACTCGAGTCGCCCACGTAGAGTGGCCCGGATGCTCGCCCCGCCTCTGTCACCCACGCTCGCGACCGACCAGCGCGTCCGGGCGCGGATCGCCGCCGGCGCGCCGGTGCTGCACCTCGGCTTCGGCGAGGCCGGCCTGCCGGTGCTGCCCGGCGTCGCCGAGCGACTCGGCGCCGCGGCGGGGCAGAACGGCTATGGCCCGGTCGCGGGCTCGCCGGCGGTGCGCGAGGCCGCCGCGGGCTACTACGAGCGCCGAGGGCTGCCGACGGCGCCCGAGCAGGTCGTCGTGGCGCCCGGCAGCAAGGCGCTGCTCTACGCGCTGCTCGCCGTGCTGCCGGGCGACGTCGTCCTGCCGCGACCCTCGTGGGTGAGCTACGCGGCGCAGGCGGCGCTCGCGGGCAAGCGCGTGGTCGATCTCCCGATCGCCGCGCAGGCGGGCGGGGTGCCCGATCCGGCGGCCCTTCGCGCGGTCCTCGCTCCGCGACGCGGCGAGGACGGCATCCTCGTCCTCACGTTGCCCGACAACCCGACCGGCACCGCCGCGCCGGCGGCCCTCATCGAGGAGGTCTGCGACGTCGCGCGCGAGCACGGGCTGCTCATCGTCTGCGACGAGATCTACCGCGACCTGGCCTACGACCCCGACACGTTGCGCAGCCCGGCGGAGCTGCTGCCCGACAGCACCTTTGTCACCAACGGCCTGAGCAAGAGCATGGCTCTTGGCGGCTGGCGGATCGGGTTCTGCCGGCTGCCGCAGGGCCCGCTCGGCGAGCGCGCGGCCGCCGCGGTGACCGGAGTGGCGAGCGAGGTCTGGTCGAGCCTCGCCGCGCCGATGCAGCACGCGGCCGCCTATGTCCTCGGCGAGCCACCCGAGGTGCGCGAGCACGTCGCCCGCAGCCGGCAGCTGCACCGGTTGGTCACGGTTGCCGCCCACGGCGAGGTCGTCGGCGCGGGCGCGATCTGCCGCCCGCCGACCGGCGCCTTCTACCTGTACCCCGACCTCGAGCCGTTGCGGCCCTCGCTCGCCGCTCACGGCGTGCAGACTGGTGCCCAGCTCGCCGCGTTCCTGCTCGAGCGCTACGACGTCGCGGTGCTCGAGGGTGCGGCGTTCGGCGATGACCCGGCGGCGCTGCGCTTCCGGATGGCCACGAGCCTGCTTTATGGCGCCACCGACGAGCAGCGCTGGGAGGCGCTGCTCTCCGATGACCCGGTCGCGCTGCCGTGGATCAGCGAGGCGCTCGAGCGTCTGGGAACGACGCTTCGCGCGCTCGGCTAAGGGGCCGGCGCTGCGGCGGCGTCGATCGCGCGTTCGACCCAGGCCGGGAGCTCGGCGAGCAGCCGCGGGTCGACGTGGTGGGCGCCCTCGTGCTCGTGGTAGGTGAGGTCGACCGGGGCGGCCGACAATGCCTCGCGCGCGGCGCGGGCGAACTCGATGCCGATCACGGGGTCGTTACGGCCGTGGGCGATCCACACCGGCAGTCCGGGCCGGTCGAGGTCCGGGCTCCACCCGTCTACGACGGGGATGAAGCCGCTCATCGCGATGATCCCCGCCGGGGTGGGTCGCCCGGCGCCGAGGCCGAGCGCATACGACATCACCGTGCCCTGCGAGAACCCGCCGACGATCGTGCGTTCCCACGGCACGCCGGTGAGCTCCGGGACGTCGCGCTGGAGCAGGTCGTAGGAGGTGCGGAAGGTGTCGGGGTCCGGATAGCCGACGCGCGGCACGACGTACCAGTGGCGCCCGCCCGGGGGTAGGAACAGCGGTCCGCCGGGGGTGAGCCCGACGAGGCGCCGGTGCGGATCGAGCAGGTCGAGGAACGGCGCCAGGTCGTACTCGTCGGCGCCGCGGCCGTGGAGCATCACCAGCGCGCCCGCGGGCTCGCCCGCCGCCGGGCGCAGGTTGTGGACGAGCTCGGTCATGCGGTCGTCGTCTCGCGCGGGTTCGTCAGCGGCGTCAGCGCGTTGACGAGCTGCTCGCGGCGCGGCTCGTACTGCGGCGGCAGCTTGAGCGCCTCGCCGAGCGTCTCCAGCGGCTCGTCGAACTCGAAGCCGATGTCGCGGGTGGCGAGCTCGAAGAGGACGCCGCTCGGCTCGCGGAAGTAGACCGAGTGGAAGTACTGGCGGTCGATGATCGGGGTCGGATGGCCGCCGGCCTGGGTGACGCGCGCGCGCATGCCCTCGAGCTCGGCGTCGTCGGCCGCCGACCACGCGACGTGGTGGACGGTGCCGGCGCTCGTCGTGCCGCGGACTCCGGGCGGCTGGTCGTAGCGAAGGACCGCGTGACGGGCCTCGCCGCGCAGCGTCCAGTCGGCGCCGCCGTCGTGCGTGAAGCCGAGCGTCTGCAGGAGACCCGTGCTCGCGTCGGGGCGCGACGCATACGCGCGCACGCCGTGGAAACCGAGGAGCGCGTGCTCGGCGGGAATGTCGGGCGCCGTCGCGGCGAGCGGCGCGTCAGAGACGGGCACCGCGAGCAGCTCGTGGCGCAACCCCTCGAAGTCCGCGAAGGCGAGGCCGCCGTCGAGGCGCTCGTTGGCCACGTCCGCCGCACCGAGCCGGGCCGCCCAGAAGGCGAGCGCGTCGTCCGAGGCGACGCGCCACTGGACGGTGTGGACCATGCCGTCGCCTGCGCGCCCGGGCGCCGCGCCCGGGAATTCGAAGAAGGTGAGGATCGAGCCGGGGGTGCCGCGCTCGTCGCCGAAGTACAGGTGGTAGACGTCGGGCTGGTCGAAGTTCACGGTCTTCTTCACCAGCCGCAGGCCGAGCAGCCGCGCGTAGAAGTCCACGTTGCGCGGCGCATCACCCGTGATTGCTGTGACGTGATGCAGTCCCTCGAGTGCCATGACGGTCGATTGTCCTCCTCCGGGCCCGATTCGTGCGGGCAAAGTCGTTGTGTGTGCAACAATACCAGGTGATTGCACGTACAACAACTTCCTGTCGCGCATCGCCGACGCCGCTGCTAAGGTCGTTGCGCGCTCAAAGGTCTCTCCACAATGGCTGCAACCAGCTCCGATCCCGCCACCACCGTCGACACCCGCCAGCTCGATGAGCGCGAGCTGCGCGCCTGGCGCGGGATGCTCCGCGCCCACGCGGCGCTGACGAAGGCGCTCGACGCCGACCTCGATGCCGAGCACGGCCTCCCGTTGACGTCGTACGAGGTGCTCCTGTACCTCGCCGATGCCGAGGGTGGGCGCCTGCGCATGCGCGATCTCGCCGAGTCGGTGATCCTCAGCCGCTCGGGCCTGACGCGCCTGGCCGACCGCCTCGAGCGCGACGGCCTGCTCCGCCGCGAGTCGTGCGACAGCGACGCGCGCGGTGCCTACGCGGTGATCACGCCGGCGGGCCTGAAGAAGCTCGCCGATGCGCGCTCGACCCACCTTGCGGGCGTGCGCTCCCTGTTCCTGCGCCACTTCTCCGAGGACGAGCTCGACGCCCTCGGCGACGCGTGGGAGCGGGTCACCCCCGGCGCTGCCTCCGCCGCCGGGCCCACCTGCGGCTGACCGTTCCGCGACGCTCGCCAGCCCGCCGGCGGTGGATTACTTCGCGCTGTTCGAAAACCTGCCACTGCTAGACTGAGATTTCGTACCGCATCATGCGTAGGAACTCTTATCTAGGAGGCTTCAACATGGCACTGGTCCGCTGGGAGCCGGTTTCGCTGAACCGACTTCTCAACAACACGTTCTTCGACAGCCCCACCGCTGGCAACAGGGCCAACGGCGTCCGCCGCTGGATTCCCGCGATGGATCTCGTCGAGACCGACGACCACTTCGTCCTCAAGGCCGACCTCCCCGGCCTCAACGAGGGTGACGTGACCATCGAGGTCGAGGACAAGGTCCTCACCGTCTCGGGCGAGCGCAAGGCCGAGCACGAGGACAAGCGCGAGGGCTACTACCGGGTCGAGCGCTCGTTCGGCTCCTTTCGCCGCACGCTGACGCTCCCCGACGGCGTCGATCCCGAGGCGGTCAGCGCGACGTTCGACAAGGGCGTCCTCGAGGTCCGCATCCCCAAGCCCGAGCAGCGCAAGCCGCGCCGCGTCGCGATCCAGGTCGCCGACAACGCCGCCGCGATCGAGGGCAGCGACTCCGAGAACTAACCGGCACCGACCGGCACACCAGCCTGCGGGCCCGCGCCGAGCGTGGGCCCGTGGTCGTTAACGGAGGAACAGGTAGGCCGAGCCGGCGTTTGCCCGGCTCTCATGGCTCGCGAAGGGCGCACCGGCAAGCAGCTCCGCACGTCCGTTGCCGTCGAGATCGCCCGCCGCGGTGCTGGCGAAGCCGCCGCGCCCGGGCGACGAGCCAGACGGCGCCGGCTCTATCGAGCCGTCGACGAGGAACCCGCGGCTCGCCGGCATCGCGTCCAGCCGGAGCGTGCGGTGCGTCGCGGTGCCGTAGACGACGGCGAGCGAGCCGTTGGCGACCATGACGATGTCGGCGCGCCGGTCTGCGTTGACGCGACCCAGCGCCACCGCCGAGCCCGCCATCCAGCTGCGCCCGCCGATCGCCGGCTCCCACGCGCGGCGCCCAGGGGCGCCGAGGTTGAGCGTCCGCCGCGATGGGCTGCCGGCTACCAGCCACGCGCCGCCGTTCGCCGGCCCGAAGCCGACCAGGTGCGCGCTCGGCTCGCCGATGGCCACGTCGGCGCGGCCGTCGCCGTTGACGTCCATGCCGCCGGTCACCGCCCCGCCATCGAACCGGTTCGGGTGCCTCGTTTGAATGGTCAGCCCGTGGCGGCCGAGGTGGGCCAGGTCGATCGGGGCGCCGTAGCGCTGCCCGTAGATCACGCGGACGGCGCTGTTGGCCATCACGGCGATGTCGGCGCGTCCGTCGCGGTTCCAATCGCCCGCGGCGCTCACGGACGAGAGCTCGTCAAAGCCGATGCGAAAGCCGCTGCGGCCGAGGTGGCCCATTGTGATGCTCCCCGGCGTGCGGCGCCCGAAGACGACGTAGGCACGGCCGCTCGTGGCCTGGCTCTCGAATCCGGGGTTGCCCGGCGCTGCGATGGCCACGTCGGCGCGGCCGTCGCGGTCGACGTCGCCGACGCCGGCGACCTGCCACCCGAACGCGTCGGGGAAGTAGAAGCGCCCGCCGGTCAGGGTGATCCCGGCGGAGCCGAGCGCCGACAGGTCGATGTCGTGTGGCGTCCGCGCGCCGAACACGATGTACGCGCGCCCGGGCTGGGTCTGCGGCCCCTCCTGGTGCGGTGAGGCGCCGGGTGCGCCGACGATGACGTCGGCGAGTCCGTCGCCGTTGACGTCGCCGGCGGCGGCGACGGACGTCCCGGCGGACTCCCGCGGCGGGCCTCGAAGGACAACACCGCGACCGGCGAGGTTCGCGAGGTCGATCGTCGCTCCGGCCTGGAACGGACCGAAGAGGACGTACGCGGCGCCGGCAGAGTTCGAGCTGGCATCTGCGAAGGCGCCCGGCGCGCCGACGATCACGTCGCGGTGCCCGTCGCCGTTGACGTCGCCGGCGACGGCCACCGAAGTGCCAAGGCGGTCGCCTGCTGCGGCGCCATCGATCCTGAGCGAGGGAAGCGAAACGGGGGCGGCCCAGGCGGGGGCGGTCACCAGCATCGCTGCGAGAACGGCGAAGAAGATGATGAGGCCGCCGCGCCATCGGGCCCGGGACGAGAGCTCCACCGCCGAACGCGGCAGATCAGGGTTCTCAGACATTCCGAACCGTCCTGGCTGTGATGACACGTTCTCACGATCCAGGGTGGCCGTTTCTTCCCGACGCGTCATCCGGTGCCTCCCCGGATTGACGGTCAGTAGTTCGGTGCCGCCGCGAGCGGCTGACCCCGATGTGATGGTCTCGCCGGCGCCGTACTCTCGTGCGTATGAGTGCCCGTGCCTGGCTTCTGGTCCCCACGGTCGTGCTGGCCGCTGCGGCGCCGGCCGTCGCCCAGCGCACCGGCATCCTTCGCACCGCGAGGGTCGCGGAGCCCGCCAACCCCGGGCTCGCCGTGAGCGGCGCACTGCAGGGGTACCGCGTGACCTCGACCGCCCGAGTGGCCGTCCCCGGGACATGGGACACGCGAAAGGCCCCTGCCGGGAGCCTGCGCTTCGCGACGCGCCAGAACCCAAGCTGCCGCTACGACGTCACCTACACCGTGAAAACCGTCCTCGCGCCCGCGCAGGATCCTGCGACGTACGTCGAGGGGCGGTTGCCCGCGCCGGGCGCGCGCCACGTGCTCGACAGCGGGACGCGCCCCAACCGCGCGTTCCGGGTCGTGCGCCGGCCGGGGATCGGTGCCCGGGTCCGGCTCGAGGCCCTCTGGGCGGGGGTGCTCACGAAGCGACCGGACATCGCGCCCGCCGGCCAAGCGGCCTGGACGGAGATCCGGGTCGCGGCACTGTCGCGCCCCGGTGACGAGTGCCACGCCGGCACGTGGCGAGAGGCGCTGGGGCCGTCGATCGGCGACTCGCTCGCCGTCGCGCGCACGAGCCTGCGCTTCACGAAGGCCGGCTGATTCAGCGCGCCCGCTCGGCGCTCGCCTCGGCCTCGATCTGCCGGTCGATCTCCTCGTCGACGACCGCCTCGGTGCGCCGCCGCCGGATGAGGAGCACCAGCCAGATCGCGATGCCGCCCAGAACGACGGCGGCCGCCCCGCCCAGGCCTGCCAGGCGGATGATCTTCTCGGCGCTGTGGCCGACGAAGTAGGCCAATAGGCCGATCGACGTCGCCCATGCGATCCCGCCGAGCGCGTTCCAGAAGACGAAGGTCGGCCAGGACATGCGCGTGACGCCCGCCATCCACGCGGCGGTGATCCGCAGCCCCGTGACCCAACGGCCGAGGAACACCGCCTTCGGTCCGTGGCGGTCGAAGAACGGCTCGCCGATCGCGATCGTGCGCCGGCGGTGATGGAGCAGCGGGCCGGGCGCCGTCAACAGCCGCCGGCCCAGCTTGCGGCCGATCGCGAATCCGACGTTGTCGCCGATGATCGCGGCCGCCGCGGCCACCGCGATGACTGCCTCGATGCTCAGCCGCCCGCGGCTCGCGACGATGGCCGCCGTGATCAGCGCGGTCTCGCCCGGGACCGGGATCCCCATGGTCTCGACAGCGATCAGCGCGAAGACGACCGGGAGGCCGACGGTCTGGGCGACGTCGAGGAAGGTCGCGATCATCTCCCTCGCTTCTAGCATGCCCGCGGTGTCGCCCTTCACGATTACCGCCCGCGACGACGCCTCGCGGGCGCGCTCCGGGATCCTCAGCACCGCCCACGGGGACGTCCGGACACCCGCCTTCGTGCCGCTGGCGACGAAGGCCACGGTCAAGGGCATGCTGCCCGCCGAGGTCGCCGCGCTCGGCTACGACATCGTCCTCGGCAACACATTCCATCTCTTCCTCGACCCCGGCCACGAGCGCATCGCGCGCTTCGGCGGCCTGCACGAGTTCATGGGCTGGCGCGGGCCGATCGTCACCGACTCGGGCGGTTTCCAGGTGTTCTCGATGGGGCACGGCACGGTGGCCGACGAGATCAAGGGGCGCACGCCGCACGGCGCCAACCGGCAGGGCGGCATCCTCGCCATCGAGGAGCAGGGCGTGCGCTTCCGCTCGTACCTCGACGGCTCGGTCAAGTTCATGGCGCCCGAGACGTCGATGGAGATCCAGGCCGCGCTGGGCTCGGATCTCGCGCTGGTGTTCGACGAATGCACGCCGCTGAACGTCCCGCGCGACTACACGGCCCGTTCGACCGAGCGCACGCACCGCTGGCTGCGGCGCTGCCTGGACTGGCACGACGCCCATGGCCCCGACGGCCAGCTGGTCTACGGGATCGTGCAGGGCGGGGTGTTCGAGGACCTGCGCATCGAGTCGGCGCAGGCGGTCGCGGCGAGCGCGTGCGACGGCATCGCGATCGGCGGCTCGCTGGGCGCCGACAAGGAGGAGATGCACACCGTCGTGGACTGGACGACGGCGCAGCTGCCCGAGGACCGCCCGCGCCACCTCCTCGGCATCGGCGAGATCGACGACCTCGTGCGCGGCGTCGAGCTCGGCATCGACACCTTCGACTGCGCGATGCCGACGCGCCTGGGCCGCCACGGGATGGTCCTGGTGCCGGATCCCGAGCGGCGCTGGCGCGTCGACCTCACCCAGGCGCGCTGGAAGGACTCGGACGAGCCGCTCATGGACGGCTGTCCGTGCCCGGCCTGCGCGCTGGGGCTCACCCGCGCCTACCTGCGCTACCTCGCCCGCGCGCGCGAGCTGACCGGCATGCGCCTGTTCACCCTCCACAACCTCGCGTTCGTCGAGCGCGTGGTGCGCCGCCTGCGCGACGCCATCGGGGAGGGGACGCTGGCCGAGACGGCCGCGGCGCTGCGCGCGGGCGCCGCGCCCTAGCGGCTACTTCGTGTTGTCGTTGACCAGGCCCTTGAGCGAGTCGACGGCCTGGTTGACGTCGTCGTAGACGACGCGGCGCAGGTGGACGGCCTTGTCGGACGTCGACGTCGCGACGACCGCCGCGGCGCCACCGGCCGCGAGCAGGAGGAGCACGAGGAAGCTGCCGAACATGCGCCGCGCGCGGTTCTTGCGCCGGGGCGTCCGCGCGACCGGCGGGGGAGCGGCGGCGACCGGCGCGGCCGCGGGACGGGGTGTCCGCGCCGGGTTCGGCTGCCGGGGCTGGCGCGGCTGCACGGGGGCGCGCGCCACGTCGGTGACGCCGGTTCGCGGCGCGTGGACCGTCGTCGCGGTCGTCGCCGGACCGGCGATGCGCGTCGTCGCGGGGTCCGGGCCGACGCCGCGCGCGCCGTCGACGAGGACGCGCCGCAGCTCGTCGGCGCTCTCGGGGCGGTCGCGCGGGTCGAGCGCAAGCGCGCGGTCGACCGCCACCGCGAGCTGGGGCGAGACCACGGGGTTGAGCTCGTCGAGGCGGGGCGGGACCTCGCGCTGCTGCTTGAGCGCGAGCTCGGTCAGCGACTGCGCCTCGTAGGGCAGGCGACCGGACAGGAACTGGTAGGTGACGACGCCGAGCGCGTAGAGGTCCGCCGCCGGCCCGATCTGCTCGCCGGCGGCCTGCTCGGGCGCCAGGTACGCGGCGGTGCCGAGCACCGAGCCGATCTGCGTGATCGAGGACTCCTCGCTGACCGCCTTCGCGATGCCAAAGTCGGCGAGCTTGACGACGCCGTCCTCGCCGCGCAGCAGATTGCCCGGCTTGACGTCGCGGTGAACGACGCCGTTGCGGTGCGCGTACTCGAGGCCGCGGCAGGCCTGGGTGACGATCGCCAGCGCCTCGCGGACGTCGAGCGTGCCCTCCTCCTTGAGGATCTGCGCGCCGGAGTGGCCGCGCACGAGCTCCATGACGATGTAATGGCGGTGGGTGTCCTCGTCCAGGCCGAAGTCGAAGACCTGGACGATGTTGGGGTGCACGAGCCGCGCGGCGGCCAACGCCTCGCGGCGGAAGCGCGCGACGAACTGGCTGTCGTCGGCGAGGTGCTCGGCCAGCAGCTTGATCGCCACTTCGCGCTCGAGGCGTTCGTCGAACGCGCGTACCACGGTCGACATGCCGCCGACCCCCAACCGATCCTCCAGCTCATACCGGTCCGCCAGGACCTGCCCCGCCATCATCCGCCGTTGCCTCCACCTGACGGGGCGCCACCTGTGCCGTTCCCGTCTGTCGTCGTGCCGGTTCCCGTCGTGCCGGTGTCGGTCGTCCCCGTCCCCGTCGTGCCGGTCCCGGTCGTCCCGGTCCCGGTCGGCGTGGTGTCCGTCCCGGTCGTGTCGGTTCCCGTCGTGTCCGTCTGCGTGGTCTCCGTCTGCGTCTTCTCGGTCTGCGTCTGCTGTTGCGTCTGCGTCTGCTGCTGGGTCTGCGTCTGCTGCTGGGCCTGCCCGCACGTGTCGGTCACCCGCTGGTCGAGATTGGTGATACCCGAGCGCAGCCGGCTGCGCAGCCGCGGGTCGACCGAATCGGGCAGGTTGACCAAGGCGCCGTTGAGCCGTGAGACGGCCTGCTGGGCCGCGTCGCAGCGGCCGGCGTCGAAGTCGGTCTGGACGTCCTGAAGTGCGCGCTCGAGGTTCGAGGCGTTGTCGGACGGGATCCGGCCGTCGTTGCCGCCGCACGAGACCAGCACGGCGGTTGCTGCCCCCAGTAGCAGCGCAGCGAGCAGCGGAAGCGCGCGCATGCTCATTGACCGTACTCCAGGCGCTCGGCGAGCGAGTCAGGCAGCCGGGCCGCGCGGATCGATGCGGCGGCGCCCGCGATGTCGTATTCGACCCGTCGCCAACTCGCCGTCCACGCGGTCGTGTCGAGCAGCAGCCATGCGGCACGGGCATCCCCGTCGCGCGGCTGGCCGACGCTGCCCGGGTTGAGGATCCACTCGCCTTCGGAGAGGTCGGCCTCCTCGCCACCGCGGCGGGCCGACCCCGTCGCCGGCTCGCCCTCGGGCCGCACGAACGACAGCGCGACGTGCGAGTGGCCGACCAGGCAGACGCGCTCGGGCTGGACGTCGAGGCACAGCTCGGCCAGCAGCGCCGAGAGGACGTACTCCCAGATCGGGTCGCGCGGCGACGCGTGGTAGAGCCCGACGCCGTCGGCGGGCTGCGCGGGCTTGAGCGACTTCAGCCAGTCGCGGTGGTCGTCGGCGATGACCTCCTGGGTCCACCGCGCCGCGAGGGCGGCGCCGGTCGAGAACTCGCCGAGGTCGAGATCGCCGGTGACGGCGAGGTCGTGGTTGCCCGCCAGACAGAGGTCTGCGTGCTGACGCACGAGCCGGCAGCAGTCGTTCGGGTCGGCCCCGTACCCGACCACGTCGCCTAGGCACCACAGCCGTTGCGCCGGGCTGCGTTCGACGTCGGCAAGAACCGCCTCGAAGGCGTGCCGGTTGCCGTGGATGTCGGAGAAGATCGCGACCTGCATAGGGGTCGACCCGGGCGTCGTGCATTCTTTGGAACGTGGACCGCCCGCGTCGCGTTGCCGTGGCCGTCGTCGCCGCCTTCGTCGTCGCGGAGGCTGCGGTTCTGCTGCTGCGGCCGCGTGACGGCGTCATCGCGCCCGCGCCGGTCGACGAAGGATCGTACTTCACCCCGGCGGAGCTTCAGCGCGCGCACGACTATCGAACGGGTCAACTCGCGCTGTTCGGCGCCGGCCTCGCGATCGAGGCGATCGTGCTTGTGTGGCTCGTGCGGCGGCCTCCGTCGCGGCTCCGCCAGCCGCTGCGGCGGCCGGTTCTGGTCGGCGCCGGCGCGGGCGTGGCGCTGTCGGTCGGGCTCGCGGTCTTGCAGCTGCCGGTGTCGGCGATCTCCCATCAGCGCTCGGTCAACGTGGGGCTCTCGACCCAGGATTGGGGGCCGTGGCTGGGGGACGTGGCCAAGGCCACCGGGATCGGCGCCGTGTTCGCCGGCGCCGGCGGCGCGGCCGCGGTCGCGCTCATGCGGCGGCTGCCGCGGACCTGGTGGATCCCCGGGAGCGCCCTGATCGTGGGCTTCGCGGCGGCGATGCTCTACCTCGGTCCGGTCGTGCTCGACCCGGTGTTCAACAAGTTCAAACCGCTGCCCGAGGGTCAGACGCGCAGCGACGTGCTGGCGCTCGCGCGGTCCGCCGGGGTGGACGTGGGCCAGGTCTACGAGGTCGACGCGAGCCGCCGGACAACCGCTTCGAACGCCTATGTCACCGGTCTCGGGCGCACCAAGCGGGTCGTCCTCTACGACAACCTGCTGAAGGACTTCAGCCGCGACGAGGTGCGCCTCGTGGTCGCCCACGAGCTCGGGCATGTCCATTACCGCGACGTGCCGCGCGGGCTGCTCTACGTCGCGCTCGTCGCGCCGCTCGGCCTGTTCGCCGCGGCCCAGCTCACGCGCCTGCTCGCGCCCGACGAGCCGCGCCCCGGCCCCGCCGCATTGCCGGCCCTCGCGCTGTCGCTGGCGGTGATCAGCTTCGGCATCACCGTCGTCGGCAACCAGCTCTCGCGGCGCATCGAGGCGCGCGCCGACAGCTTCTCGCTGCGCCTCACCAACGCGCCCCAGCCGTTCATCGGCTTCGAGCGGGGCATCGCGATCCGCAACGTCGCCGATCCGGACCCGCCCGACTGGCTCGTGTTTCTGCTCGCGACGCACCCGCCGACCGTTGACCGCATCGGGATCGCGAAGGCGTTCGAGGCGGGGGAGCGGTGAGGCCGCTTGCGGCGCCGCGGGGCCGGGCGATGAGGGTGAGGAGGTTGGCGGTGGCGCGTGGCCTCGTCCGTCGTCCGCGCCGAGTGGCGACGTGCCAACTCGGCGTTGCGTGGTGCTTTGTTCTCGCTATGCGAGCAAAAGGCGCCACGCGACGCCGCACAGGGAACCTCCTCACCCTCAGTGCCTAGCCCTTCACCACCCCGATCGGGCGCAGCTCGGCCACCCGCACCGCCAGGCCCGCCCGCTCGACCACCTCGACGACGCGGCCGACGTCCTTGTAGGCGAACGGCGCCTCCTCGGCCAGGCCCTTGTTCGATGCGCAGCGCACGGTGATGCCGGCCGCCTCGAGCTGCTTGCGCAGCTCGGCGCCGCCGATCCGCTTGCGCGCGGCCGTGCGGCTCAGGCGGCGGCCGGCGCCGTGGCACACGGTGCCGAACGAGCGCTCCATCGAGCCCGGGCGGCCGGAGAGCACCCATGAGGAGGTGCCCATCGAGCCCGGGATGAAGACCGGCTGCCCCGGGAACGCCCGGGTGGCGCCCTTGCGGTGGACGAGCAGGTCGCGATCGCCGTGGCGCTCGGCCTTCGCGACGTTGTGGGCGACGTCATAGACCTGCACGGTTCGCGCAGCCGTCGCCGGCCCGAGCACGCGCGCGACGGCCTGCCGCACGCCGTGGGCCAGCGCGTGGCGGTTGGCCCAGGCGAAGTTCGCCGCCGCCGCCATCGCGGCCAGGTACGCGCGGCCCTCGAGCGAGGAGGCGGGCGCGCACGAGAGCTGGCGGTCGGGCAGCTCGATGCCGTAGCGCGCCAGCGCGGCGTCCATGCGCTTGACGAAGTCGGTGCAGACCTGGTGGCCCAGGCCGCGCGAGCCCGAGTGGATGAGCGCGGTGACCTGGCCCTCGCGCAGGCCGAACCGCTCGGCCTCGCCCGGATCGAGGATCCGCTCGACGCGGCCCAGTTCGACGAAGTGGTTGCCCGAGCCCATCGTGCCGAGCTGTCCCTCGCCGCGAGTGCGGGCTCGCTCGGACACCTCCGCCGGGTCGGCGCCCTCGATGCGCCCCTCGGACTCGGTCCGCGCGACGTCGTCGGGTGTGCCGACCCCGTGGCGCTCGACGAGCGCGCGCGGGCCGTCGCGGAGCACCGCGTCCAACGCGGCGCCGCGCAGCGCGAGCCCGCCCTCGCGGCTCGGTGCGGCGCGCGCGATCTCGTGCACGAGTTTCTCCTTGCGCTTGCGCAGCTCGCGCGCCTCGACCGGGAGCGCGAGCAGCCGGACGCCGCAGTTGATGTCGTAGCCGACGCCGCCGGGGGAGACGACGCCGTCGGGAAGCTCGGTCGCCGCCACCGCCCCGACCGGGAAGCCGTAACCGGCATGGATGTCGGGCATCGCCAGCGCGGCGTCGACGATGCCGGGGAGCGTGGCGACGTTCTGCAGCTGGACGAGGCTGTCGTCGTGGCGGATGGCCTCGAGCAGCCGGGTGTCGGCGAACACGCGCGCCGGCACGCGCAGGTCGGTCCGGCCGCCGGGCTCGGCCTCCCACAGCAGCTCGTCGACCTGCCGCAGCTCCATCAGACGTCGAGCACGACTCGTGCCCGCCAGCCGCCGTCGTCGGGCTCGAACGCGAGGCGGTGCAAGGTCACGGCCTTGATCAGATGAGGCGGCGTGCCGCGGTGGCCGACCACGCGCGCGGTCACGCGGGCCGGAGCCAGCACGAGCTCCTCGGCGCGCTCCGGCACGAATCCCTCGGTCTCGGCGAGGAACGCGAGCTCCTCGAGCCACCCCGCGAGCAGCCGCCCACGGTCGGTAGCCGCGACGGCTACGTCGCGCGACTCGCGCTCGCCACCCTCACCGCCGAGCAGCTCCGCCACCGCCCGCACAGCCTCCGCGAACACCTCGCGCTCGGACGACGCCGTCACCCACAGCTCGAGCTCGCCGGTGTGCTCGCCCCAGCCGTAGGGCACCGGCTCAATCGTCGTCGTCGTCGTCGTCGCGCGGCGGGCCGCCGTACTCCGGCAGGCTCTTGATGCCCTCGCGCGTGCGCCACTTGGAGTAGTTGTCCTCCATGGCGTCGAGCAGCTCGCGCATGAAGCGCGGCGACAGGTTGATGCGGGCGACGACGACGCCCGGGATCTCCTCGTCCTCCACCTCGTGGTCCACGCGCGCGAACGTCAGCGTGAACTCGTAGTCCGAATGGCTGACGTTCGCGAAGTTCGCGTACTTGCCGGCCATGTGCTTCGGCTCGAAGTGGATGTTGATGTGGCGCTCGGGCCCTTGCTGTTCGTCGGCCATGGTCGCGCCTAGTATCGCAGCGGTGAGGATCCTCGTCGTGGCGGTCGGGAGACTCCGTTCGCCCTTCGCGGACGACGTGGCGCACTATCTCAAGCTGCTGCGCGGACACGCGCGGATGGAGCTCGTCGAGGTGCGCGACGACGAGCGCGTCGAGCGGCGTCTTCCCGCCGACGCCTTCGTCTCGCTGCTCGCCGCCGACGGCGCTCAGATGGACTCGCGCGGCTTCGCGCGCTTCATCGAGGAGCGGCGGATGTCGCGCCGCGACCTGTGCTTCGTGATCGGCGGCGCCTTCGGCCTCGAGCTCGAGCGGGCCGACCACCGCCTGTCGCTCGGGACGCTCACGCTGCCCCACCAGCTCGCCCGGGTCGTGCTCCTCGAGCAGCTCTATCGCGCGCACAAGATCATTGCCGGGGAGCCCTACCACCATTGATCGGCGAGCGAGCAGAGATCAAGTCGTTCCTGCGTCGTCTGCGAACCGTGGCGATCCTGATCGTCGCGCTCATCGCCGGCGGCACGATCGGACTTGCGCTGACCGAGCACGACAACGTCTGGGACTCGTTCCAGTGGACGCTCGACACGATCGCGACGATCGGCTCCCACCCCCGGCCGGAGACCGTGGGCGGACAGATCGTGAAGGTCCTGATCACGATCCTCGGCGTCGGTACGCTGCTCTACGTCCTGGTGTCGGTGACGGAGGTCTTCGTCGCCGGTCACCTCGGGGAGCTGCTCGAAGAGCGCCGGACCCTCAAGGCCATCGAAGCCACCAGCGACCACTACATCATCTGCGGGTTCGGCCGCGTGGGCCGACAGGTCGCGCGCGACCTGCGGGCCGCGGGCGCGCGGTACGTCGTCATCGACGACAACACGGAGAACCGCGACCTCGCCGCGGGCATCGGGGTGCGCTTCCTCGAGGGCGAGGCGAGCGACGACGAGGTGCTGCGCGCCGCGGGCATCATGCGCGCGCGGGGCGTCATCGCGTGCGTCGACTCGGACGCCGACAACATCTTCATCACGCTCACCGCGCGCCAGCTGCGGCCCGACATCGCGATCGTCGCCCGCGCGTCCGAGGAGGCCTCCGAGGCCAAGCTGCATCGCGCAGGGGCGACGCGCGTCATCTCCCCGTACCGATCCAGCGGCACGGAGATGGCGCGCTTCGCACTGAACCCGAAGGTCACCGGCGTCGTGGACGTCGCGCCCGAGTACCGCCTCGAGGAGATCGAGGTCGCCGACGGAAGCGCGGGTGTCGGGCAGCAAATCGTCGATGTGCGGGGAGGTGCGATCATCGTCGGCGTGCGCTCCGCCGACGGCACCTTCCATCCCCAGCCGCCCTCCGCGACCGTGCTCGCCGCGGGCGACGTCGTCCTGGCGATGGGCACGCTGCGCACCGTGCAGCGCCTCGAGGCGCTCTTCGCACCGAGTCGAGCGGAGTCCCGGTCGTGACCCCGGTCACCGATCTGCGCGCCGCGGTTGAAGCGGCCGCCGCGGGGCTGGCCGACGGCGGCTCCGCGAAGTCGCGCCCCACGCTCGAGCGGCCCAAGCAGGCCGACCACGGCGACTACGCCACGAACGCGGCGCTCGTGCTCGCGGCCGTGGTCAAGGCGCCGCCGCGCGAGGTGGCCGAGCGGCTCAGCAGCGCGCTGCGCGACCGGCTCGGCGACGCGCTCGAGCGCGTCGAGGTCGCCGGACCCGGCTTCCTGAACCTCTTCCTCGCCGACCCGTGGTACATCGGCGCGCTGGACTGGGTCCTCGCCGCCGGCGACGGCTTCGGCGGCGGGATCGCCGCGCGGCCGCTGCGGATCAACGTCGAGTTCGTCTCGGCCAACCCCACCGGCCCGCTGACCGCGGCCAGCGGCCGTCACGCCGCGTACGGCGACGCGCTTGCGCGCGTGCTCCGTTTCGCCGGCCACGACGTCACGCGCGAGTACTACTTCAACGACGCCGGCACGCAGATCGAGAAGCTCGGCGAGTCGATACGCGCGCGGGCGCGCGGGGAGGACGTACCCGAGGGCGGCTACGAGGGCGACTACGTCCGCGAGCTGGCCGCCGAGATTCCGGGCGCGCCGAACATGGACGCCGACGATCTCGCGCGCGTCGGCGTGGAGCTCATGTTCGACCGCATCAAGGCGACGCTGCGCGCCTACCGCGTCGAGTTCGACGTCTTCTTCAACGAGCGCACGCTGCACGAGGGCAGCCCGAGCGCGGTCGACCGCGCCTTCGAGCGCCTGACCGAGCAGGACCACGTCTACCGCTCCGAGGGCGCGCTCTGGCTGCGCACGACCTCGTTCGGCGACGACAAGGATCGGGTGCTCGAGCGCTCGTCCGGGCAGCCGACCTACTTCGCCTCCGACGTCGCCTACCAGGAGCACAAGCTCGAGCGCGGCTTCGACGAGCTCATCCTGCCGCTCGGCGCCGACCACCACGGCTACATCGCGAGGCTGAAGACGATCATGGCCTCGCTGGGCGCCGACCCGGACCGGCTCGAGGTTCCGATGCTGCAGTTCGTCCACGTCGTGGAGGGCGGCAACCGCGCGTCGATGTCCAAGCGCCGCGGCGAGTTCATCACGCTCGACGCGCTCGTCGCGGAGATCGGCGTCGACGCGACCCGCTACTTCATGCTCTCCCGCTCGCACGACTCGACGATCGATCTCGATCTCGACCTCGCGCGCCAGGAGTCGTCGGAGAACCCCGTCTACTACGTGCAGTACGCGCACGCGCGCATCGCGTCGGTGCGCCGGAAGGCGGGGGAGGAGCGCGTGGCCCGCGCGCTCGCGACGCGCGGCGGCGACATCGATCTGCATCCGAGCGAGCGGGCGCTCGTCAAGAAGCTCCTCGCCTTCCCGGAGGAGGTCGACGAGGCAGCCGAGCGCCGGGCGCCGCACCGCATCACGGCGTACGCGCTCGAGCTGGCGCAGGCGTTCACGGCCTTTTACCGCGACTGCCAGGTCGTCGGCGCCGAGCCGGAGGCGCGCGAGGACTGGCGGCTGCGCCTCTCCGTGGTCACCCAGCGCACGATCGCGCGGGCGCTCGACCTGCTGGGCGTCACGGCCCCGGACGAGATGTGACCCGCTACGTCCGGGTCAGCGACGGCGATGGCCGCGTCCGCGCCGGGCGCGTCGACCGCGCGCGCATCGAGGTCTTCGACACCGACGACCCGCTCGCGCTGCTCGGCGACGGCGCCGAGCCGATCGGCAGCGTCGACGTCCTCGACCCCGAACGGCTCGACCTGCCCGCTCCGTGGCGGCTGCTCGCGCCGCTCGTCGCGCCCGAGACGTGGGCGGCAGGCGTGACCTACGAGCGCAGCCGCCAGGCCCGCGTCGCCGAGAGCCGCGTCGAGAGCGTCTACGACCTCGTGTACGAGGCCGCACGGCCCGAGCTGTTCCTCAAGGACGCGGTCGGCCGCCGGACGGTCGGCCCGCGCTCGCCGATCGGCGTCCGTGGCGACGCGACGTGGAGCGTCCCCGAGCCGGAGCTCGCGCTGGTCGTCGGCTCCGACGGCGAGCTGCTCGCGGCGACGATCGGCAACGACGTCTCCTCCCGCGACATCGAGGGCGCCAATCCGCTGTACCTGCCGCAGGCGAAGATCTACGCGGGCGCGTGCGCCCTCGGCCCCGCGCTGCTCGTCCCCGACGACTGGGACGCGCCGTTCGCGATCGAGGTGACGATCCGCGACGGGGAGAAGACGCTCTTCCAGGACCGCACCTCGACGGCGACCATGCGCCGCTCGTTCGCCGAGCTCGTCGGCTACCTGCGCCGCGACAACCCGATCGGGCGCGGGACGGTGCTGCTGACCGGCACGGGCGTCGTGCCCCCCGACGAGGTCTCCCTGCAGCCGGGCCACGTCGTGGAGATCCGCGTCCCCGGCATCGGGGTGTTGGTCAATCCCGTCGCCGCCGCGTCAGAGATTGCCGCATAGCTCCCGGGGGAATCCCGGTCGCTCATGAAGACCGTGCGCCTGACGGATGACGAGGTCAAGGCGGCGCTCAGGGACGCCGTCATCGCCGGGATCATCTGGGGCTGGTACCGCCACATCCCGCTTCACGGCCGCGAATGGGTCGTCAATCCGATGGACGGCCCGTGCGTCAGCTACGACGGCGAAGGCATTCGCTCGTACTGCGTGATGCTCGACGCGGCCTAGGCCCCTAGGACGTCTCGACCAGGAGCCACGACGACGCACCCTGTGCGCCGGCGTCGACCCGCTGGCCCGTCACGACCGCGGGTGTGTTGGACGTGATGACGCGGCCGTCGGCGTTCGTGAGCGCGACGGCCCGGTCCAGCGCGACCAGCGTGGGCAGCACACGTCCCTCGACGCTCGAGACGAGGACGTCGGCGGCGGCAACGCCGAGCATCTCGCCCCCCGCGTGCACCGGCGACGACAGCGTGATCGCGTACTCGTTCGTGCAGGCGAAGTCGACGAACGGGCCGGCCATCCTCGCCAGCCGCGTCCGCTCGGGCGTCGCGTACCAGTCGGTCGTCGTGTAGTCGTAGAAGTCCGGCGCGCCGGGATCGAGGTTCACGCGCAGCGCTTCAGGCGCGCCGCGGGTCGTGGTCCACCACCACTCAAGCCAGCGCGGCGCGTCGGCGAGGAGGCCGGGTGCGGTCACGATGCCGGCGCCGGTGACGAGTTCCCGATGCGCAGCGAGCAGGTCGAAGATCGCCGGGCGCAGCGACGCGACGTGCTCGCGACTCGGCTGGCCCGTTTGCTCGACGAGATCGGCGAAGCGCGCGCCGAGCGCGGCCAGCGCGGCGAACACCTGCTCAAGCTCGCCCATGACATCGCCGAGGACGTCGTCCGCGGGCTGTACGCGCTGGCGCGTCACGCGGATCCGTACGCCCGCAGACGGCGGCGGATCAGACGCTCGGTCTCGACCGCGACGTGCCGCTCGGCCAGGCGACGGGCACGCTCGGCCTTGCGGCTCGCGATCGCGTCGACGAGCCGATCGCGCTCGCGGACGAGCAGGGCATGTTCGCCCGCCTCCAACGCGAGTCCGAGCAGGTCGCCGACCTGCGCTCGCAGCCGCGCCTCCTCGCGCGCCAGCCGGGGCGACTGCGCCGCCGCCGCGACCTCGATGGTGAACTGCGTGTCCGCACGGCGGCGCTCGCTCGCGGTGGTCGCTGCGCGGAGCCGCTGCGCCTGCTCATGCAGGCGGTGGACCTCCTCGGGCAGCGCGCGCTCCGCTGCCAGCCGCGCCGCGGTGCCCGAGATCGCGGCCCGATGGTCGCCCAGGTCGCGCAGCTCTTGGACGCTGAAGCGCAGCAGCGGCGCCGCCGGGTCTGCGGGCGCGCGCACGAAGGTGCCGCCGCGGCGGCCGCGTCGCGTGCTGACGAGCCCCTGCTCGCGGAGCATCGCGAGCGCCTCGCGGAGCGTGACGGTCGAGACCCCCAACTGTTCGGCGAGCCGCGCTTCGTTCGGGAGGCGCTCGCCGTCGAGCACGAGCCCGAGACGGATCGCCTCGCCGAGCCGGCGCGCGACGAGGTCGGCGCGCCCGCCCGCGTCGTCGAGGGGCGCGAGGAGCGTCCGCGCCGCTGCCGTGGTGAGGCCGACAGGCGCCGGCTCGCGGTGTTGACGCAGGGAGACCATCCGCTTGACAGGAAAAACTATAAGAACATAGGTTTATCTCTCCTCACCGCTCAGAGGAGAAGAGGGATGGACACAGCCGGAACCGTCGGGCAGCCGAGCGCTCCCGCGGCCACCGAAGACGACGCGCGGCTGGCCAGCCTCGGCTACCGGCCGCAGCTCAACCGCGTGCTCGGGCTGTTCGCGAACTTCTCGGTCGCGTTCACCTACCTGTCGCCGATGGTCGGCATCTACTCGCTGTTCGTGCTCGGCGTCGGCACGGGCGGTCCGGCCTACCTCTGGCTGCTGTTCATCCCGGTGATCGGGATGCTCTTCGTCGCGCTCGTGTTCGGCGAGCTTGCGAGCCACTATCCGGTCGCCGGGGCGCTGTACCAATACAGCAAGTTCTCGGTGGGGCCCGCGTACGGCTGGTTCGTCGGCTGGTTCTACGGCATGGCGCTGCTCGTCACCGTCGCGGCAGTCGACACCGGCGTTGTGACCTACGTCGCGGCGCTCACGCACAACTGGTTCGGCTGGAACCTCGATCCCGCCAAGCACTCGACGATCCTCGTCATCACGCTGATCCTGCTGGCGATCCAGACCACGCTGAACATCACCGGGACGCGGGTGATGGCGCGCGTGGCGCAGTTCGGGGTCTGGGTCGAGCTGGTCGGCACGCTCGGGATCGCGCTGATCCTCGCGATCCACGGCTTTCACCACGACCTCGGGTTCCTCTTCAGCACGCAGGGCGTCGAGAACGCTGCGCAGAACCCGCTCAAGCTCGACTTCGGCGGCAACTGGCTCACCGGCGCCGCCCTGATCGCCGTGCTTGCGCCGGTCTACATCTTCTACGGGTTCGAGTCCTGCGGCGACATCTCGGAGGAGACCCAGGATGCCGGCCGCCAGGTCCCGCGTGCGATGCGCCTCGCGCTGATCTGGGGCGGGCTCGCCTCGCTCGTCCTCACGGCCGGGCTGCTGCTCGCGATGCCGAAGAACAACCCGGTCGGCGCGACCGTCGACGGCGGCGGCGTTCCGTTCATCCTCGGACAGCTCTCCACCGGCATGCAGGACTTCCTCCTGCTGCTCATCATCTTCGCGTTCTTCTCGTGCGGGACCTCGATCCAGGGCGCGGGGAGCCGTCTTGCCTTCTCCTACGCGCGCGACGGGGCGCTCCCGGGATCGGGCTGGATCTCACGGATACACGACCGCTTCCGCACGCCGGTCAACGCGCTCATCAGCGGCGCGTTCATCACCGTCCTGTTCGTCCTGCTGGTGTTCGCCTCGCCCGGTCACGACATCCATATCTGGTTCATCACCTATCCCGCGGACACGAATGTCCTCGTGTCGCTGGTCTCCTTCGGCGTGAGCGGGATCTACCTGTCGTTCCTGCTCACGGTGATCGCCGCGATCATCGCCCGCGCCCGCGGCTGGGTGCCCGAAGGGAGCTTCCGCCTCGGGCGCTGGGCCTGGCCAGTGACGATCATCGCGTGCGCCTACCTCGGGCTCATGCTCGTCAACATCGCCCTTCCGACGGGGCTCGGCAGCCCACGCGCCTACTTCAACCTGGACTGGATCACGTTGTCGGTCATCGCGGTGATCGGCCTCGTCGGTGCGCTCTACTTCGTGATCGGCCGCCCGGACCGTGGGGTGGCACGGCATGTGCACGACGAGCTCGAGCCGACAGGGGCGGAGCGGGCAAGCGTCGTGTAACGCAGGTATCAGAACGCGGCTCCAGCGGGTCCATGATGCATGGACTGGCTGAGGACGCTCTGCACGACCGCCGCGTTCGCCACGTTGGTCGCATGCGCATGGCCGGCTGACGGACACGCCACGACCCTCAGCGTCAAGGCGACGGGCCCGGGGACCATCAACGTGGATCCGCAGGGAACGCTTGGGCGCTGCCCCACGAAAACCGGGTGGTGCAGCCTTAACTATCCCGCCGGAACGGTCGTGACGCTCGGCGCGTCTCCGAGTGGGCCGCCGTCGTCACTCGCGACGTGGCTCGGCGCGTGCGCGGGTGCGCAACCCTCGTGTCAGCTGACGCTCGATGCGCCGAAGGCCGTGCTTGCCCGGTTCTCGCCGCTCCAGCTCACGGTCAGCTCGCGCTCGGTGGGCCACGTTGACGTCGCCGGCGGCACATCGTGCGGCACTGGCTGCTGGGCGTTCCCGTACGGGGCTGTCCCGACGCTGACGGCGGCAGCGGATGCGGACGGCGCGTTCGGCTCTTGGGCCGGATGGTGCGCCGGCTTCGGGAGCACATGCCGGCGCCCGATCTTCGAGCCCTCCGACACCACGGCCTATTTCAGATGCGCGCCGGGTGTCACCGAGTGCACCGGTACCGACGAGGGTCCCATCGTGCGCCCGGCGAAGATCCCGATCCGGGTCGTGGGCAGCGGCAGGGTCGCCGTCAACGGCACGATCTGCACCACCAAGCGGTGCGACATCGACTTCCGCCGCAAGCAGACGGTGTTCGTGACGCCGGTACGCGGGCGCTTTAGCCACTGGGGTAACGCGTGCGGCGGCGCGGGTAGGTGCGTGTTCACGGCGTTCCGCGATTGGGCCAACCGCCCGCCCCGGGTCACCGCGTACTTCGACGGCTGATGACGGCCACGGCCGGGCAGCGACCGGCGGTTCGCGCCGTCCTCGCGGCCGGTGCAGTGGCGGGGGCGGTCGGCTCGATCATCGCGCTCGCCGTTGCGGTGTACCACCTCATCCCTCGCTCGGGGCCAGAGGGGACCGTCGCAATCAGGGTGCTGAGCACGTCGCCGATGACGTACGGCGAGTGGCTCAAGCACGAAGGGGTTCGCATGCCCGGTCTGCCGGCAGCCCGCCGGCGCACACCGGGGCGGTTCATCCTCTACGACGTCAGCACCGACCACTTCAAGTCGGGCGCGGTCCTGCCTGTCCGGCTCGTAGTCAACGGCCCGGCGACGCGAACCTTTTCAGCCGATCCCTTGAAGGTCACGCGCGGCAAGACCTGCGGGTGCAAGGACTGGATCCCGCTCGACTGGCTCCCGCGACCGCCGCGCGGGCCATACACGATCGAAGTCGACGTCCACCAGCCCGGCCCGATCGGAGAGACGCCGTTGCGGCTGGCGCCTTCGACTCCCTTCACGGTTTCATAGGCGTCGGCTGGGCTGCTACTCGTCGCATCCGAGACGGGCCTCGGCCCGTGCCTACAGCGGCCGCGAGATGCCTGTCTGCCTGCGCTCGCCGCGGATGCGCGCCGCGCCGGGCACTAAGGCGATCGACGCGGGCGGCCGTGCGTGCGCGGGCGGTCGTGGAGTGTGGGGACGAGGGCCGGCCATCTTGGCGACGGCGGGCGCCGGCGCCGCCAGCGCGGCGGTCACGGCGAGGGCGGCGAGGACGGGTGCGCGGGCCAGGAGCTTCGGTCTCATGGCCGCGATCCTCATCAGCCCTGCCGGGAGCGCGCTGTGAGAGTCCTGTGAGGATCCTGGGGGCCAAAGCCAGCCGTGTTCCCGTGGAGCATCCTGGCGGTGAACCCGGCGCTCAGAAAGTCGTGTGGGAAGCCGAGGTCGATGCGAGTGGCCTCCTCAAGACGCGCGGACACCGCGTCGGGGATCTCGACGCCGACGCAGCCGAGGTTGTCCGCCAGCTGGTCGACGGTGCGGCAACCGAGGATCGGGATGACCTGGCGCTTGCGGTACAGCCAGGCGAGCGCCAGCTGGGAGGGTGTGCACCCGAGCTCATGTGCCGCGTCGGCCACGGCCCTCGCGATCACCAGGCCTCGCTCGGTCGGCCGGTTGCGCGACGACGAGTTCGTGGCCATGCGCGCGCCCGATGCCGACGTGCCGTTGTACTTGCCGGTGAGCAGGCCGTTCGAGAGCGGCGACCACGCCAGGAAGCTCATCGCGAGTGCGCGAGCCATCGGGAGCAGATCGCGCTCGGCGTCGCGGCGGGCGAGGCTGTATTCGGCCTGGACACCGGCGAACGACGACCAGCCCCGCAGGTCGGCCAACGCGTTCGCGTACGAGATGATCCAGGCCGGCGTGTCGGAGATGCCGACATAGAGGACCTTGCCCGCGCGCACGACGTCGTCCAGTGCGCGCATGACCTCCTCCACCGGCGTCAGCGAGTCCCACACGTGCAGCCAGTAGATGTCGATGTAGTCGGTGCCGAGGCGCCGGAGGCTCGCATCGAGAGCCTGCACGAGGTTCTTGCGGTGATTGCCGCCGGCGTTGGGATCGTCGGGGTTCGTGCTCAGCGAGTACTTGCTGCCCAGGACGAACTGCTCGCGGCTGCCGGCGACGAACTCGCCCAGCCACTTCTCGCTCGTGCCGCCCGTGTAGTTGTTGGCGGTGTCGATGAAGTTGCCGCCGGCCTCCACGAAGCGCCTCAAGATGGCGCGGCTCGTCTGCTTGTCGGCGCCCCAGCCCCACTCCTGGCCGAACGTCATCGTGCCCAGGCAGAGGGTCGACACCCGCAGGCCGGTCGCTCCGAGGAGCGTGTAGGGAAGCGGTGCTGTCACGAGGGCTCGAACGGGCGAGGCGCAGCGTGCGTGAGGTCAGGCCCCGCACGGGTCCGGCATCGGACCGCTGCTTGCGAAGCGTCGCGCGCGACGGAAGGATCGGCGCCTGATGGCGCCGCGGACAGCTAGCGCGTGGGAGCGTCGCGCCTGGGCCGCGGGCATCGTGTTCGTGGTCGCCCTGGTCGCCGAGGTGGTGGTCGCCGCCGCGATTCCCATCAACCAGGACGACTCCGCCGCGAAGATCGCCAACGCGCTCCACGACCATCGAACGCGGGCGCTCATCATCGCCTACCTCTCGGTGGTCTACGCCGTCGCGTTCGTGATCTATCTCTGCAGGCTGCACGATCTCCTGCGCCAGGCTGCCGGACCGCCGCGGACCCTTCACTCCTTGGTGCTCGTCGGCGGGGTGCTCCTCGTCGCGCTGCACGGCGTCAGCGACATCGGGATCACCGGCCTGCTCGGCGCGAAGCTCGCGACCTACGGCGCGCAACACGACCCGGGCGTCTCCTACACGCTGTACCTCATGACCTTCGCGCTGGACAGCGTCGGCGACGTCTTCGGCAGCCTCTTCCTCGTGGCGGCAGGCCTGCTCGCGTCGAAGAGCGGTGTCTTGCCGCGATGGCTCGCCCGGCTCTCGATCTGCGCCGGCATCCTGCTCTTCGTTCAAGGCTTCGGCCTTGGCGGCGTGATCAACACCTTCGGGCTGATCGTCGACCTCATCGGCTTCGTGCTCTTCCTGTTCTTCGTCCTCGTGAGCAGCATCGTGCTGCTCAGGCGCGAAGACCTCGCTACGGCTGCGAGCTGAGCTTCACGTCGACGGTGTGCTCGGTGCCGTCGCGAACGTAGGTCAGCTTGACGGTGTCGCCGGCCTGCTTGGCGCCGATCACCTTCGCGACGTCGTTCGGGCCCGTGACCTTCTGCCCGTCGATGCCGGTGATGACGTCGCCACCCGCGACGAGCGCGCCCGTCGCGGCGTCGCTTCCGGCCCCGCGCATCCCGGCGTTGGCAGCCGGCCCGCCGGGCGCCACCTCGAGGACAAGGGCGCCGGATTGGATGTTCATGCCGAGCCGTTGCGCGAGCTCGGGGGTCAGGCCCACGGTGCTCACGCCGAGGTAGGCGCGGTCGACGCGCCCGTGCTCGATGAGCTGCTTGACGACGCGCTCGACGGTGTCGACCGGTACGGCGAAGCCGATCCCGGCCGATTGGCCCGCGCCACCGGTGGCGATCTGCGAGTTCACGCCGATCACTCGCCCCTCGAGGTCGACCAGCGGGCCGCCCGAGTTCCCGGGGTTGATCGCTGCGTCGGTCTGGATCGCGTTGGTGATCGGGTAGCCGTTGGGCGCCTGCAGCACGCGCGACTTGGCCGACACGATGCCGCTGGTCACCGTCCCCTCGAGGCCGAACGGATTGCCGATCGCCACGACGGGCTGTCCGACGAACACCTCCGACGCGTTGCCCAACCGCAACGGGTCGCCGTCGTTGAGCGCGTTCGGGTCGGCCTGCAGCACCGCGAGATCCGTCGACGGGTCCTCGCCGACGATCTTCACCGGCACGAGCTTGTTGTCGCCGACGCGCAGCGCCACGTCGGTGCCGCCGGAGATCACGTGCTCGTTCGTGACCAGGTGCCCCTGGCCGTCGTACAGCCACGCCGTGCCTGTGCCGGCGCCGTTCGGCCCGCTCTTCTGCACGAAGTACACGGACCGGCCCTCGCGCTGGTAGATCTGGTTGATCGTGTTGGCTGCAGCGCCGCCCTGCGCGTTCGCGGGGTGGTTGTCGCCCGAGTCGAACACGCCGACCGCCGCCATCACGACCACCGCGACGATCGCCGCCACGGCGGTCGCGCCGGCGACTGCAAGAAGACGCCGACCACTCATATCGCGAACGGTACGCCGTCGGTCGTGAGCTCGCGGAGCCGCTCGATCGCTTGCCGGGCGAGCTTGCGTACGGTCTCGCGCGAGAGCCCCATCAAGGCACCGACCTCGTCGTAGGTGCGATGGTCAAAACCGTCGAGGCCGAAGCGCAAGCGCATGACGGCTCGCTGTTGGGACGTCAGTGCGGCAAGCAGACGCGTCACGCTCACGCGCAGCTCGACGAGCTCCATGTCGTGAGCCGTCGCGCGGTCGGCGATCTTGTCGAATTGACCGCGCCCGTGCTCGCCGTGGTCCAGCCGGAGCGGGGCTACCACCGCTGCGAGCGCGTGTGCCGCGTCGTGACCGTTGCCGTTCGTCAGCGCTCGCGCGGCGGCTATCTCATGCGCGCGGTGTCGCGGCAGGCGGATGGGGCGGTCGTCGTAGAGCAGGGCACCCACTGCCTGTCGTATCCACCAGGTGGCGTAGGTCGGAAATCGCACGCCCTTGGTGGGGTCGTACTTCTCCGCCGCGCGAACCAGCCCGACGATCCCCTGCTGGAAGAGGTCCGCGAAGGGCACGCCCTTGCCGGCGTGCCCCCGCGCAATGCTGCGCACGAGGCGGAGGTTTGCGCAGACGAGCTGGTTCCTCGCGTCGCTGTCGCCGCGCTGCGCGCGGTGCCCCAACAGGCGTTCCTGTGCCGGGGTGAGCAGCCGGTGCTGCAAGGCCCTCAGCATGGAGGGAGTGAACGTCGCCGTGTCGTCCCACGATGCGGCCACGGTGAGAGCGACTAGGCCGCGAGCGGGCGGTCCACGCCGTTCACCGGCGGCCGGTGCGCGCGGAACGCCGACGGCGATATGCCGTGGTGGCGGCGGAACGCCTTTGCGAACTGTGCCGGCTGGCGATAGCCGACCCGGCGCGCGACGTCGCGCACCTTCCGGTGGCGCACGCGCAGCATCTCTGCAGCGCGCTCCATCCGAACGCTGGTGAGGTGCTCGCGGAACGTCGTGTTCCCGATCTCCGCGTACGCCCGCTGCAACTGGCGCCGGCTGGACGCTATGCGCCGCGCGATCTCGTCGAGGCAGAGACTGGAGGCGAACTCGCGCTCGACGATCGCCGTCGCTTCCTCATAAAGGGTCTTGCGAAGGTGGATCGTGATGGGGCGCTGCGTGGGGACCTTGCCATTAACCTGCAACGTGGAACCTCCCAATAACGCTCACAGTGGCGCCCGGCGCGGCGCGGGCTGCGGCGACGCGTGCTGAACCGGGGAGACCGGGGGGACGATGCGGACGGTCACGCACGCCTATTCGCACGAGCGCGGCGATCGGCTCACTCCAAACCTGCCGTCTTACTCTCGTCGTGGACGTGGAGATGCGCGAGGCCCAGGAGACCGCCTGAGCCTCGCGCAATGTTCGTCAGTCCCGCGGGCCGGAGACGACGACGTAGAAGCGCTTGCGGCCGCCGTCCGCGGTGCGCGTGCCGTCGGAGTTGCGCGGCGAGACGACGAAGTAGTTCTGCGCGTTGGTCGGCACGTTCGGCGTCACGCCGATGTCCATCGGAGCGCACGCGACCACGCCGGAGATCGCGCAGCGAGTGGTGGAGATCTCACCCGAGAACTCGGGGTTGGCATCCGGGCCGGGCGCGGTGCCGTTGGAGATCCCGTCGCCGTTCTGGTCGACCTGGTTCTCCAGCGCAAGCGTGGCGACGAGCCCGTTGTTGGAGAGGTCGCGATCGCCTGACTCGATGTAGACGTTGCCGTTGGCCGCGCCGGCCGGATAGGCGTTGGCGATCCGGAACCCGCCCGACTGGGCCTCGATCTGGCCAGCGGCGTTGACGAGCAGCCAGCGCGACGGGCCGGGATCGCCCGCGTCGCCCTTGTCGCCCTTCTCTCCCTTGTCGCCCTTGTCCCCCTTGGCGCCGCCGGCCAGCGCGCCGCGCCGGAAGTCAGCCGCCGTGAGGGAGCCGTCGCGGATGTCGCCACTCCGGATGTCTCGGACGTCGGTACCGGTGATCGAGTTCGACCGGATGTCCCGCCCGGTGAGTGAGTTGTCCTTGACCTGCGCTCCGGTGACGAGCGAGACGGCCTGTGCCGGGACGCCGGAGGCCGCGAACAGTGCTACCGCGGCAACGGCCACCGCCACATGGGACAGGGTGATGCGTTTCATGAGCGACTCCTACCGATCGTTTGAGCTTGCACGATGCGGAGGTGTGCGCTCACGTAGCGACCGCGGTTCATGCCGGCGCGATGACCCGGCGCGATGGCGCTCATCCAGCCCTGATGTCTTCCGCCGTCAGGGCCGGATGTCGAGAATGCGGCTCAGCCAGTCGCGCTGCCTTGCACTCCAGAGCCTCCTCACGCGCGGGCGGATGGCGTGGTCGATCCGTTCCATCTCGGCCTTGTCGGTAACGCTCTTGCACACCGATTCGATCGCTCGCAGGTCGTCGTCGGACACCCAGCCATCGAGCAGCCGGTGAATCAGCCGAGCCTTCTCCCAGTCCGCCAACTTGGTGATGTCGGCGGTGGAATGAGCCTTGAGCCACTCGCGAATCTCGGTGTCCCCGGCGCCCTCAGGAGGTTTCACCGGCAGGTTCTCCAGCGCCAGCATGTCCTCCGGGCTGAGCATCACGCTGTACGGGACGATCGTGGTGAAGACGCTGTGTCCCCAGCTGGTCTGCGTGCTGTGGCTCGGTGCTGGGTTCGAGGGCTCGCGGCTGTATCCCGCGTCGTGAACCTTCACAACGGGCGGGGACTCGAGGGTGGCGGGGGCCGGCGGAAACTCGTACTGGTTGTAATGCTCGGTCTGGACGAAGGCGATCTCGAAGAGCACGTTGAGGTAGATCGGCGCCTCGGGGGCGGCGGCGCGCAAGGCCTTGAGCTCCTGGCGCTCTTCTGCGAGCAGCGCCTTGACCTCAGGCGCCAGGTTCTTGATCTCGTCGGGGGCGAGCCTCTTGAGCTCGCGCTCGATGATCGCGTTGTCGAACTTCTCTTTGACCTTGCTTGCGAGGTACTGCAGCGCGAGGTCCACCACGACGCCGCCGGCCGCCACGGCGGCGGTCCCGGTTCCGGCCCGCAGGCGGCCTCGCATGCTGCCGGCGATCTCGGGTGGCTTGATCCAGGTCCGGGTCGTCGTGCCAGGTCCCTTGACCTCGTATGTCTTGATCGTGCGGATCGTCCTCGTATACGGCTCGCGGAAGACGTAGGCGCGGTAGTCCTTCACCTTGACCCTGCGGGCGAATATGTCTGCGGGGAGTCGCTTGAACGCTTCCTCAGCCACGTCCAGCGTCCCCCGGGGGACAGACGCCCGAGGGGGCGCGCCCGGGTCTTGCACGTTGTCGAACCAGTCGATCTTGCCGCCGGTGACGTGGAGCCGCCCGGCAGCGAGAAACTCCGGGTCCTTGCCCCCGATGAGCATTTCAGTGGGAACGTTGCTCCCGCGCTTGGGGGTCACGAATTGCTTGATCCTGTCTACGAAGTCCTCAAGCGGGTTCGAGATGTACGGACGCGGACTCGGCGGATCGGGAATCCAGCGCTGGCCGACCAGGATGTCGCCGTTGACGTCGACGACGTACTGGAACGTGCCGTTCTGGAAGTCGGGCCCGACCAGCCCATCTCGACCGACCAGGAGATCCAGGTACCCGCCTCTGGGGTGGTTGGCGTAGCCCTCCACGGGAGTCCACGCCCGCTTGTAGTCGTGCTCGAAGGCACGATCGAAGAAGACGGTGTCGTAGCTCGCCCGCTGCTTTTCGAGCGGCACCCCATAGCGCGGCGGGTTGCTGATCGCCGCGGCGGCCCCGGTGCCGGCGCGCAGTGGACCACGCGGGCCACCGGCGATCTCGGGCGGCTTGATCCAGGTCTTGGTGGTGAACTGGCCGCTCCTGACCTCGTATGTCTTGATCGTGCGGACCGTCCTCGTGTAGGCCTCGCCGGTCAGGTAGTAGAGGTAAGACCGCACCTTGACGTTCTCAGCGAACAAGCTCGCAGGCAGCCGCCTGAAGGCCTGCTCGGCCACGTCCAGCGACTCGCGAGGGGGCGACTGCCGAGGGGGCGCGAAGCGGTCCCTCACGTTGTCGAACCAGTCGATCTTGCCCTTGCTGATGTGGAGCCGTCCGGCAGCGAGAAACTCGGGGTTCGTGCCGCCGATGAGGGTTTCGGTCGGGATGTTGCTCCCGCGCTTGATCGCGACGAGGTCCGCAAGCGAGTATTCGCGGAGCGTCGGGTCCGGGGTCGGCCAATAGCGCTCGGGCGCCGCCGGCATCAGCCACTTGCCGATCACGATGTCGCCGCTGACGTCGACCACGTACGGAAACGTGCCGTTCTCGAAATCGCTCCCTACCAACCCGCCGATCATGCTCTTCAGGGTCACCGTGCTGGGGTTCCTGGCGTATCCCTCCAAAGGAGTCCACGCGCGTTTGTAAGTCCTGTCGGCCGGATCGAAGAACGTGATGTCGCGGTTCTTCCGCTGCTGCTCGAGCGGGACCGAGTACCGCGGCGGGTTGCGCCTCGCGGATTGCGGGCGGCGGCCGCTCGAGGGCTTTCGGCGCTTGCCGCCCGAGCTGCGCGCGATCACCCGCCTTGCTGCGGCGTTTCCGGCCGTGCGCTGCAGCTCCCGCATGTCGGCCGCCGACAGCGGAACACGCGGCTCGACACCTCGTACGAGCCCGCTCGCGTCACTCGCCCGGCGCTCCCGGGAGGGCGGTGCGTCGGGCTCCCGAGCGGGGTTCGGCAGCATCGCCTAACCCTGGGCGCTCCCGTTGCGGCGGGTGCGGACCACGTCGTGGAAGCGTTCGAAGTCGCTCTGCAGCGTGAGGCGGCCCTGCTTGTCGTACTCGATCGCGACCGCACGGACGAGGTGGCGCATCTGGATCGACGCGTCTTCGTCGGCGGCCTGGAAGGCGGCGGCGAGCGAGCAGTTGCGGATGGCGCCGCCCGACAGCTTGAACTGGGAGGCCAGGAAGTCGAGGTCGACGTCGTCGGCCAGCGGCGCCTGACCGGGGAGCACCAGGCGCCAGATCCGCTTGCGGTCCTCGACATCGGGGAACGGGAAGTCGATGACGAAGTCCAGTCGGCGGATGAAGGCGTCGTCGATGTTGCGCTTGAAGTTGGTGGCCAAGATGACCGCGCCGGGATAGGCCTCCATGCGCTGCAAGAGGTAGGCGACCTCGATGTTGGCGTAGCGGTCGTGGGAGTCCGAGACCTCGGACCGCTTGCCGAATAGGGCATCGGCCTCGTCGAAGAAGAGGATCGCGTTGGAGCCGTCGGCGGCGGAGAAGATCCGCTCCAGGTTCTTCTCGGTCTCCCCGATGTACTTGGAGACGATCGTGGCCAGGTCGACGCGGAACAGATCGAGGCCGAGCTCGGCCGCCAGCACCTGGGCCGCCATCGTCTTGCCGGTGCCCGACTCGCCCGCGAACAGGACCTTCAGCCCCTGCGTGCGGGCGACGGTTCGCTCATAGCCCCACTCCGACAGCACGCGGTCGCGGTGGCGCAGGTAGGCGGAGATCGAGTGCAGCAGCTCGCGCTGGCGCTCCGGCAGCACGAGGTCCGCCCAGCGATAGCCGGGGTCGAGCCGCGCGGCGAGCTCGCCCAGCCGCGACGAGGAGGCGTAGCGGGCGCCCATGTCCAGTTCCGCGTGGTCGGGGCTGTCGGCACCGCGCGCGCGGGCGGCGATCCGGCTGATCTCGCCCGCCGCCCGAATCTGCTCGATCGAAAGTCGGAACTTGGCGGCAACGTCGTGGGACTCCGTGGTGCCGGCGAAGCGCTCCCACGCGTCGCGGCGCTCGCCGAACGACGGCATCGGGACCTCGACGAGCAGCACCGTTCGATCGCTGAGCGCGTGCGCCTCCGCGCGCGAGCGGCCGAGCACGACGCTGCGCTCGGGGCGCTCGTCGATCGCGCGCAGCAGGCGGGCGCGCTCGGCGGGATTGAGGTCGTCGAGGCCGTCAAGGCACAACACGCGGCCCTCCAGGAGGCAGGCCAGCGTGGCGTCGGCGACCACCTCGGGGCGCTCGAGGTCACGCACGTCGACGAGCAGCAGCGCGGCGCCTGCCGCGGTCGCCACGATCGCGGCCGCGTCGGGGCCGCAGACCACCAGTGGGAGGCGCGTGTCGGCGGCGAGCAGGCGCGCGACCTCCGCGACCGCCTCGCGGCGACCGTCGCTGTGGGGCTCGACGGCGATGCGGCGCAACGGCGCGACGGCGCTCGCGTCCGAGAGGCCCCCGCCGGCCCCGAGCACGAACGCTGCCAGCCGGTCCGAGACCTTCACCGGCCGGTCGGCGAGCGCGAGCGGGGCGTCGGGCTGAAGCAGACGGATCGCCCCGGTGCGAACGAGACGGGCGTCGGGGCCGAAGCAGCCCAGCACGTCGGCGCGTTCGACGTCCTCGCCGGCGAGCAGGTTGGCCACGAGCCGCGGGCTGGCGAGCCTGCGCGTCACGTCGTCCTGCAGGTAGGCGAACAGAAAGCCGTAGCGAGGGTGAAGCTCCGGCGCCGCGCACACAGCGAGCACGGCGGCGTCGAGCGCGCCCAGGCCGAGGCGCGCGGCGGCTTCAGCCAGCCGCGCGTCGGCGTCGATCGTGCCGGCGTCCGCAGCGAGCGTGAGGGCCTGCTCGTCGGAGATGTAGAGCCCGCGCAGTGAGTCGTCGGGGCTCTGGTCCGTCGCCGCGGCGGCCTGCACAGCCGCCCGGAGACGGGCGTCGATGAACGCGAAGGCTCCGGCGGCCGCCTCAGGCGAAGAGGTCGCCGACGGCCGCATCAGCCGCTTGCTCCAAGGGGTCGCCCGGCTGCGAGACGGCCAGCGAGCCGGTGTCCGGAGCGCCTCGCTGCTGGATGGTGTGGGCCGCTTCGTGCCCCATCAGCGCTAGGTCCGTCGCCGACTCTCCCGGCGCGAGGTGGATGTCTTGGCCGACGGCGAAAGCGCGCGCGAGGACCTTGGGAGCGATGGGCGAGTTTTCATGGACCCGCACACCGGCCAAGGAGGTGCCGAAGCCGGACTCCAGCGTCTCGCGGACGCTGCGAGCGAGCGGCCGTCCCGCGCCGCGGGCGGCCGCGATCGCCCTCTCGACGTCCGGGTGCGCGGTACCGTCGGCCATGATCCCCTCGCCGTCGCGGAGCCGCGCGATGATCCGGCCGAAATTGTGATTGCCCACGCTCGAGGCGAACTGGAGGTCGTGGGGAACAGCCTGTTTCCCGGCGGCCGCTCCGTGGCCGTGTTGGACCTCAGACTCGTGCGTCTCGGTGGATTTCACCACGTGAGGGTAAGAGTCACAGCACGCAGGCGACAAGAGCCGACCGGGCAATCGATGGGGCACTGCGGCTCCATTTAAGTGCAGATCTTCTTGCTCGTGTCGTTGTCGAGGTTGATCCTGACCGCACGGTCGAATACATCGAGCGCGTCGCGGGTGATTCGCGGATCGATTCCCAGCC
>DATFRW010000049.1:0-4594 GCA_035262945.1 Solirubrobacteraceae bacterium
CGCCAGGGCGTCAAGGTGGTCCCGTACACGATCGACGATCCGCAGACCATGCAGCGGGTCATCGACCTCGGCGTCGACGGGATCATCAGCGACGATCCGCTCGCACTGATCACCGTGGCCAAGCGCAACGGACTGCGCTAGGCGGTCTCGATCGGCCAGCCCTCGCGCTGCCACGCGGGCACGCCGCCGTCCACCACGTGGACGACGTCGCGTGCCCCGTGGCGGGCGAGCAGGCTGGCGGCCACCGCGGCGCGCTGCCCCGAGGCGCAGATCGCTGCCACCGGCTGCGCGGGGTCGATGCCCGGCGGGATCGCGTCGATGTCGTGGTACGGCCGGTGCACCGAGCCGGGGAGGTGGCCGTCCTCCCACTCGTCGCGCTCGCGGACGTCGACCACCTGCAGCGGCGGACCGTGCTCGAGGCGCTCGCGCAGTTCGGGCACGGTCATCCGCGCGATGCGCGCGACGGGTCGCCGGTCCTCGCGCCAGCTCGTCATCCCGCCCGCGAGGAAGCCGGCGACGTTCGTCACGCCGACCGACGCGGCAAGGCCGATCGCGCGCCGAGCTTCGTCGTCGTCGCGCCCGACAACGACGACGGGCTGATCGTGGTCGGCGATCCACGCGAGCTTCGACCCGAAGCCGGCGCGCAGCGCGGTGATCGCGACGGCGTCCGGGATGTGCGCGTCGTCGAACTGCATGTCGGTGCGCACGTCGACGACGAGCGCGCCGTCGCGCTGGTGCTGCTCGACCTGGCGCGGCGTCAGCGGGTCGGCGTGCGCGCCGCCGCGGACGAGCGGGGCCGGGCGGGCGGTGTTCATCGCGACGATCGCCCGGAAGTTCGGCGGCTGCGGGCCGAGTCCCGCGATCGCGCGCGCCACGAACTCCTCCTCGTCCGCGATCCCCAGGAGCTCCTGGTGGTCGCGTTCGAAGCCGATCGTCGAGGAGACCTTGAGGTCCATGCCCGGCCCGCCGCACAGCGAGCCGCCGAGGTGGCCGGGCCACACCTCGCAGGTGTCCGGCAGCGACAGCAGCCGCTCGTGCAGGGAGCGGAAGATCCCGTGCGCGCCCTCGCGCTTGTCGACCGCGAGGTCCGGTCGCGCGATGTCGCCCACGAAGAGCGAGTCGCCGGTCAGCACGGCCCACGGCTCGGAACTGCGGTTGGTGTCGATGAGGGCGAAGGCCGTGTGCTCGGGCCGGTGGCCGGGGGTGTGCAGGGCGCGCACGGTCAGCGCGCCCAGCGGGAGCTCCCAGCCGTCGTCGAACGGCTGGTGGTCGTAGTCGGGGGCGGCGTCGCGGTGGATGTGGACGCTCGCGCCGGTCGAGGCGACGAGCCGCCCGTGCCCGGAGACGTGGTCGGCGTGGTTGTGCGTCTCGAGGACGTGCTCGATGACCACGCCCATGTAGCGGGCGAGGCGCAGGTACTCGTCGATGTCCAGCCGCGGGTCGACGACGGCGGCCACGCCGGCGTCCTCGTCCCCGATCAGGTAGCTCGCGCAGCCCAGGTCGTCGTGCGTGACCTGGCGAAAGATCATGCCGCGACCCTATCGGCGGCCAGGACCTCCTCCGCGTCGAAGCGGGCGAGCGCCGGGAAGAAGGCCACCACGGCGACGACGCCGACGATGCAGGCAAGTCCGCCGGAGGTGACCGAGAAGCGCGGGCTGGTCAGCCCCGCCACCGTGCCGGACTCTACGTCGCCGAGCCTTGGCCCGCTCGTGACGACGAGGGAGAACACCGACGACATTCGCCCGCGCATCGCGTCCGGCGTGACCATCTGGTTGATCGAGCTGCGGCACACCGCGCTGACGCTGTCGGCCGCGCCGGCGATCGCGAGCAGCGCCGCGGCGGGCCACAGCGAGGTCATCAGCCCGGCGGCGGCGATCGCGGCGCCCCAAACGACGACCGCCCAGATGACGATCAGCCCGAGCCGCCGCGCATGCTCGATCCAGCCAGTCGTCAGGGCGGCCACCGTCGCGCCCGCGGAGACCGCCGCGTAGAGCAGGCCCGTCCCTTCCGCGCCGGCGCCGTACACGCTCACCGCCAGCACGGCGAACAGCGCCCGCGGCATGCCGAACGTCATCGCGACGAGGTCGATTGCGAACGAGCCCAGCAGCGCCTGGTTGCCGCGCACGTAGCGCAGCCCTTCGGCGATCGAGTGCAGCACCGGCGCGCGCTCCGCGCGCTGGCCGCGCGGCAGCTGCGCGTTCATGGCCAGCGCGGCGACGACCATGGCCAGGCAGCTCACGGCGTCGACCGTGTAGGCCGCGCCGAGGCCGAGCAGGCCGATCAGCACGCCGCCCAGGCCTGGCCCGATCACCGAGGTCAGCTGGTAGAGGCCGAAGCTCAGGGCAAGCGCCGAGCGCAGCCGCTCGGGCGCGACGAGGTTCGGGACGATCGCCGAGACCGCGACGTTCTGCACGGCGCCCGCGCCGGCCACGAGCCCGGCGAGCACGTAGAGCACCGCCACCGGCGGCGACCCGGCGAAGGCGAGCGCAGCGAGGGCGCCCGCGCTGAGGACCAGCGCGATCTGGACGAGCAGCAGCAGGCGCCGGCGGTCCATCCGGTCGGCGATCGCCCCGCCCAGCAGCGCGCTGGCCACCAGCGGGCCGAGCTCCACCGCGCCGAGTAGCCCGGTGAGGAAGGCCGAGCCGGTCTGCGTGTAGACCTGGTAGGGGAGCGCGACGAGCGCCGCCTGCGTTCCCAGCCCCGACACGAACTCGCCGCCGAGGAGCAGGCGCAGGTCGCGCGAGGCGCGCACGGGCTCGAGGTCGACGATCAGCCGGCGGGGCAAGTCGTGCAGCCTGCCACCATCCGTGCTGTGCCCGTCGTCGGGTCGATTCCCAGCCCGTCGTTCAACGGGATCCACGTCGGGCCGTTCGACATCCGCATCTACGGCCTCATGTACGTCCTTGCCGTCCTCGCGGCGGTGGCGATCACGTCGCGGCGCTGGGAGGCGGTCGGCGGCTCGCGCGCGCTGGTCAACGACGTCGCCTTGTGGGCGTTTCCCGCGGGCCTCATCGGCGGGCGGCTGTACTTCCTGGCCACGAGCTGGAACGAGGTGCCCGACCACTGGTGGGGGCCCTTCGCCGTCTGGCAGGGCGGCCTCGGGATCTGGGGCGGCATCGCGCTCGGCGCCGCGGTCGGGCTCTGGCGCGTGCACCGCGCCGGCGCCGACCTCCCGCTCTTCATGGACGCCACCGCGCCTGCACTGCTCGTCGCGCAGGCGATCGGCCGCATCGGCAACTACTTCAACCAGGAGCTGTTCGGACGCCCGACCTCATTGCCGTGGGGGCTGGAGATCGACCCCGAGCACCGGCCCGCGCGCTACGCCGCCTACAGCACGTTCCACCCCACCTTCCTCTACGAGATCATCTGGAACCTCGCGCTGGCCGGGTTCCTCGTCTGGCTGGGCCGCACCGGCCGCGTGCGCCCGCCTGGCCTGTTCGCGCTCTACGTCGCCGGCTACTCGGCGTTTCGCATCTTCGAGGAGCTGCTGCGCGTCGACCCCGCGCACCACATCTTCGGGCTGCGGCTGAACTTCTTCATCGCCGTCGTCCTCACGCTGGCGGGTCTGGCGTGGTTTGCGGCGGTGCAGGTTCGTCCTCGTCGGCCAGCAGCGCCGACGGGTGCGCGATGAGGTAGACGCCGAGGGCGACGAACGACAGCAGGCAGGCGATCCCGAGCGCGAGCGTGATGGTCTTCTCGAAGGGGACCATCAGGACGATCCCGACGACGAACAGCGCCCCCCAGAGGCGTTCCAGCGCGCGGCGGCTCACAGCTCGTCCCCCATCGGCTTGAACGGCTTGTCCAGGCGCCCCTGCAGCGTCAGCCGGTACAGCCACCACAGGCTCGGGACGAGGATGACCGCGCCTGCCGCCATCGACACGACCAGCGCGGTCAGCGTGGTGTCGCTCGCCGACGCCTGCTTGAGCGTGAGCTCGCCGGGCAGGATGTAGGGCTTCTGCGCGACCGCCCAGCCGATCATCACGCAGGCGACCGCGCCCGCCCCCGAGACCCGCGCGAGCTCGAAGCGACCGAGCCACACCAGCGCGAGCGTGACGACGCCGCACACCGCCGAGAGGATCACGAACACCAGGCCGGTGCCGCTGGTCAGGCCGTCGTAGAGGCTCCGCGCGTCGCTGTGCACGATGGGCAGAGCGCCGATGGCGACCGCGCCCGCCACGATGCCCGCGCCCAGCGCGCGGGCGCGGAACGCCCGCTCGAGGTCCGGGAGCCCGGCGCGGCGCGCGTCGGCCGCCATGAAGACGGCGGCCAGGTACGCGCCGCTGACCACCGCCAGGACGCCGATGACGATCGACGTCGGGTTCAGCCATGACGAGAACGGGTCGCCGGTTGCGTTGCCGACCGGCACGCGGCCCGACGCGATGCCACCGATCGCCGCACCGAAGCAGAACGGCACGATGACCGAGGACAGCGCGAACGTCGCGCCGAGCGTCCGCGCCTCGTTGATCGTCGCCGCCTGCCCGCGCAGCGCGAACGCCGAGCCGCGGAAGATGATCCCGATGGCGGCCAGGCCGAAGGGGATGTAGAGCGTCGAGAACACCGAGCCGAACGCGACGGGGAACGCGGTCCAGAACAC
>DATFRW010000050.1:0-2471 GCA_035262945.1 Solirubrobacteraceae bacterium
TGCGCACGGCGCGCAGCGCTTCCGGCGTGTTGCCGAGCAGCGCGTGGCGCTCGGCGAGGCGCGCGACGAGCGCGGGATGGTTCTCGAAGCTCGCGCCGTAGACGACGCCGCGCGCCGGCATGTCCGCGGCCGCGTCGACCAACTCCGTCAGGCTGTCGCCCCTCACGACGCGCGCGCCGCTGCGCCGCAGGTCGAGGTCGCCGAACAGGTCGCACGCGACCACCGTCTGACCGTCGCGCATCGCCAAGCCGGCGAGCATGCGCGCGCTCAGGGCAATGAGGAGGATTGGCTCGCCCGGTGCGACGGCGTCAGAGCATACCCTCGACCAGCGCGACGAACACCGTCGCGGCGACGAGGTCGGCGGTCGCGCCGGGGTTGAGCGCGTTGCCGTCCTCGCGCAGCGAGGCGTCGAAGCTGCGCAGCGCCTCGCGCCCGTCCGCGGTGCGCACGCCGCCGGCCGCGAGCACGTCGCCCGCGGCCGCCGACACGCCCGCCGCGGCGTCCACGCCGCGCTTGCGCGCGATGAGCGTGTCCGGCGCGACGGCGAGCAGCCGCAGGTGCAGTTCGACGATCGCCTCGCGCTCCGCGAGCCCCTCGCCGAGCGCGCCGCCGAGCGCCGGGACGCCAGTCTCGAAGGTCAGCGCGAAGTCGGTCACGTACTCCGATGCGATCGCGTCGCGCCCGGCCGCGCTCGCCATCGCCTCGCGCAGCCCGACGGTCGGCTCGGCGCGCACGTCGTGCTCGACCGGCTCGTCGAGGCCGCCGGCGCCGGCGAGCCGGATGGCCTCGTACGCGGCGCGCGCATCCTGCAGGTCGAGCGCGCGCAGCGTCTCCCCCACCCGCTCGCGCAGTGGCCCACCCGCGAGCGCCGCCTTGGCCAGCGGCGCGAGCAGCAGCGCGATGCCGAGGTTCGTGTTCGCCCGTGTCGCGCGGCGCGAGGCCTGCACGACCGCCAGGACCGTCTCTCCGACCCCCCGTTCGCCGGCACGCGCGAGCTCCGGGCCGACCGCGATCGCGCTGCGCACCATGTCCTCGTAGGAGGTGTCGTCGAAGTCGTGCGAGGGCGTGATGTTGCCCGGCTTCTCGGCGCTGACCTCGAGTACGCACGCAAGCTGAGCGGCACCGGCGACGGCGTCGGCGGTACGAACGGTCGCCGCTGCGGTACGTACGGGTGAGTGTTCGCGCGCCGCTTGACCCTCCTCCGCGGCAGAAGTTAGAGTCGCCGACCCCTTCCCTGATTTCTCAGGCATTCCCGAAAACCATAGGAGGACGGGTCATGGCCGCTGCGTTCATGGTTGGAGAGTCGCTCGTCGGCGAGGGCAACGAGGTCGCGCATATCGACCTGCTCATCGGCTCGAAGAGCGGGCCGGTCGGCGAGGCGTTCGCGAACGCGCTCGTCAACCAGAAGGACGGCTTCACGAGCCTGCTTGCGGTGGTCGCGCCGAATCTCCCCGCGAAGCCCGACACGATCATGTCCAACAAGGTCACGATCAAGGGCGCCACGCAGGCCGTGCAGATGTTCGGCCCCGCGCAGGCGGCCGTCGCGCGCGCCGTCGTCGACTCGGTGCGCGACGGCGTGATCGCCCAAGGCGACATCGACGACCTCGCGATCATCGTCGGCGTCTTCATCCACTGGGAAGCCACCGACGACAAGAAGATCTTCGACTACAACTACCAGGCCACCAAGGAGGCGATCGCGCGCGCCCTCGGCAACGAGCCGAGCGTGAGCTCGATCCTCGACTCGTCGGAGGCGGCGCGCCATCCGTTCGCCGCGGGCGTGGAGGGGTAGCCGCGGGCCGACTCGACGGCCTCCACATAGTGGTGACCGGCGCGAGCAGCGGGATCGGCCGCGCCATCGCCGAGACCTTCGCGGCCGAGGGCGCGACGGTCCTGCTGACCTACCGGACGTCGTCCGAAGGCGCGCGTGAGGTCGCCGACGCGATCGCCGGCCGCGGCGGGCGCGCCCTGGTCGCGCAGGCCGACCTCGGTACGCGCGAGGCCTGCGAGCGCCTGGTCGCCCGGGCCCGCGACGAGCTCGGTCGCGTCGACGTGTGGGTCAACAACGCCGGCGCCGACGTGCTGACGGGCGATGCCGCCGCGTGGGAGTGGGAGCGCAAGCTCGACACGCTGCTCGCGGTCGACCTCAAGGGCACGATCGCGTGCTCCTACGCGATCGGCGAGATCATGCGCGGCCAGGAGCGCGGCGGTGCCATCGTGAACATGAGCTGGGACCACGCGACCACAGGCATGGCCGGCGAGAACCCGCAGCTGTTCTCGGCGGTGAAGGGCGCCGTGCTGGGGTTCAGCAAGAGCCTCGCGCACGCCCTTTTCCCGGACGTGCGCGTCAACGTGCTCAGCCCGGGCTGGATCGAGACGAGCTTCGCGGAGCACGCCGATCGTGACTTCTACGAGTCGGTCGCGCAGGCGACGCCGCTGAAGCGCTGGGGCCGCCCGCAGGACGTCGCCGCCGC
>DATFRW010000051.1:0-11554 GCA_035262945.1 Solirubrobacteraceae bacterium
TGCTTGGGCTGGTTGGCGATGATGCCGACCGGCATGCCGGAGATGCGCGCGAAGCCGACGACGAGGTTGCGGGCCCAGCGCGGGCCGAACTCGAGCAGCTCGCCGGCGTCGACGATCCGCGCCGCGACGTCACGCACGTCGTAGACCTCGCGCTCGCGCTCCGGCAGCACCTCGCCGGGGTCGCCGGGCGCGGGATCCGCCGGCGGGTACAGCGGCAGCGACTCGCCCGCCGACGACGGCAGGTGAGCCAGCGCGCTGCGCACCATCTCGGCCGCGTGCACGTCGTTCTCGGCGAACAGGTGCGCGACGCCGTTGCGCCCGTGGACCTTCGGCCCGCCGAGCTCGAGCGCGGTGACCTGCTCGCGCGTGACGCGCTCCACGACCGTCGGGCCGGTGAGGAACATCTTCGCGTCGTGCCCGGCCATGACCGTCAGGTCGCCGAGCGCGGGGGAATACGCCGCGCCGCCGGCGCACGGGCCGCCGATCACGCTGATCTGCGGCACCTTCGCCAGCGCCTGCGCGCGGAAGATCGCGCTGTAGGCGTGCAGCGCCGCGACGCCCTCCTGCAGCCGGGCGCCGCCCGAGTGCGGGAAGCCGACCACCGGCACGCCGAGCTTGTCGGCGTGGGTGATCGTGCGGGCGATCGTCTCACCGCCGCGGGTGCCCAGCGAGCCGCCCTTGAACGAGCCGTCCTGCGCCCACGCGCAGACCACGCGGCCGTTCACGCGCCCCGAGCCCGAGAGCACGCCGTCGCCGACGAGCGAACGGGTCGGCCGGAAGCTGCCGGCATCGAAGAGCAGTTCGAGCCGCGCGCGCGCGACGAGATGCTCTGGTGCGACATCGAAGACTGCGCTCATGCCTTTGCCACCGCCAAGCACGCGTTTTGGCCACCGAATCCGAAGGAGTTCGACAGCGCCAGCTCGAGCCCTGGTGCCTCGCGAGGCCCCTCGGGCACGTAGTCGAGGTCGCACTCGGGATCGGGCTGCTCGTAGTTGATCGTCGGGGGCAGCACGCCGCGGCGTACCGCCTCGACGCACACGAGCGCCTCCACGGCGCCGGCGGCGCCGAGCAGGTGGCCGATGTGCGACTTCGTCGAGGACACGGGCGGCGGGGACGCCGACCCGTTGAAGACCTGCTTGATCGCGACGGTCTCGATCTTGTCGTTGAACGGCGTCGACGTCCCGTGGGCGTTGATGTAGCCCACGTCGCCCGGCGCCACGTCGGCGTCGGAGAGCGTGGCGTACATCGCCTGGATGGCCCCGCGGCCGGTCTCGTGCGGCTGCGTGATGTGGAACGCGTCGTTGGACGCGCCGTAGCCGGCGATGCGCGCCAGGATGCGCGCGCCGCGGGCGCGGGCGTGATCCTCGCGCTCGAGCACGAGCACGGCGGCGCCCTCGCCCATGACGAAGCCGTCACGCCCCGCGTCGAACGGGCGCGACACGCCCTCGCGCGAGAGCGCGCCCATGCGGCGGAAGGCCGCGATGCACAGCCCGGTGAGCGCGGCCTCGGTGCCGCCGGCGATCACCGCATCGACCTCGCCGCGATCGATCATGCGCGTGGCCTCGCCGATGGCGTGGCCGCCGGTCGCGCACGCGCTCGAGACGCTGAATCCCGGCCCCTGCGCGCCGATGCGCATGGCGATCGTGCCCGCGGCGGCGTTGGGCATCATCATCGGCACGAAGTGCGGCGAGACGGCGCGGTCGCCGCCCTCAAGCCACGCCTGGCACTCGGCCTGAAGCGTCACGAGCCCGCCGACGCCGGTGCCGACGAGCACGCCGAGCCGCTGCGGGTCGATGCCGTCGGGCACACCCGCCTCCTCGGCGGCCTGCTCGGCAGCGACGACCGCGAGCTGCGTATAGCGGTCGGCGCGACGCGCCTCCTTGGGCGACATCGTGCTCTCGGGGTCGAAGTCGACACACGCCCCCATGCCGTCGGCAATGCCCGAGCGCTTGGCCAGCAACGCCTCGAAGAACGCGTCGGGGTTTTCGCCGATCGACGAGACGATGCCGCGTCCTGTTACGACGACCGTCACGCGGTCGCACCCGCCTTCTCGCGCGTCAGCTCCTGGACGAGCGCGGCGGCGTCGCCGACCGTGGCGATCGACTTCAGGCGACCGTCGGCGATCTGCACGTCGTAGCGATCCTCGAGCGCCTTGACGACCTCGACGAGGTCGAGCGAGTCGACGTCGAGATCCGCCCACGTCTGGTCCGGCTCGGCGCTCTCGGCACCGGGCACCTTGATGTTCGTCAGCTCCTCGCGAATGGCCTCAAGGGCTTCCTGATCGGTGGGGACAGCGGCCATGTTCGGGCCTCCTTGGTTCTTGGTCATGCGCCGAGCCCTCCGTCCACGGAGAGCGTGGCGCCGTTCACGTATGCCGCCTCCTCGGAGACGAGGAAGGCGACGGCGGCGGCGACCTCTTCGGGTCGCCCCACGCGACCTGCGGGCACGGCATCCGCGATGCCGTCGCCGAGGTCGGCGGTCATGTCGGTGTCGATGAAGCCGGGCGTGATCGCGTTGCAGGTCACGCCGCGCTTGGCCATCTCACGCGCGACGGTGCGCGTGAAGCCGAGCAGGCCCGCCTTGGCGGCGGCGTAGTTCGCCTGCCCCGGGTTGCCCCGCTCGGCGACGACCGACGAAACATTGACGATGCGCCCCCAGCGCGCGCTGAGCATGTCGTTGAGCGCGCGGCGCGTGCAGTTGAAGGCGCCGGTGAGGTTGGTGTCGACGACCTCCTGCCACTCCTCGTCGGGCATGCGGATCGCCAGGCCGTCGTGGCGGACGCCGGCGTTGTTGACGAGGACGAGCACGGGGCCGAAGCGCTCGTGCACGGCGTCGAAGGCGGCCTTGACCTGCTCGGAGTCGCCGACGTCGGCCTGCACGTCGCCCGAGGTGCGCCCCAGGCGCGCGACGTTCCAGCCCTCCTGCTGGAGGCGCTCGGCGATCGCCGCGCCGATGCCGCGTGTGCCGCCGGTGACGAGCGCGCAGCCGTCGCCGTTACGCACAGACATCGGTGCGCTCCTTCCAGGTGATCACGCCCGCGCCCCACACGAAGCCGGCGCCGAAGGCGGCCATGGCGATGGTGGCGCCGGGCTCGAGGCGGCCCTCGCGCTCGGCCTGAGCCAGCGCGAGCGGGATCGACGCCGACGACGTGTTCGCGACGCGATCGACGTGGATCATCACCTTCTCGCGGGGGATGCCGAGCTCGGACGCGGCGGTGCCGATGATGCGGACGTTGGCCTGGTGGGCGACGAAGAGGTCGATGTCGTCGACGGTCTTGCCGGCGCGCGACAGCGCCTCGCGGGTGGCGGCGGTCATGCGGCGCACGGCGTGGCGGTAGACCTCCGCGCCCTCCATGCGCAGCACGGCCTCGTCGCGCTCGGCGTAGAGCAGGTCGGCCTGCTCGCCGTCGGAACCCAGCACGAAGCCGCCGACGCCGAGATCGAACTCGCCGCCCGCGACGACCGCAGCGCCCGCGCCGTCGCCGAAGAGCACGGCGGTCGAGCGGTCCTCGTGATCGGTGACGCGGCTGAGCGCCTCGGCCCCGCACACGAGCACGACCGACGCGCGGCCGGACTCGACGAGCGCGGCGGCGTGGTCGAGCCCGTAGAGGAACCCGGCGCACGCGGCGTTGAGATCGACGGCCCCGGCGCGCTCGGCGCCGATCACGCGCGCCACCTCGGGCGCGACGCCCGGCGTCACGCGATCGGGCGTGAAGGTCGAGACGATGACGTAGTCGACCTCCGCGCCCGAGCGGCCGGCGTCGTCGAGCGCGAGCAGGCAGGCGCGGCTGGCGAGGTCGCTCAGCGTCTCGTCGCCCTGCAGGTGGCGGCGCTCGCGGATGCCCGTGCGGCGCACGATCCACTCGTCGCTGGTGTCGAGGCGCTGCTCGAGGTCGTGGTTCGTGATGACGTGATCGGGCAGGGCGTCGCCGATGCCGAAGATGCCGGCGGTCAGCCCGCGGCGCCGGCGCGGCGTCAGGCGCGGGGTGATGGCGGGAGCGGTGGTGCGTTCGATCGTTGCGGCCATGGCTTTCGGTTACGCCGCCTGGAGCGTTCGCTTGACGAGGCCGGTGAGCACGGCGCCGGGGCCGAGCTCCACGAAGCGCTCGACGCCGGCGGTGCGGAGGGCGAGCAGGGTCTCGCGCCAGCGCACGCCGCGCAGGAGGTTCTCGGCGAGCTCCTCGCGCACGTCGACGAACGGGCGGGCGGTGCCGTTGGAGTAGACGGGGATCTGCATCGGGTGGACCGGGGTCGCCTCGAGCGCCGCGCGCAGGCGGTCGGCGGCCGGCTCCATGAGCGGCGAGTGAAACGCGCCGCTGACGTCGAGGCGGCGTGCACGCGCGCCGGTCTCGTCGCGCGCGACGTCCTCGGCCTCGGCGACCGGGTCGACGGCGCCGCTCAGGACGAGCTGGCCCGGCGCGTTGTCGTTGGCGATGACGAGGCCGAGCCGCTCCGCGAGCGCGCTCACGGACTGCGGGTCGCCGCCGAGCATCGCGACCATGCCGCCGGGGTTGGTGTCGCCGGCGTCGGCCATCGCGGCCGCGCGCTCGTCGACGAGCCGGACGGCGTCGTCGAACTCCAGCGCGCCGGCGGCCAGCAGCGCGGCGTACTCGCCGAGCGAGTGGCCGGCGGCGGCGCTCGCCTCGTCCTCCTCGCCGGCGTCCGAGCGCCACTCGTCCCACGCGGCGACGGAGCAGAGGAACAGCGCGGGCTGCTGGTAGCGCGTGCCCTCGGCAAGCCGTTCGAAGGGGTCATAACCGAGCAGCTCGAGACCGCGCTCGAGCAGGGGGTGGCCACGGTAGGGCTCTTCCATTCCCTCCGCGTGGCTTCCCTGGCCAGGGAAGAGCAGTGCGCTGGACGGCATCGCGCGATTTCACCCCACGATGCACTCGGGGTTGCACTCGTTCGACACACGGCCAAGATGTGTCAAATCAAGACTTCCGATGGTTATGGGCTTCTTCGCCCAGGAGTCGACAAATTTGGGCCCGAGTGTCGAGTGCCCGTTCAACCGCTGGGTGCAGGTGTTTTGCGGCTCAGCGCCCGGGCAGCGCGTCGAGCCGGGCCTGTGTGCGCATCTCGCTGAGGATGCGCTCCAGGCGCGGCTCGGCCTCGGTGTCGACGTGCGTCATCGCGTTCGCCACCGCCGAGTGCACCTGCTCGATCAGGCGGTGCATCTCGTGCGCGACGGCCCGGTACGTCGGGTGGCCTTCGCGACCGGAGCGCAGCTCGATGAGCTGCATCGCCTCGCGCGCGTTGAGGTCGAGGACGTAGCGGATGCGATAGCCGAGGCACAGCGCGTACGCGGCCTCGCGCTCGCGGCTCTCCGCCGTCAGGCGCTCCCACTCGGTGCGGGAGGTCTCCAGCGCGCGCCGGTAGTCGTCGCCGCAGCCGGCCGCGACGACCTCCTCGGGCACGTCCGCGCCGAGGCCGGGCGTGAGGCGCTGCCACTGCACGGTGAGCATGCGGTGGCGCTGCAGGTCGCGGAAGGCGCCGTAGTCGGAGACGATCTCGAAGCGGTAGCGCAGCGCCTCGAAGCCGCGGCCGGGCCGGTGGCGGCGGTTGGCGCGGACGCCCACGAGGTCGCCGAGCAACTCGGCGCGCTCGGCGGCGGAGAGCGCGGCCAGGCGGATGCGCGTGTGCTCCTCGCCCGCGCCGGCGGCCTCGAAGAGCAGCGCGGCGAGGAGCGCGTCCTCATCGCCGTCGACGTGCAGCAGGCGCACCGACGGGCGTGCGTCGGGCTCGCCGGCCTCGCGGTCGAGCCCCAGCCGGCGCACCCAGCGGTCGGCGGCGCGCTCGCGCGCCTCCAGATAGCCGATCCACTCGCCGCCGCGGTCGGGGCGCTCCACGCGCGTGACGAAGGAGGGCATGACGGCCTGGACGGCCTCGAGGATCATGCGGCCGTACTCGCGCGCTTCGGGGAGCGGGTGGGCGAGCAGGTGCAGGATGAGCTGCTCGTAGGTCTGGCCGGTGGCGAAGATCCCCATGTGCGACAGCGAGGCGGCGGGGAGCAGGCCGCGCAGCAGGTCGAGCGCCTTGGCCTGGATCGCGCGCCGGCGCGCGGGTGAGTCCTCGCCCGGGAACTCGTCGCTCACCCACGCGCGCACGCGCGGAAGGCTGGCGGCGTACGTCTCGAACAGCGCGTCCATGGCCTGCTCGTAGCGCGGGCCGAGGTCGGCATCGCGGTAGTAGCGGTAGCCGCCGCCCGGCATCGGCGTGTCGTAGGGGATGTAGCGCGTGGACTGCTCGAGGTAGGCGGCCAGGCGCGGGCGCTGCAGGACCTTGGTGACGACGTTCGAGACCCACTCGCAGGCGATGTGGGTGCCGCCCAGTTGGGCGACGGAGTCGTCGCCGTAGCCGAGGAAGATGCGCTCGTAGAGGTCGGCGGCGCGCTTGCCCTCCTCGCCCTCCCAGGACGGGAGCCCCGAGGGCACCGAGTCGGCGAACTCGTCGAGGAACAGGCGGCGCAGCGTGCCCTGGTAGCGCGAGTAGCGCGCGAAGAGCGCGCCCTTGACGGTCTCGGGCAGGTTGACCAGCGCGAACACCGGCCGGTCGAGGTTCGTGAAGTGCGGGGCGAGGCGCGCGCGCTCGTCGCGGGTGAAGGTCTCGACCGGGTAGTGCACGGGCGGGCAAGGCTACGCCACCCGTCCGACGGCCCGGCGCTCGGCTTGCCGACTTTGCCCACCGATTTAGTCGGGATCATGTATTGTGCCGAAACCCGACTGGCTTTAGTCCTTTTCTGGTTCTCGGAGGTCACCCTTGAGACGTCGCTCGCTCCTCGCCGTTGTGCTCGCCCTCGCCGCGCTCGTCGTCGCGGCGTGCGGCGGCGCCGACGACTCGTCCGGCGGCGGCGCGTCGGGCTCTTCGGGCGGCGGCAACTCGAAGTCGACGCTGTCGCTCGTGGCGTACTCGACGCCGCAGGTCGTCTACGACGAGATCATCCCTGCGTTCGAGAAGACGCCGGACGGTGAGGGCATCGGCTTCAAGACGTCGTTCGGGGCGTCCGGCGACCAGAGCCGCGCGGTCGAAGCGGGCCAGAAGGCCGATGTCGTGACCTTCTCGGTCGAGCCGGACATGACCCGCCTCGTCGAAGCGGGGCTCGTGTCGCCCGACTGGAACCAGACGCCCACCAAGGGCCTGGTGACGACGTCGGTCGTTGCCTTCATCGTCCGTCCAGGCAACCCGAAGAACATCCACACGTGGGATGACCTGCTCAAGCCGGGGGTCAAGGTGCTCACCCCCAACCCCTTCACGTCCGGTGCGGCGAAGTGGAACCTGCTTGCCGCTTACGGCGCGAAGTCCGGCGGCGGCGAGGACCCGCAGGCGGGGCTCGACTACCTGCGCGAGCTCATCACCAAGCACGTCCTGGTGCAGGACAAGTCGGGCCGCGAGGCGCTCCAGAACTTCACGCAGGGCAACGGCGACGTCCTCCTGTCGTACGAGTACGAGGCGACGACCGCCCAGAAGAAGGGCGAGAAGGTCGATTACGTGCTTCCCAACGACACGATCAAGATCAACATCGACATCGCGACGCTCAAGAACGCGCCGCCGTCGGCCAAGAAGTTCCTCGACTACGTGCTCTCCAAGCCGGCGCAGGAGAAGTTCGCCTCCTGGGGCTACCGGCCGATCAACCAGGACGTGCTCGACGCGAACAAGTCGAAGTTCCCGGATCCGCCGGGGCTGTTCACGATCGATGACCTCGGTGGCTGGTCGAAGATCAACAAGGCGATGTTCGATCCCGAGAAGGGCTCCGTCGCGAAGATCGAGGAACAAGCCGGGGTTTCCACCGCGAAGTGAGCACGCCGGCCGCAACCGTCCGCGTCCGCACTCGGCCCGCGCGTCTCTCCTCGCGCGGGCCGGGTCCGTTGGCGCTGGGCATCGTCACGCTGTGGCTCGGCATCGTCGTGGTGCTGCCGCTCGCGGCGGTGATCGTGCGCTCGACCGACAACGGGCTCGATGCGTTCTGGACCTCGGTCTCGAGCCGCCAGGCGATCTCGGCGCTGCGCTTCACGCTGTTCGTCTCCCTGCTCGTCGCGGCGATCAACGCGCTGTCCGGCACCCTCATCGCATGGGTGCTCGTGCGCGACGAGTTCCGCGGCAAGCGCCTGATCAACGCGATCATCGATCTCCCCTTCGCTCTGCCCACGATCGTCGCCGGCCTGACCCTGCTCGCGTTGTACGGGCCGACGAGCCCGGTTGGCGTCAACGTCGCCTACACGCAGACCGCGGTGGCGCTGGCATTGCTCTTCGTCACGCTGCCCTTCGTCGTGCGCTCCGTCCAGCCGGTCCTCATGGAACTCGATCGCGAGATGGAGGAGGCGGCGACGTCACTCGGTGCCTCCCCACCCACCGTGTTCCGCCGCATCATCCTGCCGAATCTCGTGCCGGCGATCGTGTCGGGCGCGGCGCTGGCGTTCGCGCGCGCCGTCGGGGAGTTCGGATCGCTGGTGCTCATCTCGGGGAACATCCCGTTCCACACGCAGGTCGCCTCGGTCTACGTCTTCAAGCAGGTCGAAAGCGACAACCCGGTCGGTGCGGCCGCGGTGTCGGTGGTGCTGCTCGTCCTGTCGCTCGTGGTGCTCATCGGCCTTCGCGCCGTCGAGCGCTGGAGGTCGCGTCATGCTGCGTAGGCTCGCGCTGCGGTCTGTCGCGCTGGGGTACCTCGCGCTGCTGCTCATGATTCCTGTCGGCCTGGTGATCTACCGCACGTTCGAGCCGGGCATCGGCGCCGTCTGGGCTTCGATCACCACGCCCGCGGCGATCAGCGCCTTCTGGCTCACGCTGGAGATCGCGGCCATCGCGGTCGCGCTCAACACCGTCTTCGGCGTGCTCACGGCCCTGCTGCTCGTGCGCGGCCGCTTCCCCGGCAAGTGGCTCATGGAGGGCATCCTGGACCTGCCGTTCGCGGTCTCGCCGATCGTCGTCGGACTGTCGCTCGTGCTCGTCTACGGCCGCGGTGGCTGGCTCGCCGATCTGCCCTTCCAGGTCATCTTCTCGGTTCCCGGGATGGTGCTGGCCACCGTCTTCGTGTCGCTGCCGTTCGTTGCACGAGAGGTCATCCCGGTGCTGCGCGAGGTCGGCGACGAGCAGGAGCAGGCGGCCGCAACGCTCGGCGCCTCGCGCTGGCAGACGTTCTGGCGCATCACGCTCCCGGCGATCCGGTGGGGCGTGGCGTACGGCGTCGTGCTGACCACGGCGCGGGCGATCGGCGAGTTCGGGGCCGTCAGCATCGTCTCCGGGAAGGTGTCCGGCCAGACCGTGACGCTCACGCTGCTCGTCGAGAACCGCTTCGAGAACTTCGATCTCGCCGGCGCGTACGCGGCATCCGGATTGCTCGCCGCCATCGCGCTGGTGACCCTGCTCGCGCTCACCCTGATCAACCCACGAAGGGAGCCGTGATGATCGCGGTTGCCAACGTCACCAAGCGCTTCGGCGACTACGTCGCACTCGACGACGTGACCCTCGAGGTCGAGCCGGGGGGGCTCACAGCTCTGCTCGGCCCCAGCGGCTCTGGCAAGTCCACGCTGTTGCGGGTCATCGCCGGGCTCGAGGCCCCCGACGCCGGGCGGGTCGTCATCGCGGGGGAGGACCGCACCGACGCGCCGGCCCAGGATCGCGGGATCGGCTTCGTGTTCCAGCATTACGCTGCGTTCAAGCACATGAATGTGCGCGACAACGTCGCCTTCGGCCTGCGCATCCGCAAACGGCCGAAGGCTGAGGTGCGCGCGAGGGTCGCCGAGCTGCTCGGCATCGTCGGCCTTGCCGGATACGCCGACCGCTATCCCTCACAGCTGTCCGGCGGACAGCGCCAGCGCATGGCGCTCGCGCGCGCTCTGGCGATCGAGCCCGAGGTCCTGCTCCTCGACGAGCCGTTCGGCGCCCTCGACGCCAAGGTCCGCGCCGACCTGCGGGCCTGGCTGCGGCGGCTGCACGACGAGGTCCACGTCACCACCGTGCTCGTCACGCACGACCAGGAGGAGGCGATGGAGGTCGCCGACGACATCGCGGTCCTCAACGAGGGCCGCATCGAGCAGGTCGGCGCGCCGCGCGACCTCTACGAGCGGCCCGCAAACGGCTTCGTGATGTCGTTCCTCGGCCCGGTCGCGCGCATCGGCGACGAGCTCGTCCGTCCGCACGACCTGACGGTCACCGCGGAGCCGCGTGACGGCGCGCTCGAGGCGATGGTCGACCGCATCGTGCATCTCGGGTTCGAGGTGCGCGTCGAGCTCGCCCTCGGCGACGGCACGCCGCTGCCGGTGCAGCTCACGCGCGACGACGCCGCCGCGCTCGAGCTCGTCCCCGGCGACATCGTGTGGGTCGGCCACCCCGCGGTGCCCGAGCGGATCGCCGCCTAGCGGGTCACCCAGGCCTCGGGGTCGTCGGCGAGCTTCGTCACGCGCGCCGGCAGGCGGCCGGCCGCGACGTCGGCCAGCGTCACGCGCTCGACGACCGAGCGCAGGCTCGCGCGCACCGCGATCCACACCTGGGCGAGCGGCTCGGCGGCGCCGCGGTAGTCGACCTTCTCCGGCGGCCCGCCGCGCACCGAGGCGAGCGGGCCCTCGACCGCGCGGATGACGTCGGCGACCGTGATCTCGTTGGCCGGGCGGGCCAGCCAATAGCCGCCGTCGGCCCCTCGCTGGCTGCGCACGATCCCGGCATGGCGCAGGTCGCCGAGGATGTTCTCGAGGAACTTCAGCGGGATCGACTGCGCCCGCGCGATCGCGTCGCCCTTCGTCGGTCCGTCGCCCGCCGCGGCGAGCTCGACCGCGGCGCGCACCGCGTAGTCGGCCCGGGCGGAGATGCGCATCCGCGCATCCTGCCACGTGCCGCGGTGACAGCGGCTACTTGGCGCGGACCGTCGAGGTCGGGCAGCTCGACTTCTGCCCGACGACGCGCACCGTGAGCCGGCCGCGCTTGCGCGCTTTCACCGTGATCGTCGCGGTGCCCTTCTTGTTCGTGCGCGCCTTGGTGGCCTTGACGCCGGCGCCGCTGACCACGACCCGGATGCCGGACGCCGGCTTGCTGGCGCGGCGGACCGTCGCCTTGACGCGGACCTTGCGCTTGATCTTGACCGTGTGCGGATTGAGGCTCACGCGCAGGCACGCCGTCTTCGACGTCGCCTTCGGGGCGGACGAGGAATGCGGGGTCGCGCCGCCGCCAGTGCCGCTGCCGGTACCGCCGCCAGTCACCGGCACCACGGTCGGCGTGCCCGCCACGGGCGGGATCGCCGGCGGCGGGTTCGACGGCGCGGCCGGCGGGGCGTTCCACACGCGGACGTCATCGATGTCGCCGGCGAAGCCCAGGTCGCACGAGCCGCGGTAGGAGCCGAGGAAGACCCCGCGGCTGTTGATGCCATAGAAGATGTCGACCTTCGCGGCCGTCCCGCCGCCGACCTCCGCGCCGTCGACCCACAACTGCACGCGCGAGCCGTCGTACGAGCCCACCACGTGGTGCCACGCGCCGTCCCACACGCGCGACGGCGCGATCTGCGGCGAGATGAAGAAGTGCGCCGTGTCCGACACGTAGAAGGCCAGGCCGCCGCTCACGCCGGAGTAGAG
>DATFRW010000052.1:0-7223 GCA_035262945.1 Solirubrobacteraceae bacterium
TCCGCGAGGCGCTGAGCGACGCCCGCATCGTCGCGGCCGCGCCCCATGACGACGCGGCGGTCCATGCGGTCCACGACGTCGCGTTGACCGGCTATCTCGCCGGCGCCTGGCGCGAGTGGGACGCCGCCGGCCTGACCGAGCAGCAGGACCGGGTCGTGCCCTACGTCTTCGCGCATCCGGAGCTGAGCGCCGCACCGGCGATTCCGGTCGCGCCGTCCGCGCGCGCGGGCTACTTCGCGTACGACACGATGACGCTCATCGGACCGGGAACGTGGGAGGCGGCGCGGGCGGCGGTCGACGTCGCGCTCACGGCGTCCGACCTCGTCGCCGCGGGCGCGCCCGCCGCCTACGCGTGCTGCCGCCCGCCCGGACACCACGCCACGCGCCGCGCGTTCGGCGGCTCGTGCTACCTGAACAACGCGGCGGCCGCGGCTGCCCGGCTGTGCGAGCGCTACGGCCGCGTGGCCGTGCTCGACATCGACGCCCACCACGGCAACGGCACGCAGGCGATCTTCGCCGCGCGCACCGACGTGCTCACCGGCTCCGTGCACGTCGATCCCGGCGCCGGCTGGTTCCCGCACTTCCTCGGGTTCGAGGGCGAGGGCGGCGAAACGAACCGCAACGTCGTGCTGGCCCCCGGCACCGGCGACGAGGGCTGGCTGGCGGCGGTCGCCGCGCTCACGGCATGGGCACGCGACGCGCGGGCGCTCGTCGTCGCGCTCGGCGTCGACGCCGCCGGGGGCGATCCGGAGAGCCCGCTCGAGGTCACGGCGGAGGGGTACCGCGCGGCGGGCGCCACGCTCGGCGCGATGGGGCTGCCCACCGTGGTCGTGCAGGAGGGCGGCTATGACCTCGACACGATCGGCGCGCTCGTGCGCGCGTTCCTGACCGGCCTGGAGGAGGGCGCGGGTGGCTGAGTCGATGTGGGTGGGCAAGGACGAGCACGCGGGCGTGCGCGCGCAGCCGCGCCGGGACGTCAAGCCGCCGCCCGGCTGGCGCCTCGAGGCGATCGCCCACACGCCGCGCCCACGGTCGCTCGACGTGCGCGGCGACCGGGCGACCTTCATCCAGGACGACGCGTCGACCTCCGACGTGTGGCTGCTCGACCTCGATGGCGGCGGCCCGCCCGAGCGCCTCACCACCGGGCGCGAACCGCAGCCGTACTGGGAGGACACGCAGCCGCGCCTGTCGCCCGACCGATCGGCGGTGGCGTACGGCGACGGCGACCACGTGTGGCTCGTCCCGACCGGCGGCGGGCCGGCGCGACGGCTCGTCGAGGGCGTCGGGCCCGTGTGGGTCGACAACCGCATGTTGGTCATCGCGGTCGAGCGCGACGAGGCGACGCGCCTTGCCGTCGTCGACGTGGGCGACCCGTGGCCGCGGCGGCTGGCGGTCGCGCACGGCGACCTCGACGCCCACGGCGACGAGGACGAGCCGGTGGTCTCACCCGACGGCACCGAGGTCGCCTACGCCTTCACGCCACGGGCCGACCTCAACCGCTCGGAGATCCGCGTCGCGTCGGTGCAGACCGGCGCGGTGCGCGCGCTGACCGGCACGCCGCGCATGCAGGACCACGGGGCGGCCTGGTCGCCGGACGGCACCGCGCTCGCCTACACCTCCGAACGCAGCGGCTTCTGGGAGATCCACGTCGGCGACCGCCAGCTCACCCGCGCCGACGCCGACCACCGCGACCTGGCCTGGCACCCCGATGGCACCCGCATGCTCGCCGTCCGCGGGCGGCGCAACCGCTTCGACGTCGTCGTGGTGGACGCCTCGACCGGCGAGGCCGAGGTCATCGCCGAGGGGGGCACCTGGGAGCGGCCGCAGTGGACGCCCGACGGCCGCATCCTCGGCCAGTACAGCGACCACGCTACGCCGCCGGAGCTGCGCATCGCCGGCGCGGGCGCGGTGCACGCGCCGGCGCCGCGCAGCATCCGCGCCGCCGCGCATGCGCCGCTCGAAGAGGTCTCGTTCCACTCGTTCGACGGCCTCGAGATCCCCGCCTTCCTGCTGCGCCCGGCCGGCGCTGCGCCGGCGCCCGCGATCGTCTACCCGCACGGCGGCCCGACCGACGCCTCGATCGACGACTGGCACGGCCACGCCCAGTACTTCGTCGCAAAGGGCTACGCGTGGCTCGCGCCGAACTTCCGCGGCTCGACCGGCTACGGGCGCGACTACGAGCGCGCCAACCACGACGTGTGGGGCGTCGACGACACGAAGGACTGCCTGGCGGCCGCGGACTACCTGCGCGCGCTCGACTGGATCGACGGCGAGCGCCTCGCGATCTATGGCGCGAGCTACGGCTCGTACATGTCGCTGCTGGCGGTGACCGACGACCCCGAGCACCGCTTCCGCTGTGCCGCGTGCGAATACGGCGACTGCGACATCACCACCTCGTGGGCGCAGGGCGACCGGCTCGGCGTCCAGGACCTCGAGCGGATGATGGGCCCGCCGGCGGGTGCCCGCGACGCGTACCGCGCCGGCTCGCCCTACCACCGGCTCGCGAACATCGAGGTCCCGCTGCTCATTGCGCACGGCGAGCGCGACGAGCGCGTGAGCCCGAAGCAGTCCGAGCAGCTTGTCGCGCAGCTGCGCCGGCTCGGGAAGACGTTCGAGTACGTGACCTACCCGACCGAGGCCCACGGCTTCCTGCGCGCCGGCCCGCAGGTCGACTTCTACCGCCGCCTCGAGCGCTTCCTCGACTGGCACCTCATGTAGCACTTGGCACTCGACCAGCCGCGCTCGCATAGAGTTGCGCACGTCTGGGAGACGAGGAGGAGAGGGGCATCGTGAGGACGTTGTGGAGGAGTGTCGTGGCCGCAGGTTTCGCGGCCGCGCTGACCGTGGCAATCGCCGCGGCGCCGGCAAGCAGTGCGACCAAGCCCGTCGTGTTCAACGTGGGCGACACGCAGGGCATCGACAGCATGAACCCGATCGTCGGGGTCACCGTGCCCGCGTACGAGGCGTGGAACATCCAGTACGCCACGCTCACCGACAAGTCCGCGAAGGACTTCTCGACGACGCCGGGGCTGGCCCAGTCGTGGACCGGCTCGGAGGACGGGCGCACGTGGACGTACAAGCTGCGGCCGAACATGAAGTGGTCCGACGGGCAGCCGCTGACCTCGGAGGACGTCGCGTACACCATCAACCGGGCGCGCAAGGAGGAGTGGCTGAACTACACGTCGGTCGTCGCGAACCTGAAGGCGACCGCGCCCGACCCGACCACGGTCATCATCCACTCGTCGGTCAGCGACCCCAAGCTGCCGACCGTGGACTCCTACATCGTCCCGAAGCACATCTTCGAGAAGTACGACGCGAAGGCGGTCACGAAGTACCCGGCGCTCGACGGCGTCGGCTCGGGGCCGTTCGTGCTCGAGCAGTTCGAGAAGGGGCAGTTCGCCCGCTTCAAGGCCAACCCGAACTACTACGGGGGCAAGCCGGCGGTCGACCGTGTCGTCCTGCGCGTGTTCGACAACCCGGACGCGATGGTCGCCGCGCTGAAGCGCGGCGAGATCGACGCCGCGGAGGACATCCCCGGCACCGCGTTCCATCAGCTCCAGAAGGACCCGAACCTCGAGACGGTCCAGGGCAACCAGGGCGCGATGAGCGAGTTCGCCATCAACGGCGGCGACGGGCTGAAGAAGCCGCATCCGGCGCTGCTGGACATCCGCGTGCGACAGGCGATCGCGCACGCGATCGACAAGGAGACGATCGTCAAGCGCGCGCTCGCCGGCCTCGGGACGCCCACGGACACCCTGAGCGTCTCGCCGGACACGTCGTGGTCGCCGAAGATCCCCGACGGCCAGCGCTACGACTTCGACCTCGACAAGGCCCGCCAGATCCTCGACCAGGCCGGCTACAAGGACACCAACGGCGACGGCATCCGCGAGATGCCCGGGGGCGGGCGGCCGTTGAAGTTCCGCTACGCCGTGCGCACCGAGGGCGACACCGGGCCGCCGACCGCGGAGCTCATCAGCGGATGGCTGCGCCAGATCGGGATCGCCACCACCCAGAAGGTCTACAACGACAGCCAGCTGACCGAGGTCATCGGCAAGGGCGACTACGACCTCTTCGTGTGGGGCTGGACCCCGTTCGTCGACCCCGATCCGATGCTGTCGTACTTCACCTGCAGCCAGGTCAGCGCGGACCCGAAGGATCCGACGAACTACTACAACGACGCCAACTGGTGCGACAAGCAATACGACGCGCTCTACAGCCAGCAGAAGGTCGAGCGCGACCGGGCCAAGCGCATGGACATCGTGCACCAGATGCTCACGCGCTTCTACGACGCGGCCGTCTATGACGTGCTCTACACGTACCCCGACCTGCAGGCGTACCGGAAGAACCGCTTCACCGGCTGGATCCACCAGCCGGAGAAGACCGGGCCGGTGATCTTCTCGAACACGTCGCCGACCTACGCGAAGCTCAAGCCCGTGACCGCGGCCGCCACCGGCGGCGGCGACAGCGGCGGCGGAGGTGGTAGCGGCGGGGTGATCGCGATCGTCGTGATCGCCGTGGTGGTCCTCGGCGCCGGCGGGTACTGGCTCATGCGCCGGCGGACCGCCGACGAGCGCGAGTGACCGCACGCTTCGTCACCGCCAAGGTCCTCGGCTCGCTGGCGACCCTGGCGTTCGTCGTCGCGTTCAACTTCTTCCTGTTCCGGGTCGTCGAAGGCGACCCGGTCGCCAACCTGTTCCGCGGGCGCAACCTCACGCAGAGCCAGCGCGACGAGCTGACCAAGCAGTTCGGGCTCGACGGGTCGACCGGGTCGCAGTTCGTGCACTACGTCCAGCAGACCGCGCAGCTGAACCTCGGGCGCTCGTACACCACCAACCAGCCGGTGGCGTCGGAGATCTGGGACAAGGCGGGGCCGACGATCGCGCTCGTCGGCGTCTCGACGTTGTTCTCGGCGGTGTTCGGCATCTTGCTCGGGATCGCAGCGGCGTGGCGAAGACGCACCAAGACCGACTACTCGGTCACGACGTTCACGATGACGACGTACGCCATGCCCGACTTCTGGCTGGGCATGCTGCTGTTGAGCGCATTCGCGGTGTCGCTGGGCTGGTTCCCGGTCGGCGGGATCGTCGACCCGAACTCCGACGCGACCGGCATCGCCAAGCTTGCCGACCAGGCCAAGCACATGGTGCTGCCGGCGCTGACGCTCACGCTCGCCTATCTCGGCGAGTACGCGCTCGTCATGCGCTCGTCGCTGCTGGAGACGATGCGCGAGGACTACCTCGTGCTCGCGCGCGCGAAGGGGTTGCGGGACATCCTCGTGCGCAACCGTCACGCGGTGCCCAACGCCCTGCTGCCGGTGGTGACGCTCATCGCGATCAACTTCGGCTTCGTCCTCTCCGGAGCCATCGCCGTTGAGGCGATCTACTCGTGGCCGGGGCTCGGCCAGGCGACCTACGCCGCGCTGCAGGGCCCCGACCTCCCCATGCTGCAAGGGCTGTTCCTCGTCTTCAGCGCCTCGGTGATCGTGTTCAACCTCGCCGCCGACCTGCTCTACGCCTACCTCGACCCGCGGGTGCGGACCGCATGAGCACCGTCGCCGTCTCGTCGGCCCGGCGGATCACCTGGCTGCGCCGGCGGCGCGCGCTGTCGAGCGCGTGGCGCCAGTACCGCCGCCACCGCGCCGGCATGGTCGGGCTCGTGCTGCTCGCCCTGGCGGTGCTCATGGCGCTCGCCGCGCCGCTGCTCGCCGACTCCGCCGGGCTGCACGCGGTCAACACGGTGGACAACCCGGCGTGGGCGAACCCGGCGAAGTTCGGGCCGCTCGGAACCGACAACCTCGGGCGCTCCGTGATGACCCAGTTCATCTGGGGCGCGCGCATCAGCCTCCTCGTCGGGCTGGCCGCGACGATCCTCGCGATGGTCATCGGCTCGGTGGTCGGCATCGTCGCGGGCTTCTTCGGCGGCTGGCTCGGTGCGGTGCTGATGCGGGTCACCGAATGGTTCCTGGTCATCCCGTTCCTGCCCCTGGCAATCGTGCTCGCCGCGATCCTCGGCCCCTCGGTCGAGAACATCATCCTCGTCATCGGGATCACGTCATGGCCGTCGACCGCGCGACTGATCCGCGCGCAGGTGCTCACGGTCAAGGAGCGGCTGTACGTCGACCGCAGCCGCGCGCTCGGCGCATCGAACTGGCACCTGATGACGCGCCACATCCTTCCCAACGTGTCGGGGCTGATCATCGCGAACACCACGCTGACGGTGCCCGTGGTGATCCTGTCGGAGACGACGCTGTCGTTCCTCGGCCTCGGGGATCCGACGCGCGCGTCGTGGGGCAAGATGCTCCAGGAGTCGTTCGAGGCGGGCGCGCTGACCCAGCAGGCGTGGTGGTACTACGTGCCGCCGGGACTCGGGATCCTGCTCGTCGTCCTGGCGTTCACGCTCGTCGGGCAGGCGCTCGAGGAGGTCCTCGACCCACGGCTGCGGGACCAGCGCGCATGAGCGCCCAGCCCGAGCAATCGGCCCCGCTGCTGTCGGTCCGCGACCTGCACGTGACCTACCGCGTCGCGGGTGCGCCGGTGCCGGCGGTCCGCGGCGTCGACCTCGACCTCGGCGTCGGCGAGACGCTCGGCCTCGCCGGCGAGTCGGGCTGCGGCAAATCGTCGCTGGCGGGCGCGCTGCTGCGGCTGCTGCCGCGGGGCACCGAGGTCAGCGGGCAGGTCCTGCTCGACGGCGAGGACGTCTACGAGATGAAGCCGGGCCGGCTGCGCGCGGTGCGCTGGACGGACATGGCGATCGTCTTCCAGGGCGCGCTGCACACGCTCAACCCCGTGCAGCGCGTCGGCAACCAGATCGGCGAGGCGATCAGCCTGCACTCGCCGCGGATGCGCGGCGGCGCGGTCTCCAAGCGGGTGGGCGAACTGCTCGAGCTCGTCGGCCTGCCCGCGCGGCGCGCGCGCGACTACCCGCACCAGCTCTCCGGCGGGCAGCGCCAGCGCGTGCTCATCGGGCTGGCGCTGGCCTGCGAGCCGCGCCTGCTCATCGCGGACGAGCCGACCACGGCGCTCGACGTCATGGTCCAGGCGCAGGTGCTGCGGCTGCTCGAGGACCTGCAGGAGCGCTTCGGGCTGGCGGTGCTGTTCATCACCCACGACCTCTCGACGCTCGCCGCGATCTGCCGGCGGGTGGCGGTGATGTACGCGGGGCGCATCGTCGAGGACGGCCCCGGTGGCGCGGTGCTCGGCGAGCCCGCCCATCCGTACACGCGC
>DATFRW010000053.1:0-37765 GCA_035262945.1 Solirubrobacteraceae bacterium
CTTCACGTCTGACAAGCTCGCGCTGCGGGCGATGGGGGCACACGAGGTCTCGCCGCAGGAGGCGCCGCAACTCCACGCGCTCATCGAGCGCCTCTGTGTGCAGGCCGACCTCGCCAAGCCGCGCATCTACGTCATGAACACGTCGATGCCCAACGCATTCGCGATGGGCCGCTCGCGCAAGGCCGCCGCGGTCTGCGCGACGACGGGCATCCTCGAGCTGCTCTCCCCCGCCGAGCTCGAGGGCGTCATGGCGCACGAGCTCACGCACATCATCAATCGCGACGTGATGGTCATGACGCTGGCGAGCTTCTTCGCCTCGCTGGCGTCGCTGATCGTGCAGTTCGGGTTCTTCTTCGGCGGCAGCGACGACGATGACGACGGGCCCAGCGTCATGGTGATCATCCTCGTCTCGCTCGCGGTCTACATCGTTTCGTTCTTCCTCATGCAGGCGCTCTCGCGCTACCGCGAGTTCGCCGCCGACCGCGGTGCGGCGGTCATCACGGGGCGCCCGAGCGCGCTCTCGTCGGCGCTGCTGAAGATCAGCGGCACCATGCAGCGCATCCCGCAGACCGACCTGCGGGCCCACGCCGAGATGAACGCCTTCTACATCTTCCCCGCGAGCGCGAAGAACTCGATCTACAACCTCTTCTCAACGCACCCGCCGATCGAGAAGCGGATCGCCGCGCTGTCGCGCCTCGAGGCGCAGCTGCAGGGCGCTCCCGCCTAAGCTCTCCCGCATGGGTTTCCTCGACGCGCTCCTTGGCCGCAGCAAGGTCAAGGGGCCCGCTCCCGATCGGCTCTTCGCGATCTCGACCGCCTACGTCGGCCTCGAGGCGCAGCAGGGCATCAAGACGCGCGGCGTGGCCGGCATCGTCTTCCAGCCGCTGGCCACCGGCGACTTCCGCCAGATCGTCGACGACATGAAGGAGGTCCTCTCCGGGACCGGCTCGGAGATGGGCTCGACGGTCGAGACCCGCGACGACGAGTTCGGCTACCGCTGGATGATCGTCCGCGACCCCGAGATCGAGGACCTCGCGGTCGGGATCAACGCGGTCAGCGACGCGCTCGCGGTCGGCGGCTACCAGGACCGCGTCCTCGCCGCGGTGTTCGCGTTCGACGATCCCGACTGCAAGCCGCTCTACTTCATCTACAACTACAAGCGCGGGTCCTGGTACCCGTTCGTGCCGGCGCCGGGGGACAAGCAGCGCAACAACGAGCGCGAGCTGCAGATCAAGGCGGCCACGGGGCCCGAGCTGCCCTTCGAGCCCGAGCTCGAGCGCTGGTTCCCCCTGTGGGGCATTCCGATCTGAGCTCGTTGCGGGCGCTCGCGCTGGCGGACGAGGCGCCCTACGTCCCGCTCAAGCGCCTGCTGGCACGCGGCGTCGACATCGTGCTCTGCCTCGGCGACCTCACCCGCATCGACCTCGAGCCGCTCGCGGACGTCCAGCTTCCGAAGCTCGGCGTGTTCGGCAACCACGACGACGGCGGCGAGTTCGACGGCCTGGGCATCGAGAACCTGCACCTGCGCAGCGTCGAGGTCTGCGGCCTGACCTTCGGCGGCTTCTCCGGCAGCCACGAGTACCGCCCGGCGAAGGGCACGCGCCTGATGTGGAGCCAGAAGCAGGCGAGCAAGCTGCTCAAGGGCTTCGGGCACGTCGACGTCATGCTCAGCCACAGCCCGCCCCTCGGCGTCAACGACGACGCCGACGACCCCGCCCACGTCGGCCTGCAGGGGCTCCGCGACTACGTCGAGCGCGAACACCCCGCGATGCTGCTGCACGGGCACACCTACCCGCCGCTGCCGGTCGAGCGCCTCGGCGACACGCAGGTGCGCCACGTGCGCGGGCACCGCTTCGTCACGCTGCCCGCGGCTCAGAGGGCGGCGAGCGCCTCGTAGAGCTCGCGCGCCGCGGCCTCGCCCTGCTCGAGCGCGGCAAGGCGGTATGACTCGTTGGGCGCGTGGATCGTGTCGCCTTCCAGCGCGAAGCCGCTGACCACTGTTGGGATGTCCTTCGCCGCGAACTCGGCGACGACGGGGATCGAGCCGCCGCTGCGCGCGAGCACCGGCGCGGCTCCTGCGGCGCGCTCGATCGCCCGGGCGGCGAGCGCGATCGCGGGCGTGTCGGGCGGGAACAGCGCCGGCTCGCCCGAGTGCATGGACTCGATCTCGAGCTCGGCGCCGGGCGGGAGCGCGTCGCGCAGGAGGCCTTCGAGGACGGGGAGCGCGGTCTCCGCGCTCTGGCCCGGAGCCAGGCGCTGGGACACCGTGACGCGCGCGACCGCCGGCACCACCGTGCGCGGCTGGCCCGCGTTGATCGCGTTGACGTCGAGCGAGCTGTCGGCGCCGTTTCGCTCGTAGTACTCCGCGCCGGCGCCGGGGTAGGCCGGGCGGGCACCCGCCTCGGCGAGGACCTCGTCGCCGTCGGGGAGCGCGGCCCACGAGTCGCGCTCGGCCTGGGTCGGAGCCACGATCCCGGCCCGCAGCTCCTCGCGCAGGCGGCCGTCGGGCCCGGGGAGCACCGCGCCCAGCATCGCGTGCACGGCGTGCAGCGCGTTGAGCGCGCTGCCGCCGTAGACGCCGGAGTGCAGGTCGCGCCTGGCGGTGCGGACGAGCAGGTTGAGCTGGATGATGCCGCGCAAGCCGACGGTGATCGCCGGCGTCCGCTCGTCGATCATCCCCGAGTCGAAGACGATCGCGCAGTCGGCCCCGTGCTCGTCGGCGCGCACCCAGTCGGCCACCGACGCGCCACCGGATTCCTCCTCGCCCTCGACGAGCACGCGGATGTTGACCGGCAGCGCGCCGGCGGCGGCGAGCTCGCACGCGACGTGCAGCAGCGGCAGGAAGTTGCCCTTGTCGTCGGAGGCGCCGCGCGCGTAGACGCGGCCGTCGCGCACGTCGGGCTCGAACGGCGGCGTGACCCACGCGTCGGGGTCGCCGATCGCCTGCACGTCGTAGTGGCCGTAGATGAGCACCGTTGGTGCGTCGGACCGCGCGGCGCGCAGCTCACCGACGGCGAGTGGGTTGCCCGGCGTGCTCACGACCCGCGCCTGGCCCCCCGCGGCCCCGACCCGCTCGACCACCCAGGCGGCCGCGCGCTCGAGGTCGGCGGGATCGCCGTCACCCGTCGAGATCGACGGAATCCGCAGCCATGTCACGAGGTCGTCGAGGAGTCGCTGGTCCATGGCGCGCCACCCTACTGGCGCTCAAGCGCGGTCGATGTTGCTTTGCAACTGAAAGCGCCCCCGGAGCGCCGCGCCGACGTACTGTGCACCCTGTGCGGACTTACGAGTCCGATCCCCCTCGATCGCTCACGGAGCAGCCGTTCGGCTGCTCCGTGCGCCGTCAAGGACACACGTCGACGATCGAGCTCGTCGGCGAACTCGATGTCGCGGCTCGGCCGGCGCTCGCGGTGGCGTCCGACGCGGCGCTCGACTCCGGGAACGTCGAGACCGTGGTTGCCGACCTCGCCGGCGTCACGTTCGCGGACTCGAGCACACTCGGGTGGCTCGTGGGGCTCGACGCCCGAATGAAGGTGAACGGCGGAAGGCTGGTCGTCTTCGCTCCACAGGGGCCCGTGCTCGACCTCCTGCGCATTACGGGAATGGATCTTCGGCTCACGCTGGTAGCCGACGCTCCGATGCTGTAGACCTGCATACGTGGAGCCTGTCGCTCCCTCGCCGCAGCATGCCCTGGCCTCCGTTGCGGATGGCGTGGTCGTCGTCGGGGCCTCGGCGGGAGGCGTCGAGGCGCTCGTCGCCTTCGTCCGCGCGCTGCCGGCGGATACCCGCCAGGCGGTGTGCGTCGTCCTGCATGTCTCGCCCGCGGGCACGAGCGCGATGCCGCAGATCCTCGGGCGCGCGGCGCGCCTGCCGGTGCACAGCCCCGCCGATGGCCAGGCGCTGCTTGGAGGCCACATCTACGTCGCGCCCCCGGATTACCACCTCGAGATCGAGCCCGGACGCGTGCGGCTCACCCAGTCGCCCCGCGAGAATGGCCACCGGCCGGCGATCGACGCGACGATGCGCAGCGCTTCGCTGGCCTACGGCAGCGCCGTGATCGGTGTCGTTCTTTCGGGATCGCGCGACGACGGCACGGCGGGCCTGCTGGCCATCAAGCACGGCGGTGGCGTCGCCGTCGTCCAGGACCCCGCCGAGGCGCTCTACGAAGGCATGCCGGCGAACGCGATCGCACACGTGGACGTCGACGCGGTCCTGCCTATCGGCCAGATGGCGGGCTGGCTTGCCATGCACCGCCAGCCCGTCCCGCAGCCGATTGGAGGCGGCGGCGTGAGCAACAACCCGGACACACCACACACCGGCGAGGCCCCGAGCCCGGCCGCGGTCGGCACCCGCTTCACCTGTCCCGACTGCGGCGGCGTCCTCTTCGAGCAGGAGGAGGGCGGGCTGACCCGCTTTCGCTGCAGCATCGGACACGCGTTCTCGATCGAGAGCCTGGCCGACGGCCAGGCGCACGCGCTCGAGGGCGCCCTCTGGACCGCGGTGCGCGCGCTCGAAGATCGCTCCGAGATCCTGCGTCAGCTGGGCGCGCGGGTCGAGGGCACGGGCAACCGGCGATCCGCCAAGGCCTTCAACGACCAGGCGGACGACGCGCTGCGTCGCGCCGGCCTCGTGCGCGCTGCCATCGAGTCCGCCCGAGCGGTGCCGGGCGACGAGGCCGAGGCGGCATCCTGAGCGGAGCTGAGCCATGCAAGCCGAATCAGAAGCAACATCGGACGCACCGCTCGACGTTCTGCTCGACTACCTCAAGCGCACCCGTGGCTTCGACTTCACGGGCTACAAGCGCACGAGCCTCGAGCGGCGCATCGCCAAGCGCATGCAGGAAGTCGAGATCGAGTCGCACCTCGAGTACCTGGACTACCTCGAAGTGCACCCCGACGAGTTCGCGTTCCTCTTCAACACGATCCTCATCAATGTCACGGGCTTCTTCCGCGACGCCGCCTCCTGGGATTACCTCTCGACGGAGATCGTTCCCCGCCTGCTGGAGACCATCGGCGATGGCCCGCTGCGCGTCTGGACCGCGGGTTGTGCATCGGGTGAGGAGACCTACACGATGGCGATGGTCCTCGCCGAGGCGCTCGGCGAGGCGGAGTACCTCGAGCGGGTGAAGATCTACGCGACCGACGTCGACGAGGAGGCGCTGACCGAGGCCCGCCACGCGATCTACCCGGCGAAGGCGATGGACGCGGTGCCCGATGCGCTGCGCGAGCGCTACTTCGAACGCGTCGAGCAGCGCTACGCCTTCCGGAAGGACCTGCGGCGCACGGTGATCTTCGGGCGCAACGACCTCGTCCAGGACGCGCCGATCTCCCGGATCGACTTGCTCGCCTGCCGCAACACCCTGATGTACTTCAACGCCGAGACGCAGGCCAGCATCCTCAGCCGCTTCCACTTCGCGCTGAACAACTGGGGCTACCTGTATCTGGGCAAGTCCGAGATGCTCATCACGCACTCGGAGCTCTTCAAGCCGGTCAGTCTGCGCCGGCGTGTGTTCTCCAAGGTCGTGCGGCCCACGCTGCGCGACCGGCTCCTGCTCGCCCACCCGCTGCCGATGGACACCGGCGGCGAGAGCGGCGGCGTCGTGCGCGAGAGCGCGGTCGACGCGGCACCGGTGGCGCAGATCGCGCTCGACGCCGACGCCAACATCGTGCTCGTCAACCACCAGGCGCGGATGCTCTTCGGGCTGTCGACCGCCGACGTCGGCCGGCCCCTGAAGGACCTCGAGCTCTCCTATCGCCCGGTCGAGCTGCGCGCCAACATCGAGCTGGCGCACGCCGAACGCCGGACCGTCGCCCTCTCACACGTGTCGATGACGATCGCGGGCGGCGAGGTGCGCGAGCTCGAGGTGCACGTGACGCCGCTCCACGCGGGCGACCGAACGCTGGGGACGTCGGTGACCTACGCCGACGTCACGTCGCAGCGCAGGCTGCAGAACGAGCTCGAGGGCTCCAAGCGGGAGCTCGAGAACGCGTATGAGGAGCTGCAGTCGACGGTCGAGGAGCTCGAGACCACGAACGAAGAGCTGCAGTCCACCAACGAAGAGCTCGAGACCACCAACGAGGAGCTGCAGTCCACCAACGAAGAGCTCGAGACGATGAACGAGGAGCTCCAGTCGACCAACGAGGAGCTCGAGACCATCAACGACGAGCTGCGCCAGCGCACGCTCGAGCTCAACGAGGTCAACGCGTTCCTCGAGACCATCCTCACGAGTATGGGCGTGGCGGTGACGGTCCTCGACAGCAACCTCACCGTGCAGGTGTGGAACGCCCACTCGGTCGACCTGTGGGGGCTGCGTCCCGAGGAGGTCGAGGGCCAGCATCTGCTGGGGCTCGACATCGGGCTGCCCGTCGACCGTCTCAAGGCGCCGTTGCGGGAGATCATGCGCAACGGCGAGTCCCGTGTGGAACTCGTCCTCGACGCGACGAACCGCCGGGGCCGCGCCGTCAACGTCCGGGTGGTGGTATTGCCGATGAGCATCGACGGCGCCGACGTGTCGGGCGCGATCCTGCTGATGGAAGAGCTCACGCAGCCCGCGAGCTGACCCGCAAGGCCCGCGTGCGCATGGTCAGCGCGCGGGTGGCCGCACAGCGCCGAAGGATCTCCTGGCTGCGGGCGAGCTGCTCGTTGCTCAGGACGTGCACGCGCTGGACACGCTCCGCGAGGAGCGTCGCGTCGAGGCGTGCCGTGTCCATGTGCCTCGGTCGCGGCGGCCGGGGCGCCAGGCCCGGGAGCAACGCGACGACGGGGACCGGCCCGTTGCCGTCCGACGCGGGCCTGGATGGGTTGGAGTCGTGGCGCAGGATCCACGCGCCGTCCTCGCGGCGGACGACCGCGCCGTCGCGGGCCAGCTCGCTGAGCGCCAAGGTGACGGTCGGGCGCCGCGCGCCGACGAGATGCCCGAGCGCGCCATGGGTGAGCTCGAGGGGCACGACGATGCCGCTTGGACCCATGCGGCCCCAGCGCTCCGCCAGATGCCACAGCAGCGCCCGGATGCGAAGCTCGACTCGGGGCAGCTGCGAGATCGCGCGCTGCTCGGCGGCACGCGCAGCCTGACGTGCGCCTCGGGCAATGAGGCGCGAGCCAAGTGCGGGCCAGATGTGGAGCGCGGGCAGGATGCGTTCGTCGAGGATCGCGATCGTCGCTTCGCCGCTGACGTGCCAGCGCTCGGCGGTGGAGAGCAGCCCATCGCCCGCGCGCCCGAGGGCGACGATGTCGCTGGGGCCGAGCAGGTCGGTCGTCAGCGTTCCCGCGAGGTCCAGCTCGCGGACGATGAGGCCCTTGCAGACGATGAGACCGAACGGCCCGTGCATGTCGCGGACGAGCGTCTCCGGACGCCAGGAGCCCGCGGACAGCTCGACCGTGGCGACACCGACGCGAGCTCTCGCGTGCGCGGCGACATCAGGGCCGAGCGCCTCGACGAGGTCGCTGTCGATGTCAAGCAGCCGCTGCCAGCGGGTAATGGGCTCCTCCGAAGCCTCCCCCATAAAACGGTTGTATCACGTCGCCGTCAGTCGGAGAGGTGGGGTTTCATCCCTGTGATGCCGAGGAGGTCGCGCACCGCACCGGGGGCAGTGGTGACGGTGAGCCGTGCGCCGGCGGCGTCGGCCTCGCGCTTGACCTCGGTGAGCCAGTGCAGCGTGCTCGAGTCGGCGAACGTGACGGCGGTCAGGTCGACGACGAGCGCGTCCGGCGAGTCGGTGCCGAGCGCCTCGTGCAGCACGTTGTCGAGCGGCGGGCGCGCGGCGATGTCGACTTCGCCGCCGAGCACGATCTCCGCGACGCGGTCGCCGCGACGCAGCTCGCAGGTGAAGGCGGCATCGCTCAGGTTGAAGCGGTCCGGTTGCGGGAGCGCCATCTACGGCAAGGTACGACTGCGGAGCACACCCCAAGGTTGGAAGGTTGCTTTTCAACCTTCCGTAGGGCGGGCCCTGGCGTCTAACAACCCGTCTGACAGCCGAACCCGACGCTGACGCGCATGCCTTCGCCGCGGACGGTGCAGATCTCGCAGAAGTCCGCCACCGACGCGAGGATGCCCAGGCCGAGCCCGAGGCCGCGGCTGCCGGACCGCACGGCCATGCCGCTCCCGCGATCGGAGACGGTGACGCGTACCGCGCCGTCCTCGCCAGCCACCTCGAGCCGTACCGGACCGGGTGGCCCGTTCTCCGGATAGGCGTGCAGAACGGCGTTCGTAAGGGCCTCGGAGACGGCGAGCTTGAGGTGGTCGAGCGCGCGGCCGTCGAGCCCGCGTTCCGCGGCGGCCGCGGTCGCCGCGCGGCGCAGCCGGCCCACCTCGTAGGGGGTGGCCGGCGCCGACCAGTGCGAAGGCGGCGTGTCGTCCATGACACCGGTCTGCCCGACCCCTTCGCGTGTGACACACCGATCTCGGGTACCCCGATCTCAAGCGGCCGCGCGGCCTGGCGATTACCTAGGAAGACACCCCATGCCTGCGCCCTCCGACGCCCGCCGCCGCACACTGGCCTCGTTCGCCGGCGTCGTGGTCTGCCTGGCGGCGGTGGCCCTCGTGCGTCACGAGGCGGGCGCGGGCTACGGGCCGCTCGTCCTGCTGCCGGTCGTCTGGGCGGCGCTGCGCGGGCGCCGCGCCGAGCTCGCGCTCGCGATCGTGGGAGCGGCAGTCGTCTTCGCGGTCCCGGTGCTGGCGTTCGGCGCCCCGCGCTACTCCGCGGCGGGCGTGCGGGCCGGCACCATCATCGTCGTCGTCGCCACGATCCTCGGCGTCGCCGTGTTGCGTCTCGTCGAGCGGCTGCGCAGGAGCAACGCCCACGCCGCCGCCATTCTCGGCGCCATGTCCGAAGGCTTCGCGCTCACGCGCAACGGCGAGATCGTGGCCGTCAACCCGGCGCTGTGCCGCATCACCGGACTGACCGCCGGGGAGCTCGTGGGGACGCGCCCGCCCTATCCGTTCTGGCCGCCGGAGCACCTCGACGAGATCGAGGACATGCGGCGCAAAGTGGTCGGGACCGGCCGCGGCGAGTTCGAGCTCACCTTCACGCGCGCGAACGGCGAGCGGTTCCCGGCGTCGGTCACCGCGAGGTCCGCGGACCTCGGCGACGGGAGCGTCGTCTTCGTCAACACGATGCGGGACATCACGGAGGCGCGAGCGCACGAGGACGCGATACGCCGCCGCGCCGACGAGCTCGCCGCGATCGCCTCGGTGACCCGCGCCGTCAGCCACAGCGACGGCGACGACGCCCGCCGCACGATCTGCGACGTCGCACTCGGCGTGACCGGAGCCGCGCGCGTGGGCCTGTGGGAGGCCGACGCCGACGGCGTGCTGCACAACACGTGGAACGTCGGATCGCCGCGCAGCCCGTTCCCGGTCGGCCACGACCAGCCACGGAACGGAGCGCGCGTGGCGATGAGCACCGGGCGCGCCCTCTACGTGCCCGCCGCGCTGGGCAGCCCCCACGTCGACCAGCGCATCCTGCACGCCCTCAGCGGCCCCGACGCCGACGCCTCGATGGCGTTCCGCCCGATCGGCGGCGCCGACGGCGTGCGCGGGGTCCTCGTGCTGGCGTGGACGCCGGCGCTGCCGGAGCTGCCGGCGAGTGCCGGGCCGCTGCTCGACGTGCTCACCGAGGAGGCCGCGGCCGCCATGCAGCGCGCGGACCTGCTCCAGCGGCTCGCCGAGCTGTCGCGCACCGACGAGCTGACCGGGCTGCCCAACCGCCGCTCGTGGGAGGAGCTGCTCGATCGCGAGCTGCGCGTCGCGCGGCGCACGGGCCAGCCGCTGTCGGTTGTGATGCTCGACCTCGACCACTTCAAGGCCTACAACGACCGGCACGGCCACCAGGGTGGCGACCGGCTGCTGTGGCTGGCCGCGCACCTGTGGCGCGAGAACCTGCGCGATACCGATGTCCTCGCGCGGTGGGGCGGCGAGGAGTTCGGCCTGCTGCTGCCGGGCTGCGACGCCGTCTGTGCGCAGCGGCTCATGCAGCGCCTGCACGAGGTGCCGCTCGACGCGCTGACGTTCTCGGCCGGCGTCAGCCAGTGGGACGGGGTGAGCGCTTCGGAGACGCTGATCGGCGAGGCCGACGCCGCGCTCTACGCCGCCAAGCGCGGCGGGCGCAACCGCACCTGCACGGCGCCGGCCCAGGCCGCGGCCGCCTAACCGGCCGATCCTCCTTGGTCGTGGGTCGTGTCAGATGCGGGTGAGCATCAGCACGTCGTCGGGGCGGTCGGACCACTCCTCGCGGCGCTCGTCGCGCAGGCTGCCGATGAGCGGCAGCGCGGCGTGGAAATTCGCTTCGGACTCCCACCGCGAGAGCCCGATGAGGCGGCTGGTCCGCGCGTCCCGGTAGCCGTGGAAGTCGATGAGGCCGGGCGGGTCGCCGACCGCGGCGCGGACGCGGCGCATGTAGGCCATGAAGTCGTCGGCGTGCTCGGGCCGCGCGTGGTGGATGGCGATCGCGACGAACATCAGCGCTCCTCCCCGCGCTCGGCCGCGTCGCGAAACCCGGCGAGCGCCTGGTCCCAAAAGGCGTCGAAGTACGCGCGCAGGTCGGCGAGCGCCTGCGGGTCGACCTGGTAGAGGCGCCGCGTGCCGACCTTGCGGTCGGTGACGAGGCCCGCGTCCTTGAGGACCTTCAGGTGCTGGGACACGGCCGGCCTCGTCACCGGCAGGCCGGCGGCGAGCTCGCCGACCGGCAGCGGGCCCTTGGCGAGGCGCTCGAGGATCGCCTGGCGGGTCGGGTCGCCCAGCGCGGTCATGGCTGCGGCTACGTTCGTCACGACTAACCGTTAGCGTAGACTAACGGACTCGATGTCGTCAAGCGACCGCTCAGTCGCACTCGCTTCCGCGATATGGCACGCTCGTGGAACGTCCGAGCTCGCTCAGCGAACCGATGCGGCCGTGCTCCTCCGTGCCGAGCACGCGGTCGCGCACGTCCTCGCCACCGCCGAAGGCGAGGAGGACGTCCACCCGCGGCTGCTCGCGGCGATCGGCGAGGCGCTGGGATGGGACTTCGGGGCGCTGTGGGGCCCGACCGAGGACGACCCCTCGCGGCTGGAGTGCGTGCTGACCTGGGTCGGCGCCGCGCTCGCCGACGACGACTTCGCGCGCGTCAGCCGGGAGATCACGCTCGCCCCGGGCGAGGGCATCCCCGGGCTGGTGTGGGAGACCGGCAGCGCCGCGTGGATCGCCAACGCCGACGAGTACCCGCGCAAGCTCCCGCGCGCCCAAGCGGCCGAGAAGGCGGGCCTGCTGTCCGCGTTCGCCTTCCCGGTGCGCGGCACCGGCGGCGCGTACGCGGTCATGGAGTTCTTCGACGCCGAGCGCCATTCGCCCGACGAGGCGCTGCTCAAGACGATGGCGAGCGTCGGCTCGCAGATCGGGCTGTTCGTCGAGCGCTGCCGCGCGGTGCAGGCGCTGCGCGAGAGCGACGCGCGCAAGAGCGCGATCCTCAACGCGGCGTTCGACTGCATCGTCACGATGGACGGCGACGGGCGCATCGTCGAGGTCAACGAGGCCACCGAGACGACGTTCGGGTACACCGCCGAGGAGATGATCGGCGAGGAGCTCGCCGAGCTCATGATCCCGCCGGGTCGCCTGCGCGACGCGCACCGCGCCGGCGTCCGGCGCTACATCGCGACCGGCACCTCCCGGATGGTCGGCCACCCCGTCGAGCTCGAGGCGATGCGCGCGGACGGGACGACGTTCCCGGTCGACCTGGCGGTCACGCGACCGGAGCTTCCCGGCGCGGCGATGTTCTGCGGCTACCTGCGCGATGCGACCCAGCGCGTGGAGTACGAGCGCTCGCTGCAGCGGATGGCCGACGAGCAGGCGGCGCTGCGTCGCGTCGCGACGGCGGTGGCGGCGGAGACCGAGCCGATGCGCCTCTTCGGGCTCGTGGCGGAGGAGGTCGGGCGCGCGCTCGACGCGAAGATCGCGAACCTGCTGCGCTACAACGACGACGGAACCTCGCTGATGATGGGAGCGTGGGACGAAGGCGGCGGGACGATCCCCGTCGGCGAGACCTTCGCGGTCGACGGCCCGACCGTCGCCGCGCAGATCCGGCAGACCAGGCGCCCCGCGCGCATCGACAGCTTCGAGGGCGTGACCGGGACGTTGGCCGCGACCCTGCGCGAGCGCGGGATCCGCGCGGCGGTGGGGGCTCCCGTGAGCTTCGCCGGCACGCTGTGGGGCGCGGTGATCATCTCGAGCTCCGACAAGCCGTTCCCGCCCGGCGCCGAGCAGCGCGTGGCGAGCTTCGCCGACCTCGCCGCGCAGGCGATCGCCAACGCGCAGGCCCGCAAGGAGCTTGCCGCGTCGCGCGCGCGGATCGTCGAGGCCGGCGATGCCGAGCGCCGGCGCCTGGAGCGCAACCTGCACGACGGGGCCCAGCAGCGGCTCGTGGCGACCTCGCTCGCCGTGCGGCTCGCGGCGCGCCGCGCCGACGGCGACCCGGACCTGCGCCTCATGCTCGACGAGGCGGGCACCGAGCTGACGCGCGCGCTCGAAGAACTGCGCGAAATCGCGCGCGGCCTGCATCCGGCGGTCCTCACCGACCACGGGCTCGGCGCCGCGATCGACTCGCTGGCCGACCGGGCGCCGCTGCCGGTGCAGATCGAGGTCGCGCTCGACGGCCGGCTGCCCCCGCCGGTCGAGGCCGCCGTCTACTACGTCGTCTCCGAGGCGCTGACCAACGTGGCGAAGTACGCGCAGGCCTCCGAGGCGCGCGTGCGCGTCGCCCGGCGAGACGGGCAGGCACGGGTCGAGGTGTCCGACGACGGGGTCGGTGGCGCGGACCAGAGCCGCGGCTCGGGCCTGTGCGGCCTCATCGATCGCGTCGAGGCGCTCGGCGGCCGGATGGAGATCTCGAGCCCGCCCGGCGCGGGGACCGAGATCCGCGCCGACCTGCCGCTGTCCTAGCCGGCGCTCTCGGCCGGCTCGGGGATCAGCCCGTCGCCGGTGAACTCCTCGCCAGCTTCGACGAAGGTGAGGTCCGCGGGCGGGAGGATGACGTCGGAGGCTTCGAGGTCGTCGTCGGCGAGCTCGTGGCCCTCCTTGCGCACGAGGTCGAGCAGTTCCTCGAACACCTCGTGGAAGGCGTCCTCGTCGTCGGCCTCGACGGCCGCCACCGCCGCGTCGTCGAGGTCGTTGAGGCGACCGTGCAGGGCGTCGTCGATGCGGTACTGGCCCTCGTTGGAGATCCGGACGATCACGAGCCCTGCCCCTCTTCGAGCTGCTTGGACTCGCCGCCCCCGGAGCCCTGGCCCAGCTCGGCCTTCATCTTGCTCAGCTCATCCTCGACCTGGCTCGAGCTCGACAGCTCGGCGAGCTGGCGGTCGATGTCGTCCTGGCCGGTGCCGAGCGTGGTGAGGTCGTCGAAGGTGCCGGCCGCCTCGAGCTCGGCGACCGCGTCGGCGCGTGCGCGCATCTGCTCGGTCTTGTCGGCGGCGCGCTGCATCGCGAGGCCGACGTCGGCCATCTCCTCGCCGACGCCGGTGGCCGCCTCGGAGATCCGAACCTGCGCCTCGGCCGCCGAGTACTGCGCCTTCATGACCTCCTTCTTGGTGCGGAAGGCCTCGATCTTGCCGCGCAGCTTCTGCTCGGACTCGGTGAGCTTCTCCTGCTGGGCCTCGAGCTCGGTGACCTGCTGGTCGAGCGACTGCAACTCGGTCTGGGCGACGTTCTTGCGCTCGAGCGCGGTGCGGGCGAGCTCCTCGTTGCCGGCGGAGAGCGCCTGGCGAGCCTGGGTGTCGAGCTTGACGACCGACTGCTCGAGCTTCTGGCTCTGCATCTGAAGGCGCTTCTTCGCGGTGACGACGTCCGCGATGCCCTTCTTGACGTTCTGCAGCGATTCGAGCTGCTTCTGGTAGCTGTAGTCGAGCGTCTCGCCGGGATCCTCTGCCCGGTCGAGCAGTCTCGAGATCTTGGCCTTGATGACGGTGGACATGCGTCCGCCCATGCCGGGCATACGGACTCCTCGATCGCTGGACGACTTTGGCTTTGGTCTAGCGTAGTGGAGCGTGGAACTCGCGCGCACAGTCGAGGACTCGCGCAGTGTGCTCGTGCAGTGGATGGGCCCGACCGATGCCAACGCGGGAGGCTTCGTGCACGGCGGGGTCGTGATGAAGCTGATCGACGAGGTTGCGGGGGTCGCCGCGGTGCGCCACAGCCACTCGCGCGTGGTCACCGCCGGAGCCGATCGGCTCACGTTCCTGCTGCCGATCCACATCGGCAATCTGGTCACGCTGCGCGCGTCGGTCAACGCGGCGTGGCGGACGTCGATGGAGGTCGGGGTGCGGGTCGAGTCCGAGAACCCGCGCACCGGCGAGGTGCGCCACACGAACAGCGCCTACCTGACGATGGTGGCGATCGACGACGACGGGCGCCCGATCCCGGTGCCGACACTGGTCGCGTCGTCGCCCGAGGATCGCCGGCGCGAGGCCGAGGCACAGTTGCGGCGAGCGAACCGGCTGGCCGAGCGCGAGCAGATCCTCGAGCGCCGGGCGCTCGAGGAGGCGGCCGCGAGTCAGGAGGACTGATGGAACCGCGCGAGGAGTTCCTGCTGTTGGCGTTCGAGGTCGCGCTGCAGGGCGTCGAGTCCGGCGAGGGCGGCCCGTTCGGCGCGGTCGTCGTGCGCGGCGACGACGTGATCGCCACGGCGCACAACCAGGTCGTCGGCACGAACGACCCGACGGCGCACGCGGAGATCGGCGCGATCCGGGCGGCGTGCACGGCGCTGAACACCTTCCAGCTCGACGGCTGCGACCTTTACGCGAGCTGCGAGCCCTGCCCGATGTGCCTCGGCGCGATCTACTGGGCGCGCCCGCGCGCGGTCTTCTTCTCGGCGACGCGCGAGGACGCGGCCGAGGCCGGCTTCGACGACGCGTTCGTCTACGACGAGATCGCGCTGCCCCCGGGCGCGCGGTCGCTGCCGATGCGGCGGGTCGTGCATCCGGAGGCGGAGACGCCGTTCGTGGCGTGGGCGGCGAAGCCGGATCGGGTGGAGTACTGACGTCGTCCGCGCTGCGTCAGCGACGCCGCGTGGCCGGGCAATGAGGGTGGGTGGGCGCGAACTGTCGCGTTCTGGCCGCGGAAACCGCGGCTAAATCGGGGCAGTTCGGGCGGCGGGCGCGAACTGTCGCGGATTTCTCTCGGTTTCCGGGAGCTTTTCGGGGCAGTTCGGCCGCCAGCGCCGAGCCACACCGCCCGCGACTGCGCCCCCGCCAACCTCCTCACCCTCATTGCCTGGCCCGCCACCAAGGCAACGCCTCACATCGCGTTGTCCCACACCAACTCCCCACCCACCACCGCCAACCGCCCGTAAGCCGTCGTCGTCGTGTGCCCCTCGGCATCAATCGAGTAGCGGCCGAGGATCGACTCGCGGTCGCGGGTCGAGCGCGCCAAGCGCGCGACGGCCGCGCGGTCGCTGCCAGCGGCGAGCGCGTCCAGCACCAACGCCATCGCCTCGAAGCCGTAGAACGCCAGCGGCCCGCGGTTGGCCACGAAGAAGCGCGTGCGCGCGGCGGCGGTCGGCTCGAGCGCCCGCGCCAGCCACGGCACCGCGACGCCCTCGCTGCCCAGCAGCCACAGCCGCGGGTCGGCTGCGTGGAGGTCGTGCCAGAGGCCGACCGCGCCCGACCCGGCGACGCCCACGTACAGCACCGCCTCAGCGTCGCCCAGATCGTCGGCCGGCCGCTCGTCGTGGTCCCACACCCGCCGGATGCGTACCTTCAACCCTCGCGAGCGCGCGGCCTCGGCGCACATCGCGCCGACCGGCTCGCCGTACTGGTCGCCGTAGTCGTGCACCACGAGCACCTCGCGGACGCGAGCACGCACGAGCCACTCCGCGATCGCGCGAGCGCCGACGCCGTCGTGCGGCATGAGCCGCACGAGCGTCTCGCCGCGCAACTCGGAATACGAAGCGACCGGGGCGACCTGCAGCAGCCCGGCCTCCCCCGTCACCCGCGCCGTCGCCTCGACCTGCGACGAGTGGAAGTCGCCGAGGTAGGCGAGGGCCTGGTCGTCGCCCACCGCGCGATGGGCGTTGGCCAGCGCCTGCGCGTCGCGGTCCGCTGCAAACCCGTCTAGCACGACGATCTCGGGCACCTCGCCGCGCGCGGCGCCGAGCGCGAGCTGCGCGCCGCGGAGGACGTCACGGCCGGCGGCCGCCGCCGGGCCGGTGAGCGGCAGGCTGACGTAGACGCGACTCAGAGCCCCACAGGATGGCGCGCCTTGTACCCGCGCGTCGAGCGCAGGTTCGGCCGCCAGCGCGGGCCCGACAGACCGCTCGGGTCACCGGCCGCGCTCGTGTCGAGGCGCACGCCCGCGATGACCGCGAAGGCGTGGCTCGGGTTCGTGTAGACCGTGATCCACGTGCCCGCGCCGCCCGCGCCGAAGCGCATGAACGAGGACGAGTCGCGCGGCACCCGCAGCAGGCTGCCGCCGTGCAGCGCGAACGAGACGGTGCCGGAGCAGTCGTAGGCGCTGTCGACGAAGCGAAGCGTGTGGCCGCCACCGCGCCGATACGGCAGGCCGATGATCGTGTTGGCCGCCCAGATCGCCTGCTTGACCTGATCGGGCGCCTGGTCGGGCGCGTAGGCGACGCCGTTGATGACCTGCGCGACGGCACCGGGCACCGTGGGCTGGAAGACCACCCCGTAGGCCGCGCCGCCCGTCGACGGGGCCGGCGGCGGCGTCGGGGCTTGGGCCGAGGCCGAAGCGCACAGCATCAGCCACAGCACCAACACGCTCCCCCACAGAGCCTTGCCCGGCACGTCTTTCCCTCTCTCGTCGGCCTGCGGGGTTAGCTGACGGGCTAGCGCTGAAAGAGCCTGCGCCTCTCACGGGCCCTCCAACCCGTGAGACTCGCCCCAACTTCTGGGTCCCCCGTTCCCCGGTTGACCAGGGATTCGGCGTTGATCGGCGGCACCCTACACGAACGTTCAGACAAGTGCGCACAGATGTGCGCGGAGCGCATGCGAACGCGACCCGCGCACGCGTCGGGCGCCTCTCGTACCCTCGGGCGCCAATGCGTCGCGCTGTCGCACTCATCTGCCTGCTCGCCGCCGGGCTCGCCACGGCGGCGTGCGGTCGCCACCAGGGCGGCTCGAGCACGACCGCGGCCGACAAGCCGAACCTCGGGGTGAAGAGCAGCGAGTCCGAGGCGCCCACCGATCTCGGCTTCCCGGCGTTCGCCACCAAGAACACGACGCGCGTGGCGGGCGCCGACCCGATCGCCGACGCGGCCGGTGTGGCGCGCGCCGTGTTCCCGTCGACGACCGCGACCAACCGCCCCAACGCCGTCGCGCTCATCGACGCGCGCGACTGGCGCGCGGGCGTCGCGGGCGCGGTGCTCGCATCGTCGCCGATCCGCGCCGCCGTGCTCCTATCGAACGGCCCCGACATGCCGCCCGCGACGCGCGACGCGCTCGTCGCGCTGCGCCCGCGCGGCGCCAAGGCCGCCGGCGGCGCGCAGATCATCCGCGTCGGCGACGTCGCGCGCCCCCCGGGCGTGCGCACGAGCGACATCAACGGCCGCGACCCCTTCGCGCTGGCGCGCGCGATCGACGCGTTCCAGACCGCCGCCCGCGGCTCGACCTCCGATCGGATCGTGGTCGTGTCCGCCGAGGACCCGGCGTTCGCCATGCCCGCCGCCGCCTGGGCGGCCAAGGCCGGCGACCCCGTGCTCTTCGTCCACCGCGACAGCGTCCCGCCGGAGACCCAGGCCGCGCTCAAGGCCCACGGCCAGCCGCGCATCTACGTCCTCGGCCCGCCGACGACCGTCAGCAGCAAGACGGTCACCGCGCTGCGCAAGCTCGGCACCGTGAAGCGGATCGGCGCCCAAAATCCCGTCGACAACGCGATCGCCTTTGCGCGCTACACCGACCCGACGTTCGGCTGGGGCGTCGTCGACCCCGGCCACGGCATCGTGTTCGCGCGCACCGACCGCCCGCTCGACGCCGCCGCGGCCGCGCCGCTCTCGGTGAGCGGCACGTATGGCCCGCTGCTCGTGCTCGCCACCCCGTTCGGGCTCGACGGCGCCGTCGGCCAGTACCTGCTCGACATCCAGCCCGGCTACACCCGCGACCCCGTGCGCGGCGTCTACAACCACGGCTGGGTGATCGGCGACGACAAGGCGATCTCGGTGCCGACGCAGGCCCGCATAGACTCCCTGCTCGAGATCCGCAAGGCCAGCACCACCAGGCAGTCTCCGTGAGCGAATCCGAGAGCCCGATCAGACAGCGCGACGAGGTCACCGTCGAGGACGTGCGCCAGCTCATGGGCGCCTCGACGCCGCACTTCGCGCTGCAGATCCGCGGGCGCATCGCGCGACTCATCGGCGGGCTGCCCGATGGCGACCCCGCGCGTCTCGAAGGCGAGCGCGAGATCGCGCGGCTCGAGAAGCTCGCGTTCGACGGCGAGTACCGCGGCGCCCCGCACGAGGACGGCCTCGTCCCGCTGCCGTCGCTGAACGACGACGCCGCCTAGCCACGCGCGCTGCCATCATCCGCGCCCGTGCCGCTCGGAAGCGAGGACATCGAACGCGCCGCCGACGCGCTTGCGGCGCGCCTGCCCGATCCGCTGGCGCCGCTGGCGCGCGCCGCCTACAACCTGCGCTGGTCGTGGACGCCGGGCGGCGCTGACACGTTCCGCGCCGTCGACCCAGCGCGCTGGGAGCTCGCGGGCGAGAACCCGATCCGCATGCTCACCGAGACCTCGGCCGAGCGCCTCGAGCGCGCCGCCGCGGACCCGGAACTCGTCGAGCGCGCCCGCGCCCTGGACGAGACGATCAGCGCGGACCTCGCCCGCGCTCCGGTGCCGGCCGGACGGGTCACACCAGAGCACCCGGTCGCCTTCTTCTGCGCCGAGTACGGCATCCACGCGTCGCTGCCGATCTACTCGGGCGGCCTGGGCGCGCTCGCGGGCGACATGCTCAAGGAGGCCTCCGACCGCGCGCTGCCGCTCGTCGCGGTCGGCCTGCTCTACCACCAGGGCTACTTCCGCCAGCACATCGACGCCTCCGGCTGGCAGCACGAGTCGTGGGTCCCGACCGATCCCATCCGCCAGCCCGCGGCGCTCGTCTGCGGCGACGACGGCCAGCCGCTCGAGGTGACGGTCCCGATCGGCGACGAGGACGTCGTCGCCCAGGTGTGGCGCGTCGCGGTCGGCCGCGTGCCCCTGTTCCTGCTCGACGCCGACCGCCCCGAGAACGGCCCGGTCGCGCGCTGGATCAGCTCGCGCCTCTACACCGGCACCCGCGACCTGCGCCTCGCGCAATACGCGCTGCTCGGCGTCGGCGGGATGCGCGCGCTGCGCGCGCTGGGCATCGACCCGTCGGTCGTGCACCTCAACGAGGGCCACGCCGCGTTCGCGTCGCTCGAGCTCGCGCGCGGCGAGGTCGCCGCCGGGGCGGTGCTCGACGCCGCGATCGACGCCGCCCGCGCGCGCACGGTGTTCACCACCCACACGCCGGTGCCCGCCGGCAACGACACCTACGACCCCGCGCTCGTCGCCGAGTCCTTCGGCCCGCTCGCCGTCGAGGTCGGGATCGACCTCGACGCTGCCATCAGCATGGGCCGCACGCGCCCCGACGACGACGGCGAGCCGTTCGGCGTCACCCAGTTCGCGCTGCGCACCAGCCGCGCGGCGAACGGCGTCAGCCGGCGCCACGGCGAGGTCGCGCGCGGCATGTGGGCCGCGATGTGGCCCGACTGCGTCGAGGACGAGGTGCCGATCGGCTACGTCACCAACGGCGTGCACATCCCCACCTGGGTCGGCGACCCGATGCGCGAGCTCCTTGACCGCCACCTCGGCGCCGGCTGGATGGCGCGGGCGGCCGACCCCGAAACGTGGGCGCCCGTCGACGCGATCGACGACGCGGACCTCTGGCGCGTGCGCAACGAGCAGCGCGCCGCGCTGGCGCAGTGGGCGCGCGGCCGCAGCATGGTCGACCGCCTCGGCCGCGAGGAGCCGCGCGAATACGTCGAGGCGCCGGAGTTCGGGCCCGACGTGCTGACGATCGGCTTCGCGCGGCGGCTGGCCACCTACAAGCGGCTGCACCTGCTGCTGCACGCCGCCCGCCGCATCGGCGACCTGCTGTCCGGCGAGCGCTCGGTGCAGATCCTGCTCGCGGGCAAGGCGCACCCACGCGACAACGACGGCAAGCGCAGCCTTCAGGAGCTGTTCTCGGCCAAGGGCATCCCCGAGATCAACCACCGCGTCGCCTACCTCGACGACTACGACCTCAGCATCGCCGCGCGGCTCGTCCGCGGCTGCGACGTCTGGGTCAACGTGCCGCGCCCGCCGCTGGAGGCCAGCGGCACCAGCGGGATGAAGTCGGCGGTCAACGGCGGCCTGCAGCTCAGCGTGCTCGACGGCTGGTGGGCGGAGGCCTACGACGGCGCGAACGGCTGGGCGCTCAGCGGTGAGATCGACGACGACCACCACGCCCAGGACGCGCGCGACGCCGACGAGCTGATGCGGCTGCTCCACGACGAGGTGGTGCCCGAGTTCTACAACCGCGACGGCGACGGGCTTCCGCGAGCGTGGCTGGCGCGCACCAAGGCTTCGCTGCGGACGAACGGCCCGCGGTTCTCGGCGACCCGCATGCTGCGCGACTACGTCGAGAACATCTACGCGTAACCTGGGTGGCGCATGAGCGCCACCGCCGTCGTCGACGAGGATGCCTACCGCCGACTGATCGAGGGCCACCGTCGCGAGCTGCACGCGCACTGCTACCGGATGCTCGGCTCGGCCCAGGACGCCGAGGACGCGCTGCAGGAGGCGCTGCTGCGCGCATGGCGCGCGCTGCCGAACTTCGAGGGCCGCAGCTCGCTGCGCGGCTGGCTCTACAAGATCGCGACGAACACCTGCCTGACCGCGCTGGAGCGGCGGCCGAAGCGGGTCGTCCCGATCGACTACGCGCCGTCCGCGGACCCGATGGCGACCGTCGGCGAGCCGCTGGTCGAGTCGGTGTGGGTGGAGCCCTACCCGGACGAGCGGCTCGGGCTCGAGGACGGCTTCGCCGCGCCCGAGGCGCGCTACGACCAGCGCGAGAGCGTCGAACTCGCGTTCATCGCCGCGCTACAGCACCTCCCGGCGAACCAGCGGGCGGTGCTGATCCTGCGCGAGGTGCTCGGGTTCTCGGCGAAGGAGGTCGCCGCGACGCTCGACACCACGACCGCGTCGGTCAACAGCGCGATGCAGCGCGCCCGCGCGACCGTCGACGAGAAGCTGCCCGACCAGACCCAGCAGGCGACGCTGCGGGCAGTGGGCGACGAGCGCGTGCGCGAGCTCGTCGAGAGCTACGTCGACGCGTGGGAGCGCGGCGACGTCGACGCGGTGGTCGCGATGCTCGCCGAGGATGCGTCGTTCTCGATGCCGCCGAACGCCGAATGGTTCGCCGGGCGCGACGCGATCCGGGCCTTCCTGCCGCGCGGCCCGCTCTCGATCCGGCGCCGGTTCATCCCGATCCACGCGAACGCGCAGCCGGCCTTCGGGACCTACCGGTGGGTCGAGGACGAAGGGCGCTTCGTGCCCAACGCGATCCACATCATCTCGTTCCGCGGCGAGGCGATCTGCGACGCCACCTGCTTCCTCACGCCCGCGGTGTTCCCCGCCTTCGGGCTGCCCGACGAGCCCTAGCGTCCGCGGGGGTGCCGCAGCCGCGCGGGGATGACCAGGCGGACCTGGTTGTCGAACAGCGTCGTGAGCTTGGGATGCGGCCCGGGCGGCTGCGAGTGCAGGCTCAGCGGGTAGCGGCGGCCATCGGCGCCGATCGCGGTGACGGAGGCCTGGACGCGGATGCTCGGCCGCTTGCTGAGGAAGCCGCGGCTGAGCTTGGGGAGCTTGAAGGTGAGCTTCACCGGCCCCGTCGTGGCGGGGACGGTCGTGCGCGCCAGGGTGCGTGCCTTGCCGCCCTTCGGCGGCGCAGTCGCGAGCGTCGCCGCGAACCCCAGCGCGACGTTGGCGCGCCCGATCCGCAGCGTCATCGTCGCCGGCGCGGCGGCGGTGACGGTCTTGGGCAGCATCGCCGGCGTGAAGCTGCGCCGCGCGGTCTCGCAGGTGCCCGAGATGTCGTCGTTCGGGTCCGCGACGCCCTCGACGACGTCGTTGCCCGCCCCGCAGACGACGACGTCGCGGACGCCGTCCGCGATGGTGGCGATCGTGTCGTTGCCCGATCCCGAGACGAGCACGTCCGAACCGGGGCCGAGCGTCGCCTGCAGCGGCGTGGCGAGCCGCGACGCGTCGACCTCGTCGTTGCCGCCGCCCACGTCGAGGCGCACGAGCGGTGCCGGCGCGCACTGGAAGCCATGGAACTTCGCGCTCGTCAGCGGGCAGGCGGGGACGAGCGTGCCGTCGCTGACCGTCGCGAAGATGCCCGTCTTGTTCGTGTCGAGCGTGACGTGGTCGGCCGTGCCGGTGATGTCGGTGAGGGTGAGCCCGCTCGCGTCGACGGTGCCGTGCACGGTGGCGCCGGCGGCCGGGGCGAGCGCGGCCGCGGCGAGAAGCGTGACGATCGCCCCCCCACGTCTCATCAGCGCCGATCGTCTCACCCCGCGCGCCGCGCAGGGGACTTTCTTTCGTCTACAGACCGATGAGGTTCGCGACGCGGTCGCGGTGGGCGCGGCTGTCGCCCCACAGGTAGGCGTTCGCCTTGCCGCGCTTGAGCCACAGGTGCAGGTCGTGCTCCCACGTGAAGCCGATCCCACCGTGGACCTGCAGCGCCGCCGCGGGCACGCGCCAGCCCGCATCCGACGCATACGCCTTGGCCATCGACGCGGCGAGCGGCCCCGACTCGGGCTCGTTGTCGAGCGCCCACGCCGCGTAGAGGGTCGTCGAGCGCGCGCCCTCGACCTCGAGCAGCATCTGCGCGCACGCGTGCGAGATCGCCTGGTAGGCACCGATCGGCCGGCCGAACTGCTCGCGCTCCTTCGCGTACTGGACCGCCATGTCCATCGCGCGCCGGGCGACGCCGACCGATTCGGCGGCCAGCGCCACCGCGACGACGTCGAAGGCCCGCTCGCCCTCGCCCGGGAGCGGCTCGAGGTCGCCCTCCGCGCGCACCCGCCACAGGCGACGCGTCGAGTCGAGCGCCTCAACCGCCTCCGCGCTCGTGTCGGCGACGAGCGACCAGGCGTCGTTCTCGCGCACGACGATCACGTCGGCGCCGTCGGCGTCGGGGACCGCGGTCCAGCCGACGTCGTCGACCAACGTGGCGACCGCGCCGCGTGCCTCGCCGGCAGCCAGCGCCGGTAGCCAGCGCTCGCGCTGCTCGTCGCTGCCAGCGTCGGCGATGACCGCGGCCGCGGCCACGGTCGATAGGAACGGCGAGGGGGCGAGCGACGCTCCGAGCTCCTCCTGCACCACCGCCAGCTCGATCACGCCGAGGCCGAGCCCGCCGTGGTCCTCGGGAACGAGCAGCGCCGGCCAGCCGAGATCGCAGATCGCCGCCCAGCCTTCGTCGGTGAAGCCGCGCGTCGTGTCGTAGGCCAGCCGCCGCACCTCGGCGGGCTTGTAGGCGTCGGCCAGGAAGTCGCGCGCGGTGCGCTGGATGGCGCGTTGGTCGTCGGTGAGGTCGAAGTTCATCAGCGCATCCGCGGCAGCCCGAGCACGCGCTCGGCGACGATGTTCTTGAGGATCTCGGTGGTGCCGCCCTCGATCGAGTTGGCACGGGCCCGCAGGAAGCGGAACGTCCAGGTGTCGTCGTAGAGCACCGCTTCCGGGCCGCGCAGGTCCATCGCCAGCTCGGTGAGCGCCTGGTTGACCTCGGCCCAATGCCACTTGCCCAGTGAGCCCTCGGGGCCGGGCACGCCGTCGCGCATGATCGCGCTCAGCCCGCGGTAGGCGTTCAGGCGCAGCACCTCGGACTCGATGTAGAGCTGCGCCAGGCGGTCGCGGACGATCAGGTCGCGGCTCGCGCGGGACTCGCGCGCGGCGTCCATGAGCTCGCGCAGCGCCCGCTTCACGGCGATCTGCAGCCCGAACGCGAGCGTGGCGCGCTCGTGCATGAGCGTCGTGATCGCGACCGCCCAGCCGTTGCCCTCCCCGCCGACGATGTTCTCGTGCGGGATCCGCGCCTCTTCGATGAACAGCTCGTTGAACTCGGCCTCACCGGTGATCTGCCGCAGCGGACGCACCTGGATGGCGTCCTGCTCCATGTCCATGAGGAAGTACGTCAGGCCCTGGTGCTTCGGCGCGCCGGGGTCGGTGCGCGCGACGAGCATGCACCACTTCGCGTGCTGGGCCATCGTCGTCCACACCTTCTGGCCGGTGATGACCCAGTCGTCGCCGTCGCGGACCCCGCGCGTCTTGACGGACGCCAGATCGGATCCCGCGCCCGGCTCGGAGAAGCCCTGGCACCAGATCTCCTCGGCGGACAGGATCGGCTCGAGGTAGCGGCGCTTCTGCTCCTCGGTGCCATGGGCGATGACCGTAGGCCCGCCCATCGCAAGGCCCAGAACGTTGGCGGTGCTCGGAGCCTGCGCGCGGACGAACTCCTCGTTGAAGATCGCCTGCTCGACGAGCGTCGCGCCCCGGCCGCCGTACTCCTTCGGCCAGGCAACGCCCGCCCAGCCCGCGTCGTGCAGGCTGCGCTGCCACGAGCGGCGGAACTCGAAGCCGGCGAGGTCGCCCTCGGGCTCGCGCCCGGGGTGGTTGCCCTCGAGCCACGCGCGCAGGTCGTCGCGGAAGGCCTCTTCGGAGGGGGACAGGGTCAGGTCCACAAGGGGGCGGACCCTAACACCCTGTCAAGTGCTGCTGACCACGGCGAAGCGGACGCCCTCGCCGGCGCGCTTGGCCTCGTACATCGCCGCGTCGGCGGCGCGCAGGAGCGCCTCCGGGTCGGGCGCGCCGTCGCCCAGCGCGACGCCGAACGACGCCCGCAGCCGGTGTCCTTCGCCCGCGTCGATGGCGGCGATGCCGTCGGCGATGCGCATGACGACCTGCGTCGCCTCGGCGGTGCCCGCCTCGTCGAGGATCACCGCGAACTCGTCGCCGCCGAGACGGAACGCACTGTCCGACCGCCGCAGCCTGTCGCGCAGGACGTCGCCGATCGCCTCGAGCGCGACGTCGCCGGCGAGATGGCCGTCGCGGTCATTCAGGGCCTTGAAGCCGTCGACGTCGAGGATGGCCAGGGCGAAGCGCTGCCCGTAGCGCGCCGCGCGGTGGACCTCCTCGGCCAGCCGGCGGGTGAACGCGCGGCGGTTACCGACGCGCGTGAGCGGGTCGTGGTCGGCGAGGAACTGCATCTCCGCGAACGCCGCGGCGGAGACGACGGCGGTCGCCGCCTGGTTGGCGAACATCCGCAGCGCCTGCAGGCGCTCGGTCGACGGCAGCAGGCGGTCGGCGGGCTCGTCGGCCCAGATGACGCCCACCAGGGTGCCGCCGCGGTCGTGCAGCGGGATGACGAGCCAGTGGTGGTTCCAGGCAAGAGGACCGCGGCCGTTGCGGGCCGACTCGTAGGTCGGGCGGGCGATGCCCAGGCGCGCGCACGCCTCGTCGCCGGGGAGCAGGAAGCACCCCTCGATCTCGAAGCGCGGGTCGAGGAGCCGCCGCAGGACCTCGACGTCGGCGCTCTGCGAGTCCTCGACCTCCTCGTGCGTCCATCCGACGACCGCGCGCGGCACGGCTCGCTGCGTGGTCGCGTCGACGAGATCGACCGAGACGTTGCCGAAGCTCAGCGCGGCCCGGATCCCCTCGCAGACCTCGTGCAGGATCGCCTCGATCGAGAGCGCCTCGGTGAGGCGGGAGGAGACGCGCAGGAGGTGCTCGAGGGCGGTGCGGTGGCGGGCGGCGTCGGCGGCGGCCTGGGCGTCCTGCACCGCCTGCGCAGCGTGGGCGGCCAGCGCCGCGAGGACCGCGAGGTCGTCCTCGGACGGCCTGCGGCCGGAGAGCGGCTCGTCGACCGACATGATCCCGAGCAGGTGGCCGTCGCTGTGGCGCATCGGCACGAAGAGCGCATCCTCGGGGTGCCACGCGTCGGGCGCGTCGACCACCTCGAGGTCGGGGACGAACGAGACCGTGGTGTCCCAGGACCAGTCGAACTTGTCCCACGGCAGGAAGAAGCAGCCGTGCCGCTCGAAGCCGGGATCGAACAGCGGCGCCCACTCCTCCCAGCTGCGTTCCTGGCCGAGGAGGGTGGCGCGCCCCTCCTCGGAGCCGTGGACCGTCTCGACCCGGAAGTCGTCCCACGCCGGGCGGTAGACCGAGATGACGACGGTCCGGTAGCCCATCGCCTCGCTCACCGCGGCGGCGATCGCGGGCAGCAGCGCGCCGAGGTCCTGCTCGCTGCGCACGAGCCGGGTGACCTCGAGCAGGCCGGTGAGCCGCGCGACGGTGTCCGCGCGGTGGTCGTGAGGGACCATCGCCAGTCCTATCGGCCGCCTTCCAGCAGGGCTGAACAGCCGTTCGACGCATCTTCGGCCCTCCTTATGGTGTGTGGGGTGGCTGATCAGAGAGCCCGACCCGAGGGCATCGCCGGCTCGCCCCATGCCGGGCCGTTCCCGGTGGGGGCCTACGCGGCCAAGCTGCGCGACGAGCTGCGCAAGCGCGCCCGCGTGCAGCTCTTCGGGGAGGTCTTCGGCCTGCGCGCCGGACGCGCGCGGGTGTGGTTCGAGCTGCGCGATGCCGAGGGCGCGGTGCCGTGCTCGATGTGGCGCGACGACTTCGACGCGCTGAGGGTGCCCGCGGGCGCGCTGACCGACGGCGCGAAGGTCGTCGTGGCCGGCGGGCCCGATTACTACGCCGGTTCGCGCACGGCGTCGCCGTCGTTCTCGTTCGCGGTCAGCGGCCTGCGCCTGGCCGGCGAGGGCGATCTGCTCGCCCAGCTCGAGGTCCTGCGCCGAGCGCTCGCCGCCGAGGGCCTGTTCGAGCCGCAGCGCCGTCTCCCGCGCCCGTTGCTGCCGCGCTGCATCGGCGTGGTCACCGGTGAGGGCGGCAAGGCGCGCGACGACGTGCTCGCCGGGCTGCGCCGCCGCGGGTGGGCGGGCCGCCTCGTGTGGGGGTTCGCGCCGGTGCAGGACCGCCACGCGGCGCCGGCGATCACCCGCACGCTGCAGGACCTCGCGGCGATCGACGACGTCGAGGTCATCGTGGTCGCGCGCGGCGGCGGCTCGCTGGCCGACCTGTTCGCCTTCTGCGATGAGACGCTGTGCCGCACCGTGGCGCTGCTGCGCGTGCCGGTGATCGCGTCGGTCGGCCACCACACGGATCGCACGCTGCTCGACGACGTCGCCGCGGTGAGCTGCTCGACCCCGACGCACGCTGCGGAGACGGCCGTGCCGCTGCATTGCGGCGAGGCGCGCGCCGCGCTGCGCGCCGGCGCCGGCCGGCTTGCGCTGCACGCCCGCCGCGCGGTGCTTGACCGCGCCCGCCACCTGGCCCACCTGTCGCGCGCACCGGGCGAGCACGTCGCGCGCGAGCGCGCGCGGCTGCACCAGAAGCTGCGCGAGGTCCGCGCGAGCGCGACCCGCCGGGCGCGCGACGAGCGCGCCGCGACGGCTTCCCGCGCCGCGGCGCTCGGCAGGCGTGCGACCGCCGCATCCGGGCCCGAGCGGGCGGCCCGCCGCACCGCGCTCGACGGCTTCACGCTCGCGCTCGCCGCCCACGACCCGGAGCGGGTGCTCGAACGCGGCTACGCGATCGTCGACGACCGCGACGGCAACGTCGTGACCAGCGCCGAGGCCGCGCGGGCGGCCCGCGCGGTGCGGCTGCGCTTCGCCGACGCCGACGTTGATGCCACTATCGAGGACGATGACTGAGTTGACGTATGAGGCCGCCACGGCGCGGCTGGAGGCGATCATCAAGCGCCTCGATTCCGGCGAGGCCGGGCTGCGCGAGACCCTTGACCTCGTCCGCGAGGGCCGCGGCCTGGTCGAGTACTGCGCCGCCGAGCTTGACGCCGTCGGCAAGGGGCTCGAGGAGCTGCGCCTCGAGGAGCTCGTGGCGAGGCTCGAGCAATGAGCCTCTTCGAGGAGCGGCTCGCCGCGCTCCCGCTCGAGGTCGAGGACTACGCGCTCGAAGGCATGGAGCGCGAGGTGTCGACCGAGTTCACCCGCGTCTCGACGCACATCCGCCTGCGCGGCGGCGGCCGCGAGGGCGTCGGCGAGGACGTCAGCTACGGCGCGGAGGACCACGAGGCGCTGCAGGCCGCGGGAACGGTGCAGCCGCTCGCCGGGCGCTGGACGCTCGGGTCGTTCTGCGAGCACGTCGAGGCCCTCGACCTGTGGCCACAGCCGACGCAGTGGGCGGCGTCGGTGCGCTACCGCCTGTGGGCCTACGAGTCCGCCGCGCTGGACCTCGCGCTGCAACAGGCGGGCACGTCATTGCACGCCGTCCTCGGCCGCGAGCCGCGCCCGGTTCGGTTCGTCGTTTCCCTGCACCTCGGCGAGGACGCGTCGATGGATCCGGTCGCGCGGCGGCTCGCGCTGTACCCGAGCCTGCGCTTCAAGCTCGACGCGACGAGCTACTGGACGCCCGAGCTCATCGATGCGCTCGTGGCGACCGGCGCAGTCGACTCGATCGACTTCAAGGGCCTGTACGAAGGCACGATCGTCGACCAGGAGGCCGATCCCGCGCTCTACCGCGCCGTCGTGAACGCGTTCCCGGATGCGTGGATCGAGGACCCCAAGCTCAACGACGAGACCGATCGGATCCTGTTGCCGTATCGCGACCGGATCACCTGGGACGCGCCGGTCCACTCCGTCGCCGACATCGAGGCGCTGCCGTTCCCGCCGCGCATGGTGAACGTCAAGCCCTCGCGACTGGGCCCGCTGCGCGACCTCTTCGCGGCCTACGCGTACTGCGAGGAGCGCGACATCGGCATGTACGGCGGCGGCCAGTTCGAGCTCGGCGCCGGCCGCGCCCACATCCAGTACCTGGCGTCGATCTTCCACCCGGACACGGCCAACGACGTCGCGCCCGGCGGCTACAACGACGTCGACGTGCCGGCGGGCCTGCCCGACAGCCCGCTCGCGGTGCTGGCGGGCGAAACCGGCTTTCGCTGGGGCTGAACCCGCTTTACCAACACCGAACCTTCTCCTGACGGTCGCCTGGCCACCGCCTCGCGATCCTGCCTCTCGTCCACCAACCCACAGGGAGGCAAGCACCATGAGGACCAGCAAGTTGACCATCGCTCTAGCGACCGCCGCGATCGCCGGCTCCGGCGCCGGCGCGGTCGCCGCCAGCGCGCCCGCCGCCGTGACCGCCGCCACGCGCCACGTCGAGGGCCGCGTCACCGCCGTCGACCGCTCCGCCCGGACGTTCACGGTCCGCGACGCCGAGCGCGGCACGCTCAAGGTCAAGGTCACCGCACGCACGAAGTTCGAGCGCATCCGCTTCTCGTCGCTGCGCACCGGGTCGCGCGTCGACGTCCGCGCCACGCGCATCTCTGGCGCCTGGGTCGCGACCAAGGTCGAGCGCGGCGGTATCGGCGCCAACCATGACGCCAGCGCCAACCACGACGCCGGCGACGACCACGGCGGCCGGCACGGCGGCGGCAGCGACGATCCGGCGGGCCACCACTAGCCATGCGAACCCTGTTCCTGGCCATTTGCGCCTTCGCGGTCCTGGCCGGCGGCGCGGTTGCGATGGTCGCCGTGAGCGACAACTCGCTGGACCTGGCGGGCTCGACGACCACGGCTTCGCCTGGCGTCGCGCCCGCCCGGACCACCGAGACGACCACGACGACGAGCACGACCCGCCGCGAGGACCGGGCGGCCCACCGCCGGCATGAACGCCATCACCACCACCGCCGCGGCGGCGCGACGGCCCCGACGACGACCAGCGGCCGCGACGACAACCACCGCGGCGGCTCGAACAGCGGGCCCGGCGGCGGCAACAGCGGCCACGGTGGTGGCGACGGACACGGCGGCCATGGGCGCGACCACCCCGAAGACGACTGACCCCTCGTCCCACCAACTGACTGACCCACGGGCAGAGCCCCCGGACATCGAAGGAGGGGCCCACCTCCGACAACCACATGGTTGCCGGAGGCACCCTCCCTACGATGAGGGCATGAATGTCCAGCCCCGGCTGGTGCTGCTCGTCGAGGACGAGGAGGCGATCACGGCTCCACTCACGGAAGCCCTCGCACGCGAGGGCTTCCGTGCCGAGGTGGCCGCCTCGCTGGCGAAGGGCCACGAGCTGGCCATGCGCCTACGGCCCGACATCGTCCTCCTCGACGTCATGCTCCCCGACGGCTCGGGCTTCGACCTGCTGCGCGAGCTGCGCGGCGGCGGCGCGATCCCGGTGATCATGCTCACCGCGCGCGGCGACGAGGCCGACCGCGTGCTTGGCCTCGAGCTCGGCGCCGACGACTACGTCGTCAAGCCGTTCAGCGCCCGCGAGCTCGTCGCCCGCATCCGGGCCGTGCTGCGCCGCACGAGCGCGGTCACCGCGCCCGCACCAGGGCGCCTGCAGATCGGCGACCTCGAGCTCGACCCCTCCGCCCGCACCGCGACGCTCGACGGCGAGCCGCTCGAGCTCACCCGCAAGGAGTTCGACCTCCTCGCGCTGCTCATGGGCCACGCGGGCAGCGTCGTCAGCCGCGAACGGCTCATCGACGAGGTCTGGGACGTCAACTGGTTCGGCTCGACGAAGACGCTCGACGTCCACGTCAGCGGCCTGCGCAAGAAGCTCGGCGACGACTCGTCCGACCCGCGCTACCTGCACACCGTCCGCGGCGTGGGCTTCCGTTTCGCCGACTCGGTGGAGACCGGATGAGCCTGCGCCTGCGACTGCTGTTCGCGTTCGGCTACGTGCTGCTCTTCGCGATCATCGCCCTCGAGGTCCCGCTGACGCTGAACTTCTCGCGGCGCGTCAACAGCGAGATCAAGGCCGAGGCCAGCACCGGCGCGCAAGCCGTCGCGGCGGCGGCGTCGGGCAGCCTCACCGACCCGCCGGCGCTCGCCACGCTGGCCCGCCAGCAGGCGCAAAGGCTCGGGGGTCGCGTGATCGTCGTCGACGCGCAGGGCAACGTCCTCGTGGACTCCGACGGCGCCGCGGCGCCCGGCACCTCCTACCGCAGCCGGCCGGAGATCGCCCAGGCGCTCACCGGCGCCACCGCACAGGGCACCCGCCACAGCGACTCGCTGAACGCCGACCTCCTCTACACCGCCGTCCCGATCGTGAACGCCGGCCGCGCGAGCGGCGCCGTGCGCCTCACGCAGAGCGTCAAGGCCGTCCACGCCGAGGTGCGCCGCGACGTTCTCGCGCTCATCGCGCTCGGTGCGGCGGTGCTCGCCCTCGGGCTCGGCCTGGCCTGGGCGATCGCCGGCTCGCTGTCACGGCCGATGCGCGGGCTGGCCCGCACCGCCCGGCGCGTGGCGGGCGGCGATCTGCACGCGCGCGCGACGCCCACCGGCTCCAGCGAGCAGGTCGAGGTGGCCAACGCGTTCAACGACATGACCGAGCGCCTCGTGCGCGCCCTCGACGCCCAGCGCGACTTCGTCGCCAACGCCTCACACCAGCTGCGCACGCCGCTGACCGGGCTGCGGCTGCGTCTGGAGTCGGCGAGCCTGCGAGCCGAGGACGACGGCCTGCGCCGCGACCTGGTCGCCGGCGAGCACGAGGCCGAGCGCCTGGCCAAGCTGCTGTCGAACCTGCTGCGCCTCGCGCAGGAGGGCCAACCGCCGACTGCGCCCACGCCCGTCGCGCTCTCGGGGCTCGCGCAGCGCGCCGCGGAGCGCTGGCGCGACCAGGCCGAGCTCGACGGCCACGTGATCGAGGTCGCCGGCGACGGCGAGCCGCAGGTCCTCGCGTCGGCGGGCGACCTCGACACGATGATGGACAACCTCGTCGAGAACGCGCTCAACTACACCGCCGCCGACACGCCGATCCGGATCGAGTGGGGCGCCGACGCCGGCGAGGCCTTCATCGCCGTGCTCGACCACGGGAAGGGCGTCGACGCCGACGAAGCCGAGCGCATCTTCGACCGTTTCTACCGCGGCAGCGCGAGCCGGGGCGGCAGCGTGCCGGGCACCGGCCTCGGGCTCGCTATCGTCGAGACCCTCGCCCGCCGCTGGGGCGCCCGCGCCGCGCTGACCAACCGGCCCGAGGGCGGCGCCCGCGCCGAGCTGCGCTTCCCCGCCGTGACCGCACCCACCCCGACCCCGACCGTGGCCCGATGAGCGCACGCACCATCATCCTCGCCATCGGCGGCCTCGCCGTCGCGGTCGCGGTCGGCCTGGCCGCCAACGCGATCTCGCGCGACTCGATCGGCCTCGCCCCCACGCCCACCGGATCCGGAGTCCGGCTCGCGCCCGCCGAAACGACCGCGGCGCCGGCGAAGACCCCGGCCCGGACCACGCAGCGCAAGCCCAAGAAGCCCGCGCGCAAGCAGCCGACCACGACCACCACGACGCCGCGTCCGACGACGACCACGACGGCGCCCGCCCCGACGACGACGTCGGGCAGCGACGACCACGGCGGCGGCAGCGGCAGCAGCGGATCTGGCCGTGGCCGCGGGCGGGGCCGCGGCGGCGGCGACGACTGACGCTCAGGCTCCCAAGCCCGAGCGCCACGACGGGTAGCGGGGCTCCCAGCCGAGCGCTCGGCGCGCGCGGGCGTTGCTCGCGCCCCGCGCCCACGGCGGGCGCGCGGAAGGGTCGGCCGGGGGCGCCGGCGCGCCGACCGCGGCACAGAACACCGGCACCCACGCCGTCCCCGCCGCGGGCTCGTCGTCGCAGACGTTGACGTTGCCGCTGGGCCACGCGAGGGCCGCAACGGCGGCGTTGGCCGCGTCGTCGACGTGGACGAAGCTCGTGACGGCGGCGTCCGCGACGAGGCGGCCCGCGCGAGCGTCCTCTGCGCGCGCGCCGTCGGGCGCGAACCACGTGTCCGGGCCGTAGAGCAGCCCGTAGCGCAGCACGACCCATTCGGGCACCTCACGCACGGCGTCTTCCAGGGCGGCGACGCCGAGGACGGTCGTGCGCCGCGGCTCGTCCGCGCCGACCTCGAGCGCGACCGACTCGTCGGCCGGCGTCTCGCCGGGCTCGTAGGCCCACGCCACGCTCTGCGCGACGATCCTCGCCACGCCCGCGGCACGCGCCGCGTCGACGAGGTTGCGGGTGCCCTCGGTGCGCAGGGCCGCGTTGGCGGCCGTGTCGCTCGCACTGAGGTCGGTGAGCTGGTGCATGACGACATCGGGACGGTCTTGTTCCATCGCCGCGCGGAGCCCCGCGCCGTCGTAGGCGTCGGCGACCATGGGCCGGGCGCCGAGCGAGCGCAGGCGCTCGGCCGCGTCGGGCCTGCGCGTCATGGCGGTAACCGTGTCGCCCCGTTCGACGAGCAGCGCCACGACGCGGCGCCCGATCACACCGGTCGCACCGGCGACGAACACGTGCATGGTCATGCCCGCGAGCGTACGGGCGTCGGACGTCGCTTCGCACCGGCGCAACCGCCGGGGTCAGGCGAGCGCGGCGCGCAGCGGTGCCGCGAGCTCGGGCGGATCGACGGCCTGCACGGCGACGGCGTCGCAGCCGACCCACGCGGCCGCTTCGCGCAGCGCATCGGCCATCGCGTCGGCGGCGCCCGGCTCGCACGACACCCGCTTGGCGATGAGCGTCGCGCCGTCGCGGCCAGGATCGACGCGCCCGCTCAGCCGCCCTCCGGCGAGCAGCGGCATCGCGAAGTAGCCGTGGACGCGCTTGGCGGCGGGGACATACGCCTCGAGGCGATGGTGGAAGCCGAAGACGCGCAGGGTGCGCGCCCGGTCCCATACGAGCGAGTCGAACGGCGACAGCAGCGTCGTACGGTGGCGCCCGCGCGTCCCGAGCGCGGCGAGCGCATCGGGATCCGCCCACCCCTTGCTCCAGCCCTCGACCGCGACCTCGACCAGCCCGGTGTCGCGCACGACGCCGCGCACCTGGTCCTGCTTGAGCCGGTGGTAGTCCGCCAGGTCGCCGATCGTCCCGACGCCGAGCGCGCGGCCCGCCTGGCGCACGAGCCGCCGCAGGCAGGTCGCGTCGTCGGGGTCGTCGGCGAGCAGGCCGTCCGGCAGCGCGCGCTCGGGCAGGTCGTAGACGCGCTTCCAGCCGCGCCGCTCGGTGCAGATGACCTCGCCGATGTCGAGCAGCCATTCGACGGCGATCTTCACGTCGCTCCAGTCCCACCACTCGGTGCCGCGCCGCGCGCCGCCGAGGTCGGTGACCGTCATCGGGCCGTTGGCGCGCAGCGCGGCGAGGACGCGGTCGCACGCCTCCTGGCCGACCTTGTGCCAGCGCTGCCCTCGCGCCCGGAACCAGCGCCGGCGGAAGGCGAACATCGGCCACTCCTCGACCGGCAGCACGCACGCGGCGTGCGACCAGTACTCGAACGCCTGGCCGCTCCAATATGCGTTCTCGATCCGGCCGCGCGGCACCGCGCCGAGCCGCGCGTAGGCCACAAGCTCGTGCGAGCGCGCGAGGACCGAGATGGTGTCGAGCTGGACCGCGCCCAGCCGCCGCAGCATCGCCGCGGGGCCGCCGCGCCGCGCGTCGGCGCCGAGCAGCCCCTGCGCGCGGAGCGCGAGGCGGCGCGCTTCGTCGGCGGAGAGGGCCTCGCTCAGACGCGCTGGATCAGTGTCGCGGTGCCCAGCCCGCCGCCGCAGCACATGGTCACGAGGCCGATCTCCTTGTCCTCGTCCTCGAGCTCGTGCAGCAGCGTGGTCAGGAGCCGCGCGCCCGTCGAGCCGAGCGGGTGGCCGATCGCCATCGCCCCGCCGCGCGGGTTGACGCGGTCCATGTCCGGGTTGTGCTCGCGTGCCCAGGCGGCGACGACGGGCGCGAACGCCTCGTTGATCTCGACGAAGTCGATGTCGTTCATCGCCATCGCGTTGCGCTGGAGGATCTTCGCGGTTGCCGGGATGGGACCTTCGAGCATCTTCACCGGGTCACAGCCGACGGTGGTCTGGTCGAGGATCCGCGCCCGCGGGCGCAGCCCGAGCTGGTCGGCCTTCTCGCGCGACATGAGCAGCACGGCGGCCGCGCCGTCGGAGATCTGGGACGAGTTGCCAGCCGTGATCTTCCCGTCCTCCTTGAAGACCGGCTTGAGCGCGGCGAGCGCCTCGAGCGATGTGTCGGGCCGGATCCCCTGGTCGGTCATGTAGGTGTCGCCGTTGACCTGGAACGGCACCATCTCGCGCTCGAACTTGCCCTCCTCGGTCGCCTTCGCGGCGAGGTGATGCGAGCGCACGGCGAGCTCGTCGAGCTCCGATCGGGGGATCTCCCACTGGTCGGCGATCATCTCGGCCCCGAGGCCCTGGCCGACGATGTTGTGCTTCTCCATGAGCTTCGGCGTGAACGCGAAGCCGAACTCCTGCTGGGTCTTCATGCCCGCCGAGAACGGCAGGTGGCCCATGTGCTCGACGCCCGAGCCGATGACGACGTCGTGGATGCCGGCGGCGATGAGCGCGGAGCCGAAGTTGACGGCCTGCTGCGCCGACCCGCACTGACGGTCGACCGTGGTCGCGGCGGCCTCGATCGGCAGGCCCTCCTGCAGCCACGCGTTGCGCGCGACGTTCAGCCCCTGCTCGCCGAACTGCTGCACGCAGCCCGCGATGACGTCCTCCACCTCGGCGGGATCGACGCCCGCGCGGTCGAGCACCTCGGTGTAGCACCTGCCGAGCAGGTCCTCCGGGTGGGTGTCCTTGTAGTAGCCCTTCTCGAGGTGTCCCCGCCCGACCGGCGTACGGACAGCCTCGACGATCACCACTTCCCGGCCCTGTTGTGCGCTCATGTGCCGTAGATTACCCGCCGTTGACTGTCCAGTCAGCCAGTGTGCCCCAGGACGGGACCGGAGGGAGCGGAGCAGTGGAGGAGCGACTCGGGATAGCCGGCAGCGGCGCGATCGCCTGCGGGCTCGCCGCGGCGGCGGCGCGCCACGGCGAGGTCGTCTTGTGGGCGCGGTCGAACGGATCGGCTGAGCGCGCGCGCGGCAGCGTGCAGATCATCTGCGGCAAGCTGACCGGCGAGGTCAACGCGCGCCACGTACGGGTCGAGACCGACTTCGCCGCCCTCGGCGAGGCGACCACGGTCGTCGAGGCGGTCGCCGAGGACGAGGCGATCAAGTCCGGCGTCCTCGCCGACCTCGGCCACGTGGCCGGCGACGACGCACTGCTTGCGACCACCACGTCCTCGCTCTCGATCGAGCGCCTCGCGCGCGCCACGGGCGCGTCCGAGCGGTTCGTCGGCCTGCACGTCTTCAACCCGGTGGCGAAGATGAAGCTCGTCGAGCTCGCCTTCCCCGCGGCCGCGACTCAGACCACCCGCGAGCGCGCCCGCGCGCTGTGTGAGGCGCTGGGCAAGACGCCCATCGAGGTGCCGGACACGCCCGGCTTCGTCGTCAACCGCCTCCTGTTCCCCTACCTGTTCAGCGCGGTCGTGCTCATGGAGGAGACCGGCATGGCGCCGGAGGACGTCGACCTGTGCATGACGCTCGGCGCGGGGCACCCGATGGGCCCGCTCGCGCTGCTCGACTACGTGGGCCTCGACGTCGCCGTGGCCATCGGCGATTCCATCGGCGCGGACGTCCCCGAGCGGCTGCGCGCGCTCGTCGCCGAGGGGGCCTTGGGGCGCAAGACCGGCCGGGGGTTGTACAACGGCGCCTGACGATGCGCGTCTACCGGATCCCCTACTCCACCAACGTGGAGCGCGTGGCCCTCGCGCTCGCCCACAAGTCGATCCCCGTCGACTGGGTCGACGTCGACCCGAACGACCGCTCCGTGGTGGCCGACCTGTCGGGCCAGGACCTCGTCCCGGTGCTGGAGGCCGACCACGGCGAGGTCGTGTCGGACTCGATGCGGATCGTCGCCTGGCTCGAGAAGAAGCGGCCCGATCCACCGCTGTGGCCGGCCCATCCCGCCCGCCACGCCGAGGTCGACGTCTTCATCGAGTGGTTCAACCGCGTGTGGAAGGTGCCACCCAACGCGATCACCTCCGAGCTCGAGCGCGAGCGCCCCGACGAGCACGCGCTGCACGACTACGGCGACGAGATGCGGGGATGGCTGCACCTCTTCGAGGACATGCTCGACGGCCGCGACTGGCTCATGGGCGAGGCCGTCGGCGCGGCCGACATCTGCGCCTTCCCGTTCCTGAAATACGGCGTGCTCGGCATGCCCGACAACGACGACGAGCTGTTCCACCGGGTGCTCGTCGACCACCTTCCGATCACGGGCGCGTTCCCCGCGATCGAGGCCTGGGTGCACCGCGTCGACGCCCTCCCGCGTGCTTGACCAATCCTTTGACGCACCTTTAGGGAGCGTTGAGGAACCGGGCAGATACTGCCCCTGCGAACGTACCTCGCAAGTGCACCTCCTCCCAGAAGCAGACGAGCGGCCCGCGCAAGCGGGCCGCTCGTTTTGTGCGTGGGGGGTGGACCCACCCTGATCCACCTTGCAACCGGCCCGCGCCACCGTCCCACGAGCGGGGCGGACCTCGCCCGCTGCAACGCGCCGGCGCGCGAGAACTTGCGCTAGCTCGCGGTTTGCGTAGCCGAGCGCCGGTCGCGGATCCGCACGGCCTCGATGCGGTTCTCGCGCACCGACTCCACGCGGATCGAATAGCCGTCGGCGGTGACGGTGTCGCCGCGCTTGGGCAGACGGCCGAGCTCGGCGAACACGAAGCCGCCGACCGAGTTGTAGGCGTCGGTGTCGACCGGGAGCTGGAGGCCGTAGTCGAGCAGGTCGGTGACCGCGACGTGGCCGCGCACGAACCAGTCGCCGTTGGCCAGCCGCCGGATCTCGCCGCCCGCCGGATCGGTCTCGTCGTCGATCTCGCCGACGACCTCCTCGACGATGTCCTC
>DATFRW010000054.1:0-2565 GCA_035262945.1 Solirubrobacteraceae bacterium
CCCCAGCGGTCGAGCGCGTCCTGGACGCGCGCCTTGCGCGGCGACGCGGAGCGGACGTGCTCGAAGAACCGCACCTCGCCGCCGGGCCGCAGCACGCGGCGCGCCTCGGCCAGCGCGACCCCGGGGTCCGGCACCGTGCAGAGCACCAGGCTGAACACGGCGGCGTCGAAGCTCGCGTCGTCGAACGGCAGCCGGTCGGCGACCGCGTCGACCACCGACACGGGCACCGGCGCGGCCGCCGCCGCTTGGAGGGCCTTTCCGCGCAGGTAGGGCTCGGGCTCGGCGGCGGCGACCTCGCGCACGGTCGGCGGGTAATGCGCGAAGTTCATCCCGTCACCTGCGCCGATCTCGACGACGCGGCCCTCGAGGCCCGCGAGCAACTCGTCGCGCAGCGGCCCGACCTCGCGGTCCATGAGCCGCCCGCACAGCGGGAAGAGCCGGGCGAACACCGGGTTGCGGACCTCGGTCGTCGACATGGGGCGCAAGAGTACGCGGAGCGTTAGGCTCCGGCCGTCCTGACGCGCGTCGAGGGAGGAGAGGTCATGGCGACGACGGTGGCGCTGACGCCGGAGGTGGAGCCGAACGAGGCCGGGTTCGACCCCGAGCGCCTCGCGCGGCTGGACCGCTATCTGGACGGGCTCGTCGACAACGGGCGGCATCGCGGCTCGTCGATCGTGGTCACACGCAGCGGGAAGATCGTCCACGCGTCGCACCGGGGCCTGCGCGACCACGAGGCGAACCTCCCGGTCGAGCCCGACACGATCTGGCGGATCTACTCGATGACCAAGCCGATCACCTCGGTCGCGGCGATGATGCTCTACGAGGAGGGCGCGCTGTCGCTGACCGACCCGGTGGCGAAGTACATCCCGTGTTTCGGCGACCTGCGCGTGTACCGCAAGGGCCTCGCGGCCGCGCCTGTCACCGCTCCGGCCGCCGAGCAGATGACCGTGTGGAACCTGTTGACCCACACGTCCGGGATGACCTACGGCTTCCAGTTCGCCAACCCGGTGGACGAGGCTTACCGCCTCGCGGGCTTCGTGCTCGACCCGCCCGAGAACCACGACCTCGGTTCGGCGTGCGAAGCGTGGGCGTCGCTGCCGCTGCTGTTCGAGCCCGGCGCCGAGTGGAACTACTCGCATTCGACCGACGTGCTCGGCAGAGTGCTCGAGGTCGCATCGGGGCAGCCGCTCGACGAGCTCTTCGCGCAGCGCATCCTCGGGCCGCTCGGCATGACCGACACAGGCTTCTCGGTCGCGGAGTCCGAGATGCCGCGGCTGGCGGCGCTGTACTTCCACGATCCGCAGAGCGGCACCGCGGTCCCCAGCCCGATCGCCGACCACATCTCGACCCAGCGACCGCGCTTCATGGCCGGCGGCCACGGCCTCGTCTCGACCGCTGCCGACTACCACCGCTTCACCCAGATGCTGCTGCGCCGCGGCGAGCTCGACGGCGTGCGTCTCCTCGCGCCGCGCACCGTCGACTACATGACGATGAACCACCTGCCGGGCAACGCGACGCTCACGGAGTTCGGGCGCCCGCTGGTGGACCTCGTGTGCAACGAGGGCTACGGCTTCGGCCTGGGTCTGTCGCCGCTGGTCGACCCTATCGCGGCGAGGACGCTGTCGCCGGCCGGCGAGTACCGCTGGGAGGGCGCCGCCGGGACCGCGTTCTGGATCGACCCGGAGAACGACATCACCGTGCTCTTCTTCATGCAGGCGCTCTTCGGGCCCGACGACCACTGGGTGGCCATGCGCCGGCTCGTCTATCAGGCGCTCGTCGGAACTTGAAACATCACTCCGTAGTCATCTGACACCGCTCGTCGCTCCGCGTTGACGAGGCGCGGCACGCGTGGCTGAATCCCGACCCGTCGTAGGCGGGGGCCGTCCGCGACACCAATTCCTCGGGGAGGGGAAGTCAGATGCACGCGCTGCGAGGGTTCCTGCCGGGCTTGGTCCTGGCTGTAGTCATGCTCGTCCTGTCCGCTGCCGCATGGGCGAACACCGACATCCAGGGCAATCCCACCGGCCTGCCCAACGTCGACGTGCGGACCGGCACGCTCGCGCCCACCGCGGGCCAGCGCGCCGACGCACGCGACCTGCAGGCGCAGGTGGCGTGGAACGACTTCGGCACGCCGTCGACGCTCGTGCGGCCCGGCGGCGCGCTCGGCGCAACGGTCGCCGGGTCGAACGCGACCGGCGCGGCGCGGGCATGGCTCGCGCGCAACCGGTCGCTGTTCCGCCTGAGCTCGACCGACGGGCTCGAGCTCGTCTCCGACAACGCGCTGACGGGCACCGCCACGCATGCCGTGACCCTGCGCCAGACCGTCGGCGGACTTCCCGCCGGAGGCGGAGGCCTCGTCACCATCGGCGTGACGAAGGCCGGCAGCGCGTGGAAGGTCATCTCGGCCTCGTCGACGATCAGCGGCGACGAGACGCTCGAGGGCAAGGCGCGGATCGCCGACGGGCAGGCGTGGCAGAAGGCCGCCGCCAGCGTCGGCCGCGCCAAGTCGCTGGCGCAGATCGCGCGCCTGCGCGGCAAGAAGCTGGGCCAGGGCTGGAAGGGCCT
>DATFRW010000055.1:0-8395 GCA_035262945.1 Solirubrobacteraceae bacterium
CGGCCACGCCTAGCGCGTCCCGCGCGTGGTAGAGGCGTCGTGTGGCGTCCGCGAGGTCGCCCGCGCTGGCGACGGTACTCGCCATCACCACCTCACGGTCGGACGCGTGCGCCAGCCATTCGCTGAGCGACATCAGCAGCGGCAGCGATCTGTACGCAAGCACCGCCGTGACGACGCGCCGGTGCTCCGGCTCGAGCGGCCGGTCGCGCGGGCTCGCCGCGAGGGCGGGGTCATGATCGAGGATGCTGCGCTGCAGGTCGCGCAGCGCCGCCCCAGGCTCGATACCGAGCTCCTCGACCATCGTGGCGCGGGCGGCCTGGAAGGCCTCGAGCGCCTCGGCCTGACGACCACACCGGTACAGCGCCAGCATCTGCAGCGCACGAAACCGCTCGCGCATGGGGTGCTCAGCGACCAGTGCGGCGAGCTCCGCAACCACCTCTCGGTGCCGACCGCAGGCGAGGTCTGCCTCGATCGCGCTCTCGACCGCTACGAGCCGCAGTTCGTCGAGGCGAGCGGCGATCGGTCCCGCGCATGGTTCCTCGGCGAGGTCGGACAGCGCCGGGCCGCGCCAGAGGGCCACGGCCGCGCGGAACTCGGCGGCGGCCTGTTCGGCGCGCGCGTTCGCCAGCGCCTCGGCGCCCGCGCTCGCATGCCGCTCGAAGCGGCGCAGGTCGAACGCCGCCTCGTCGACCGTGACCGCGTAGCCGGCGCCGCGCGTCACGATCGTGTCGCGGCCCAACGCCTTGCGCAGCTGCGAGACGTAGCCCTGGAGCAGGTTCGCCGCGGTCTCCGGCGGATCGTCGCCCCACACTCCGTCCACGAGGCGCGCAATCGGAACGACCTCATTGGCACGCGCGAGCAGGATCGCGAGCACCGCCCGCTGGCGAGGGCCGCCCAGAGCCGCGGTCGCTCCGTCGACCGCGGCCTCCAATGGACCGAGGATGCGGAACTCGCGGCTCACCGCCGCGAGCCTAACTGCGCCGCTCGGTCTAGTCGCCGAGGACCGTGGCGAGGCGGCGCTCCAGCGCCGCCCCCACGGCCTCGCGCACCGGGCCCTCTTCGAAGCGCTCCACGAGCGCCTGGAGGAAGCCCTCGATGACGAGGCGCTGCGCGGTCGGCTCCGGCAGGCCGTGCGAGCGCAGGTAGAAGAGCTGCTCGCGGTCGATCTGCGCGATCGCCGCGGCGTGCGTGCAGCGCACGTCGTTGGCGAGGATCTCGAGGCCCGGGATCGCGTCGGCATGCGCGCGCTTGGAGAGCAGCAGGTTGCGCGACTCCTGGAAGGCGTCGGTGCGCTGGGCGCCCGGATCGACCTTGATCATGCCGCGCCACACCGCGCTCGAGCGGCCCGCGAGGATCCCGCGGAAGGCGAGGTCGCTCGTCGTGTCGGGCGCCGCGTGCTCCTGGAGCGTGTCGAAGTCGAGGTGCTGGCGCCCGCGCGCCGCGTAGGCGCCGGTGACGGTGCCGTGCGCGCCGGGGCCGGCCAGCTGGGTCTCCTGGAAGACCTTGCCGTTGGCCGAGCCGAAGCCGAGCGTGATCCAGTCCAGCGAGCCGTCGCGCCCGACCGTCGCGCGCTGGCTGCCGAACACCCAGGTCGACTCCTCGAGGTCCTGCAGGTCGACGAAGCGCAGCCGCGCGTTCTGGCCGACCACCAGCTCGACGACGCCGTTGACGAGGCCGTCCTCAGCTGAGCTCGTCTCATGCCAGACGGAGGCCTGGGCGCCCTCCTCGAGGACGACGAGCAGCCGCCAGTGCAGCGCGGTGCCCGCCTGCTGGTGCGCGGTCGAGACGACGATCGGCGTCTCGACGGTCACGCCGCGCGGGACGTGGACGAAGATGCCGTCGGTCCACTGCGCCGCGTTGCGCGCGGTGAACGTCGTGTCGGCGCGAACGACCGAGCCGAGGTGCGCCTCGACCAGCTCCGGATGCTCCTCGACCGCCTGGGCCAGCGGCATGACCAGCGCGCCCTCCGGCGGCGCCTCGTCGAGCCCGAACGAGCTCGGCGCGCTGCCGCCCGGCGCGACCGGAAAAGAGTCGAGGTCCAACTTGTCGATCGGCGTGAACTCCCAACCGGGGACCCCGCGGAAGGTCGGGAGCTCGGGGTGCGCCGCGGCGATCTCAGCCAATCGAGCCCTCCATCTGCAGCTCGATGAGCCGGTTCATCTCGACGGCGTACTCCATCGGCAGCTCCTTGACGATCGGCTCGATGAAGCCGTTGACGATGAGCTTGCCGGCCTCGTCCTCGGGGATGCCGTGCGCCATGAGGTAGAAGAGCTGCTCCTCGCCGACCTTGGAGACGGTGGCCTCGTGGCCGACGTCGACGTCGTCCTCGCCGATGCGGATCGTCGGGTAGGTGTCCGAACGCGAGTCCTCGTCGAGCAGCAGCGCGTCGCAGACGACCTTCGACTTCGCGCCGTGGGCGCCCTTGGCGACCTCGAGCAGGCCGCGGTACGACGAGCGCCCGCCGTCCTTGGAGATCGACTTGGCGAAGATGTTCGACGTCGTGTTCGGCGCCGCGTGGACGATCTTGCCGCCGGCGTCCTGGTGCTGGCCGTGGCCGGCGAACGCGATCGAGAGGATCTCGCCGTGTGCGCGCTCGCCGAGCAGGTAGACGCTTGGGTACTTCATGGTGAGCTTCGAGCCGAGGTTGCAGTCCACCCACTCGACCGTCGCGTCCTCGTAGGCCTTCGCGCGCTTGGTGACGAGGTTGAACACGTTCTGCGACCAGTTCTGCACCGTCGTGTAGCGGATGCGGGCGCCCGGCAGCGCGATGAGCTCGACGACCGCGGAGTGCAGCGAGTCGCTCGAGTACGTCGGCGCGGTGCAGCCCTCGACGTAGTGCACGTAGGAGCCCTCGTCGGCGATGATCAGCGTCCGCTCGAACTGGCCCATGTTCTCCGTGTTGATGCGGAAGTAGGCCTGGAGCGGCATCTCGACCGACACGCCCGGCGGCACGTAGACGAACGAGCCGCCTGACCACACGGCGCTGTTGAGCGCGGCGAGCTTGTTGTCGTTGGGCGGGATGACCGTGGCCCAGTACTTCCTGACGAGGTCCTCGTGCTCTCGCAGGCCCGAGTCCATGTCGAGGAAGATCACGCCCTGCTTCTCGAGGTCCTCGCGCACCTGGTGATAGACGACCTCGGACTCGTACTGCGCGCCGACGCCGGCGAGGAACTTGCGCTCGGCCTCGGGGATGCCGAGACGGTCGAAGGTCTTCTTGACGTCCTCGGGGACATCGTCCCACGAGCGGCCCGGCTTCTCGGAGGCGCGCACGAAGTAGTGGATGTCGTCGAAGTCGACCTCGGCGAGCTTCGGCGAGCCCCACGTCGGCATGGGCCGGGCGAGGAAGTGGTCGAGCGCCTTGAGGCGGAACTCGCGCATCCACTGCGGCTCGTTCTTGAACTCGGAGATCTTCTCGACGATCTCGCGGCTGAGGCCCTTCGGTGCCTTGAAGAGGTAGTTCTCGGGATCGTGGAACCCGTAGCGCTCGGCGTAGTCGAGGCCGAGCGTCTTGAGCGCTGCCTCTTCCGGGGTGAGCTGCTTCGTGGTCTCGGGCGTTGCGGCCATGGTCTTACTCCACCTCCACCTTGATGAGGTCGTCCTCCACGACGACGGGGAACGTCTCGACGGGGACGTACGCAGGGAGGGTCAGGGGGTTGCCGGTGTGCAGATCGAACAGCGAGCCGTGGCGCGGGCACTCGACGGTGCACGCGCCGGCGTCGAACTCGCCCTCGGCCAGTGTGCCGTTGTCGTGCGAGCAGCGGTCCTCGATGGCGAGGATCTCGCCATTGCAGTTGAAGACGCCGATCTCGAGGTCCTCCCACTCGACGATGCGTGACGCGCCGGGCGGGAGCTCCGAAAGCGGGCAGACGTCGATGAGCTCACTGGCCATGTGCGAAGCGGTACGAAATCCGGCTTGGATGGTCTGAATTGTATCGAGCGCGTCGGCGAGGCCTACGCTCGCGCCCGCTATCGGGCGCGGCGGGCGATCGCGACCGTGCTGCGCACGGTGACGGTGCGCGTGCCCATCGTCGCCTGCAGGCGCAGGCGCACGCTGATGGTTCGTCCACGCGAGAGCGCGGTCCGCGCCCGCGGCGGGAGCGAGAGGCGAATGCGCGTGCGCTTCGTCAGCGTCCGCCGGAAGGTCGGCACGCGCACCTTCGTCCGCCCGTCGACCACCGTGCCGGCGACCACCGCCCGGCACGAGGCGTCGCACGCGACGGTCATCGAGACGGTCCCGCCCACCCCGGCCTGGCGGGCCCGCGCGACCAGGCTCGCGCGCGGGGCGGGCTTGGGCGCCGGCTTCGGCGCGGCGGGCACCGGAGCGGGCTGCGCCGGCGGCGCGGGCGCGGGCGCGGCGCCGACGCCGGTCGCCGTCCAGACGAAGCTCGCGCTGGTTGACGCGCCCTGGTAGGCGTCGCCGACGCTGGCGGGAAGCGCGACGGTGAAGCGATAGCGGCGCAGCTCGCCCTCGGCGAGGGTGCCGAGGCCGACGCTCGGCAGCGCGCCGAGCTTGCCGGAGTACAGGACCGCCGACCCCCGCCCGGGCGTGATGTCCTGGACGGAGAGGTCGAGCGCGCCGGACAGCGGCACGGACCCGTCGGCGATGCCGCCCGACGACAGCGCGAACGCACCGGCCTGGTCGCCGACGTTCTGGACTGTGACCTCACCGGCCTTGGCGTCACCGGGGCGCAGGCCGCGCGCGGAGAGGATGGCGGTGTTCGCGAGTGACGAGCTGACGAGCGGCCCCGTCGCGCTGCCCACAGCCGCGCGAGCGGCGCCGCGGTCGCCGGTCACGCATGCCGCGGCGACGACGCCCGCCGCGAGCAGCACGACCACCAGCCGGCGCGCGATGGCAGTCATCAGAAGTCGACCGTGTTGCCGGTCTCGTTCCACGTTCCGGTCACGCTCAGGTTGCCGGCGAGGTCCGCGATGCCCGCAGCGACCGACCAGCTCATGTTGCGTCCGCTGACCGCCGGCCGAACGTTCTGCGGTGTGCCGAGCGTGAGGACGATCGACGCGCCGTCGGCGGACCGCGTCATCGTCGAGGCGAACGTCGTCGTGCCGCTGACGTAGTTGCCGTTGGTGTCGACGGTGCCGAGCTTGGTGCCGGCGACGCTGAAGGTGTCGCTGTTGCTGCTGTTCGTGAACGTCACCTGCACCGACTTGCTCGAGCCGTCCCAGCCGGTCGACACCGAGGCGGCGGTGATCGGCTCCGAGTAGGTGAACGTGACGGTGTCGCCGTTCTCGATCTGGCCGGCGGTGCCGCCCGGCTTGTTCGCGGCGAGCACCTTGGTCGCGGTCGGGCTGGTCGTGTCGATCGTGAACGTGACCGCCGCGCTCGTGCCGGTGTTGCCCGACGTGTCGGTCTGCGCGGCCTGCGCGGTGTAGGTGCCCGCGGCGAGCCCGGTCGCCGTGGTCGACCAGCTGGTCCCCGAACGCGTGGCCGTGCGAGTCTGCACCGCGGTCCCGGTCGCGCTGGTCCCGCTGTAGATGCGCACGGTCACGGTGGCGGAGTCGCCGGTCGCGTTCCCGGCGGTCCCGGTGAACGTCGGCGTCGTGTCGTTCGTCGCGCTGCCGCTCGCCGGCGACGTGATCGTCACCTTCGGCGCGAACTTGGTCGCGGTGGCGAACGAGGAGCCGTTGTTCGTGGCGGACGCGGTGAACGACGCGCCCGTGCCCTGCACCGCGGCGGCGGCGGCCAGCACGGCGGCCAGCAGGGCGAGGAGCTTGATCATGCGGGGCGCGCGTTGGGCGACGTGTCGCGCCAGAGGCCGGCGAGGGTGCTCAGCGCGATGAGCATCGCGGGAAGGCCGATGATCAGCATGCGCACCCGGCGCTCGCTGAGGGCGGCGAGCCCAAATCCGACGTACGGCACGTGGAAGGCGACGCGCGCCTGCTTGGCGTTGGCGAGGCTGATGGCGCCCCAGGCGTCGGGCGCGCGGTTGGCGTCGCCCTTGGTGGTGAAGACGCGCTGGCCGCGCACCGTGCGCACGGACGCGATGCGGTGCGTCACGAGCCCTGCGTGGCCGGGAGGCTGGAAGGTGATGACGTCGCCGGCGCGCAACGACGCGGTCGGCACCACGCGGTCGAAGACGAGCGAGCCGCGATCGTAGGTACCGGTCATCGAGCCGCTCGTGATGACGTAGCGCTGGAAGCCCAGCAGCGCCGGCACGAGGACGACGAGCGCAAGGACGAGGGCGGCTCCGAGCAGGAGGCCGCCGAGGGCCTTGCGAGCAAGAGGGAGGGTGGCGGGCAGCGACATCGTGCGCAGGGGAGGTCGCGAGAAGGCCGGGCCGCCGGACTCGGCCCGGCCTTTCGCAGTGGGAGCTAGGACTGGGTCGCCGACCAGGCGAAGTCGACCGTGGCGCTCTTGCCCTGGAACGTGTTGTCCGTGGACGAGGGCAGCGTCACCGTGAACTGGTAGCGGTGCTTGTCACTCCCGGCGTAGGTGCCGAGGTCGGCATTCGTCAGCGCGTTGACCTTGCCGTTGTACTTCGTCGTCGCCGACGAGCACGAGGGCGCCGTCGAGCCGTTGAACGTCCCGCAGTCCTCGACCTTGACGTCGAGCTGGCCGAGCAGGGCGACATCGCCCGTCGGGTTCGCCGTGGCGAGGTTGAAGCCACCGCTCAGCGAGCCGGTGTTCTGGATGTCGACGGTGCCGGTCTTGGTGTCGCCCGGCTTCAGGCCGGCAGCGTTGAGGACGGCGGTGCCGGGCGTGTTGCCGATCGACAGCGTGCCGGTCGCGAAGGTGTTGCCAGGGTTGGCCGCCGACGCGGTGAAGTTCGCGCCGGAGCCGACGGTGATGCCGACGGCCGCCAGGATGACGGCAAGCGCGGCGAGGGTGCGGCGCGGATGCGCCGCCAGAGCATGCAGACGGTTCACGAGGTTCTCCGAGGGAAGAGGGAGACGGATGAAGAGCGACCCGGCGGGGTGAGGCGAGAGGGGGCGCCGGGTGGCTGACCCGCTCATCGACGTATCAGGCGCCCTGCTTAAACAACGCCTTTAGAGTTGGCGCGTTGGCGCTCGTCGGCATCCCCGGTTCTGGGGAGGAACGGCTGGATTTCAGCCGCCGAGGCGCTCGAGCGCCCAGCGGGCGGCGTGCTCGAGGCCGCGATCGCCGGACGCAGCGGCGGCGCGCAGCAGCGGTATGGCCTCGCGGTGGCCGGCCGCACCGAGCGCTGCGGCGAGCATGTGCCGCACGGCCGGGTCGGACTCGCGGTCCCACGCCCGCAGCAGCTCCGTGCCGGCGTCCGGCGCCACCTGTGGGCCGTGGGTCAGGAGCACCTTGCCGAGGGCGTCCGCCGCGGAGGCGCGCACGCCCGCATCGGGATCGGAGAGCGCGGCGAGCAGCTGCGGCGCCCCCTCGGGATCCGCTTGGCGGCCGAGGAGGTCGGCGGCCAATTGCCGCGTGTGCGCGCGCCTCGCGCCCGCGAGAGCGCCGGCCAGCGCGGCCGGCGGCGCCTCGGCCTCGAGCCGGCGCATGACCTCGCGCGCGTCGTCGCCCGGGTCGTCGAGGGCGGCGATGACCGCGGCGGCATCCATCGCCGTCAGGTTCTCAGAACGCGATCGCACAGACCGGCGCAAGCGGGCCGCACGCCGGGCTGAACACCTTCGCGCCCCACCAGATCAGCCCACCGACGCCGATCGCGCCGGCGCCGATGGCGACGGACTTCGCCGCGTTGCCGCTGCCGTCGTCCTCGACGGCGTCGGACGGGCGGTCGGGCTGGCGGCGCTTGTTGGGGAAGTTGTCCTTGCCGATGATGGTGCCGTCGGGCGCGACGTTCGTGTGCGAGCCGTCGGGATGCTGGACGTCCCAGTGCTCGCCGCCGTGCTGGCCGCCGCCCTTGGCCCACTCCCACACGTTGCCGTCCTCGTCCACGTAGCCGCCGCGCGTCTTGAAGGGCTTGCCGCGCGCCTTCTTCGGCGGCGAGTACGGGCGGTCGCCACTCGTCGGGAGCTGATCGGCGTGCGTGCCGGCGGACGCGGGCCAGCGCCAGCCGGGAGGCTGCGGCGCCGGGCCGGGCTCCGGACTGGGCGGCGTGGGCATGCCGGCGGCCGAGGGCGTCGTCGGCGCGCCGCTGGGTGTGGGCGTCGGACCCGGGGTCGGCGTCGGCGTCGGCGTGGCCGCGGCGTTCATCGCCACCGGCGTGACGGGGGTTGGCCCCGGGGCGGGCGCCGGGCGAGGAGCCGTCGGGGGCGACGCCGGCCCCCCGCTCGCGGCGCCGCCCACACTGCGGATCACGTCGCTTGCCTCCGACGTGATGCTGCCGGCGACGTTCGGCATGCCGACCGCCAGGACGCCGGCGAGCGCGACGAGGCCGACCATGATCACGAGCCACTCGACCGAGGTCTGTCCGCGCTGGTCGGTGAGGCGTCGGCGCATGCGACCATGCTG
>DATFRW010000056.1:0-16518 GCA_035262945.1 Solirubrobacteraceae bacterium
CGATGTCGGCGTTGGTGAGCGAGTCGTTGCGAACGTCCGCCGAGCGAATCGAGTTGTCGGCGATGGCGCGGGTGCCGACGGCGCCCTTCTTGATGTCGCGCGCGCTGATCTTGATCTTCACGGCGGCATAGGAGCTGCCGCCGAGCGCGACGAAGAGCGCGAGCAGCGCGACGAACATGGACGGCGAGGGCAGACGGCGAAGGAGTCGTGTCATGGCGGACACCGTGCCCGGCGCCGCGACCGCCGCCTAGTGACCCTAGGGATGGAGCTCCGACCCTCCGTCGAGCGGTTTGCGGAAGACGAGGAACTCGCACGGGGTGGCGAGCTGGGACTCGAGGTGGCTCGCGACCTCGTCGAACCGCGCCGTTCGGATCGTCCGGTAGCCGAGGCGCGTGTACCAGAGACGCAGCCGGTCCTTGTGCGGGTGCACCCATTCCTTGGGCACGAGCAGCTCGAGCTGCATCGTGGTCGCCCCGCGCGAGCGGGCGAGGTCTTCCGCGGCGTCGACGATCGCGCGCCCGGCGCCGCCGCCCCACTGCTCCGGCAGGACGGAGACGAAGCCCAGATCGGTCGTCGCCGCGTCGAGCGCCTGGATGCAGCCGCAGCCCACGATCTCGCCGTCGACGCGCGCCGTGAGCATGCCGCCGCGACGCGTCAGCTCCGCGACCTCGGTTGGCGTGGTGCGGACCCAGCCCGGCTCCCACAGCCCCTCCTCGCCGACCGCGTAGGCGCTGTTGATCACGCGCGCGAGGTCGTCGGCGAACGCCTCTTCGCCGGGCGCGAGCACGTCGATTCGCACTGTCATGGTCGCCTCCCGGTGACCGATGTGAGCGGTTGGGTGTTGAGCACGTCCGCGGCGATCGCCCAGCCGCGGCGCGCGGTGTGCACCGCGAGCGCCATGTTGTCCAGCCCCCGGATCGAGTGCGCGTCGGTCGAGCGCACGATCTTCAGGCCGGCGCGCAGCGCGTCGCGCACGTGCGCGCCGCTGAGGTCCAGTCGGGGCGGGAGGCCGTTGACCTCGACCGCGACGCCGTGCTCGAGCGCGACCTCGAAGACCCGCTCCAGGTCGACGGCGTTCTCCGGGCGCCGGCCGATGAGCCTGCCCGTGGGATGGCTCAGGCAGCTGACGTACGGGTTGCGCAGCCCCCGCTCGACCCGGGCCGTCATCTCCCGCCGCGGCATCCGCTGGCCGCCGTGGACGCTGGCCTGCACCCAGTCGAGCTCGGCGAGGACGTCGTCGCGCAGGTCGAGCCGCCCGTCGGCCAGGATGTCGCACTCGATCCCGCGCAGGACGCGGAACGGCGCGAGCAGCTCGTTCGCTGCGGCGATCTCCTCGCCCTGGCGCCGCACGTCGTCGGCCGTGAGGCCCGTCACCGCGCCGACGGCGGGCGTGTGGTCGCAGATCGCGATGTAGTCGTAGCCGCGCTCGATCGCCGCCCGGCCCATCTCCTCGACGCTCGCGCGCCCGTCCGTCCAGGTCGTGTGGCAGTGCAGGTCACCGCGGATGTCGCCGGTGTCGACGAGCGCGGGCGGATCGCCGGCGAAGGGCTCCTCGCGCAGCTCGGGCGGACACCATGGGAGGCCGAGCGCGGCGTAGACCGCCTGCTCGTCGGGCGCGTCCGGCAGCGGCTCGAGCGCGGCCACGTAGGCGGGGGCGCCCGTCGCGCGCGCGAGCGCCGTCCCGAAGCGTTCGGGCTCGGCGGCCACCAGCTCGATCGGGACGCCCTCGACCGTCACGCCGAGCGCGCGCCGCTCCTCCTGGTCGAGCACCGCGACGATCTGCGGCAGCTCGGCGAAGCACGCGAGCACCGGCAATGGGTCTGCCGCAGCACAGACCACCGCCAGGTGCTCGCACGCGTCGCGCCACCGCCGCGCGTCGCCGGCCGGCTCGCCGTCGAGCGCCGCGGCGATGCCTCCCACGAGCTCCCAAGCGTGATTGAGCAGCAGCGCGTTCTGCGGGCGCGGCTCGCCCTCGCGCGCGAGGGCCTCGCGCAGCCGCGCCTCGGTCTTCGGCCCGAACCCGGGCACGTCGCGGACCCGGCCATCGGCGACCGCCTCGCGCAGCTCGTCCGCGGTGCGCACCCCGAGCGCCTGGGCGAGCTCGACCGAGCGCTTCGCCCCCAGGCCGAGATAGCGGCCGAACCCGACGAGCCCCGGCGCCAGGTCGCGTTCGAGCTCGGCCAGCTCGGCGATGTCGCCGGTCTCGACGAGCTCGCGCAACCGCCCCTCGATCCCCGAACCGATGCCGCGCAGTTGCCGCACGCGGCCCGTGCGCACGAGGTCGTCGACGGCGACGGGCGTCGACCGGATCGTCTCGGCGGCGCGGCGGTAGGCACGGAAGCTGTGCGGGTTCGCGTCGGCGAGCTCGAGCAGCGTCGCGAACGCGTCGAGCCGGTCGGCGATCATCGCGTTGTCCACCGCCCAGAGTCTGCCGCCACGCCCCGCAAGACGGGGTGACGCTGCGCTTTATTCCGTGGGGATCACCCGGTAGTGCAGGTGCGTGACGTCCCCGGCGTCGACGACGCGAGTCGGCTCGAGCTCGATGTGCTCGGCGCCCAGGTGCTCGAACAGCCGGCGCCCCTCGCCGAGGAGCACGGGGACGAGGCTGATCTCGAGCTCGTCGATCAGCCCGGCGCGAAGGCACGACTGCGCGAGGTCGGCGCCGTGAACCAGGACGTCGGCGTCGCCGGCGGAATCCTTGGCCTGGCGCATCGCGCTTTCCACGCCGTCGGTCACGTAGTTGACCCACTTCGACTCCGGCGCCGGCGGGGTGCCACGCGTCGGCACGAAGATCGGGACGCCGTGGTGGTCGCCGTTCCAGTGGCCCGCGTAGTCGAACGTGCGGCGCCCGACGACCACCGCCCCTGTCGCCATGAGCTCGCGGAAGACCGTCCCGCTCGGTTCTGGGGGATCGAACCCGGCGCTGCTGCCGTTCCATTCGCCGAGCCAGTCGTGCAGCCGCTCGCCCTCGAGCCCGAGGCCGTGCTCGGCGCTGTCGCCGGGTCCGGCGATGAACCCGTCGAGCGACATGGACATGGACAGGATCGACTTGGACATTCAGCTCCTTCCGATGGTCCGCTCGAATCGGGCGAACGCGTTGGGCAGGCCCACGAGGTGCTCGTCGCGCAGCGCCTGCGTCGGGAACCCGGCGTGGATCACGGTCATGAGCGTCGCCTCGCCCCGGGCCTCGAACGTGAAGACCATGCTCGTGACGAAGCTCGACCCGTCGAGGCGGGTCTCGGTCGTGGTGAGGCGGATCCGGCGCGGGCGATCGATCTCCTCGAAGACGTGGCGGTGGTGGTAGAGCTCGCTCGCCGACGGGCCGAACGCGATCGTCCAGATGCCGCCCACGCGCGGGTCGCAGCGCGACTCGACGATCCATCCCGGCGTGTCGTCGCCATACAGCTCGTGCTGCCCCTCGGCGCTGATGAAGGCGTCGAAGACGCGCTCGGGCCGGGCAGCGATAAGTCGCTCGAAGGTGAGGTCCAGGCTCACGGCTCTCCTCCGACCGTCCGCTCGACGTAGCCGCCGAAGCGATCGAGGCGGCCCTCCCAGGCGCGGCGGTAGCCCGCGATCCACTCGCTCACGTCGGCGAGCCCTGCGGGGCCGAGGCGGCATTCGCGGGCCCGGCCGACCTTCTCGGTGACGACGAGGTCGGCGCGCTCGAGGATCCCGACGTGCTTCTTGATGCCGTTGATCGTCAGGCCGGACGGCGCGGCGAGCTCGCTGATCGTCGCGGGACCGCCGCCCAGGCGCTCGAGGATGGCGCGCCGGGTCGGATCCGACAGGGCGAAGAACGTCTCGTCGAGCGTGGGAGATAGTGCACCGATCGGTGCACTATAGACGAGCCAGCAACTCGTCGCGGGGCGGGCCCAGTGGCGACGGCGGCCGCGCCGCAAGGCCGCTGAGCACGCTCTCGATCCGGGCGTGCAAGGCGTCGTCCTCGTCGAAGACGCCGGTGCGGTCGAGGAGGCCGATACGGCGGATGGTCCGCCGCAGGACGGTGTCGTCGTGCGGTGCCGCGGCCAGCGCACCCACGAACGAGAACAGCGGATAGGAGCCGTCGCGCCGGGCGATGTCGACGTCCGCCCCGCTCCAGCGCAGCGAGCGTGCCGCGCCAGTCGCGCACGCGAGCGTGTGGCGCTCGCGTGCTTCGGGACCGGCCTGCGCCCGGTAGCGCTCGACGATGGCGTCGACGTCGGGGGCTTCAGCGCTCGCGCGGGCGAGCGCGTGCGCGTGAGCCAGCGCAAAGGAGAGGCCGTACGCGAACGCGGGATCGGTGTGACAGAACGCGTCGCCGGCCGCGACGATCCCCGGCACGAGGGGGTCGCCGGTGCGGTCGACGTTCATGAGGCCGCCCATCGGCATGACGCCGGTGATCGGTCGGGCGTGCTCGGCGGAGGTCATGACGTCCAGCGGGCTGATCGCCGCGCAGGCCGCCTCCCACGCCCGCTCGTGGCGCAGGACGCGCAGGTCGTGGTCGGCCGCGGGGGAAAGCAGGATCACGGCGAACGTCCGGTTGTCGCCGCGGAACGTGTTGAAGCCCATGTAGCCGAGGTCGCCGCGCGGGTTCAGGATCGGCGCGTCGAGATGCTCTTCGCCCTCGGCAAGCTCGAAGTAGCGGCAGTAGTAGATGGCGCCCGAATCGGTCGGCTCGGCGGCCGCCCGCGGCCAGCCCGGCGGGCAGCGGTAGCGGCCGAGGGCGTCGACCACGACGTCGCCGCGGACCTCCCCGCCGTCGTCGACCGTGACCCCGGTCGCGCGCGGCCTGCCGTTCTCGCTCGTCAGCAGGCCCGTGACCCGGATGCCGGCCCGGATCTCGACGGCCGGGTCGGCCGCGGCGGCGCGCCGCAGCGCCCACTCGATGACCGGTCGCCGCACCCAGAGGTACACCAGGTCCTCGTCACCGGGCTGCCGCCCGCTGTTGAGCTTCAGCGCGAGGTCCTGTAGTTCGGCGCCGGCCTCCACGAGCGTGTCCAGGACGTCCGGGGCCCAGTCCAGGAGCAGGCGCCGGCCCCGCGGCAGGAACGTGTGGGGCTGAAGGTAATGGGGAATCCCCCGGCGCTCGACCTCGAAGGCGCGGTGCGGCGGACCGCCCGGCTCGACGACGTCACGCTCGATGACGACGACCTCATGACCCGCGCGGGCGAGAGCGAGCGACGCCGCGAGCCCCGCGACGCCGCCGCCGGCGACGACGAATTTCATGGGCAAACCTAGCCCGCCGCGCGGGCCGTCGGCAAGGACTACGTCAACCCGCGGGCTGCGGCGCGACGCGGACCACCGGCGCGCGCAGCCAGGGCATGTGGATCAGCACCGCGGCGAGGAACATCGCCGCCAGGGTGACGCCGAGGCCGGGAAAGCCGGCCGCGGCGATCGCCAGGCCGCCCGCGGCCGCGCCGACCAGGTAGCCGAACTGGTTGGCGGCGGCGCGCATCGACATGACGGCGAGCTTGTCCTCGGGCGCCGTGTCCATGCCGAGCGCGCTCGCCATCAGCGAGCGCCACCCGTTCACGAACGCCATGACGGCGATGACCGCGAGGGTCAGCGCCGGAGCCGGCCGCACGGCGCCGAGCACGATGACCGCGGCGCCCTGCAGGCCGGTGAGGGCGGTCAACAGCGCCGGCGTCGCGCGCGCGGCGTGGCGGCGCGCGGTGAACGTGCCGGGAAGCATCGCGACGGCGGCGGCGCCGAGGCCCAGCGCGGCGGCGGCCGGGGAGATGCCGTAGCTGTCCACCAGCAGGGCGCCCGCGTACGTGAGCACGCTGGCCCACGCCGCGTTGGCGAGCAACTCACCACCGGCGAAGCGCGCCACGTCGGGGCGCCGCCAGGCGCCGGCGGCGTCGCCGGTCCGGTGCGAGCGAGGGTCGGCCGGGCGCAGGCGGACCAACGCGAAGGTCGCGAGCGCGACGACCATGGGCACGGCGAGCCATGCGACGCGCCAGTCGATCTCGGCGACGGCGCCGACGACGGGCATGCCCGCGATCCAGGCGGCCGGCATGCCGACGATCGTCCACGCGAGGACGTGGGGTCGCCGCGGGGGCGCCGGCCATTCCCCGGCGGCGGCGATGCCGGTCGCGACGAGCAGCCCGATGCCGATGCCGAGCACGCCCTGCGCGGCGGCGAACACGCCGAACGTGGGCGCTGCCGCGCTGAGCGCGGACCCGAGCGCCACGAACGCGGCGCCGGCGCTGAGCAGCTCGCGCAGCCCGGGGCGGCGAGGCGTCACGGCCAGCAGGACGGCGGTCAGGCCGCCGACGGCGCCTGAGATCGAGCGCAGCTGGCCGGCGGTCGCGACCGAGATCCCAAACTCGCGAGCGACATCGGGCAGGATCGGCGACAGCACGAGCATCGCGGCCTGCGACGAGAACAGGCACAGGAACAGGACGGGGCTCGGGCGAGTGAGGAGGTGACGGAGGCCGGTCATGCCTCAATGACACGGCCTGGCGACAAACGGCTGGTAGGCGCTCGGTAAACGCTGGGGCCGGCGAAGGCACTGCCCGCGCCGGCCCCGGACGAGGTGGAATGGCTACTTCACGGTGCTGCCGTTAGAGGGTCTCGAGGTCGCGCGGGACCCAGAGCAGGACGTTGGGCGAGCCCGGACCGACGCCGGCGAGCACGTTGGCCGACGCGTCGTTGACGAGGTCGTCGCGCACCATCGCGGGAGTCCACGTCGCATTGCGCGCGAGAACCAGGGCCGCCACGCCGGCGACGTGCGGCGTCGCCATCGAGGTGCCGCTGATCGTGTTCGTCGCGGTGTTGCTCGTCGCCCAGGCGGACTTGATGTTCTGGCCCGGCGCGAAGAGGTCCACACAAGCGCCGTAGTTGGAGAACGACGCACGCGCGTCGGTCGACGTCGTCGCGCCGACCGTGATCGCGGCGGCCGTGCGCGCCGGCGAGTAGTTGCACGCGTCGGCATTGCTGTTGCCGGCCGCGATCGCGTACGTGACGCCGTCGGCGATCGAGGCAGCCACGGCCTGGTCCAGGGCGGCGGAGACGCCGCCGCCGAGGCTCATGTTGGCGACCGCGGGCACTCCGGCAGGGTGATCGCTGGTCACCCAGTTGATGCCCGCGATCACGCCAGAGGTGCTCCCTGAGCCGTTGCAGTCGAGCACCCGCACGGGCACCAGGCCGACCGCCTTCGCGACGCCGTAGGTCGCTCCGCCGATCGTGCCCGCGACGTGAGTCCCGTGGCCGTTGCAGTCCTGAGCGCCGCGCCCGTCGGCGATTGCCGTGGCGCCGGCGAGCACGCGCCCGCCGAACTCGCGGTGCGTCGAGCGGATGCCGGTGTCGATGACGTACGCCTTCACGCCGGAGCCGTTCTGCTGATAGGTGTAAGTCGAGTTCAGCGGGAGGTTGGGCTGGTCGATCCGGTCGAGGCCCCAGGTTGCGCCTGTCTGCGTGACGGTCGAGTCCGCCGTCACTACGGCGTCGGCTTCGACGAATGCGACGTCGGGGTCCTGGCGCAGGTCCGCCAGCGCCTTCGGGGTCAGCTTGGAGCTAAAGCCCTTGAGCGCGCTGTCGTACTGATGCTTGACCTCGCCGCCGGCGTCGCGCGCCTGCTTCTTGGCACGCTCCGCGTCGCTCGGTGTCGCGCCGTCCTTCAGCACGACGATGTACTGATCCTTGATCTGGCCCTGTTTGCCTTCGCCGATCAATGGTGCCTTGTCGGCCGCGTGGGCCGCCGCGGGCGCCACGATGAGGGCGAGCACCATCGCAGCGGCGACGCCGAAACGCCGCCGGGGAGACTGCTGAGTCCGTCGCACTTCTGCTCCTTCGGGTGGGGTGGGGGCGCGACAGTCAAACAGCGGGTAGGTGCGCCGTAGATGGCATCCGTCACACGGAGCGCAGCGAAGCGGCGTACGGTCCACAGCCAACACCGGCAGCGGAGGGAGCGACCATGGCCAAGGTCGACGTCGACGGGCTCACGATCAACTACGAGGTCCAGGGCGAGGGCGATCCGCTGCTGCTCATTCCGTACCTGTCGGCCGATCACGCGTGCTACGCGTTCCAGCTTCCGGCCTACACCGAGCACTTCAGCTGCATCGCGCTCGACCTCCCGGGCACCGGGGAGAGCGACAAGCCGCCGGGGCCGTACTCGACCGACGCCTACGCCGATCAGGTGTCCGCGTTCATGGGCGCGATCGGCGTCGACCGGGCGCATGTCGCGGGCGTGTCGCTCGGGGCGGCAGTCGGCATGCATCTCGCCACGCGCCATCCGGAGCGGGTGCGGTCGCTGTCGCTGCACAGCGCGTGGGACGTCAGCGACGCGTACGTGCGGGTCATCGTCGAGATGTGGCGCGAGCTTGCGTCGTCCGTGCCCGCGGTCGCCGACATGGTCATCGACGGCATCCTCCCGCTGTGCTTCACGCCCGAGGCGTACGTCGAGCGCCCCGAGTTCATCGCCGGCATCGCGGACTTCGTGCGCAGCCGCCCGCCCCAGCCGCTCGAGGCCTTCATGGCCCAGAGCGACGCCGCTCTCAACCACGACGCGAGCGCCGTCATCGGCGCGATCGGCGTGCCGACGCTCATCACCGTCGGGGCGCACGACCTCGTCTGCTCGCCGCGCTTCGCGAAGCGGATGAACGCCGCCATCGCGGGCAGCGAGCTGGTGGTGTTCGACGACCTCTCCCACGGCGCCCTGCACGAGGACCCGGAGACCTTCAACCGGGCGACGCTGGATTTCCTGCTGCGTCAGGCGTGATCCCGAGCCCGGCGCGCCGCCGGCCGTCGCGGCGCCGAGGTTGGCAAGAATCCCTGCCGTGAGCGATCTGCAGATCGTCATCGCCGCGCTGTTCGTCTCGGCCGCGGGCCTCAACGCGATAGCCAACTGGCTGCGCGTCCCCTACCCGATCCCGCTCGTGGTCGGCGGACTGGCCATCGGGCTGATCCCGGGCATCCCGGACGTCCGCCTCAACCCCGACCTCGTGCTGCTGGTGTTCCTGCCGCCGCTGCTGTACTCCTCGGCCGTCTTTGCCGACCTGCGCGCGCTGCGCGAGGACGCGCGGGTCATCTCGCTGAGCGCGATCGGGCTCGTGCTCGCGACGACCGCGGTGGTCGCGGTCATCGCCCACGACGTCATCGGCCTGCCGTGGGCGGTGTCGTTTGCGCTCGGGGCGATCGTCTCGCCGACCGATCCCGCGGCGGCCACGGCGATCATGCGCCGCGTCGGCGCGCCGCGCCGGATGGTCAACATCCTCGAGGGCGAGAGCCTGTTCAACGACGCGACGGCACTGGTCGCCTACAAGGTGGCGGTGGCGGCGGCCGTCGGGGAAAGCGTCTCCGCCGGCCACACCGTGTTCGAGTTCTTCCGCGACGTCGGCGGCGGGATCGGGATCGGCCTCGCGGTCGGCTTCCTCATCGCCGAGGTGCGCAAGCGCGTGACCGACGTCAACACCGAGCTGACGATCTCGCTGTTCAGCGCCTACGGCGCCTTCGTCCCAGCAAACCAGCTCGGCGTCTCCGGCGTCCTGGCGGCGGTCACCTGCGGCGTCTACCTCGGGTTCCGCGCGCCCGAGATCGCCACGCCCGAGAGCCGCATGCAGGGCGACGCGATGTGGTCGGTGCTCACCTTCCTCCTGAACGCCGCGCTGTTCATCCTGATCGGCCTGCAGCTCCCGACGATCGTCGACGGCTTGAGCGGCCAGCCGGCGAGCGAGGTCGTCGGCTACGCCGCGGCGGTCTGCGCCACGGTGATCGTGGTCCGCTTCCTGTGGAACTTCATCGTCACCTACATCATCCGAGCGATCGACCGGCGGCCGTCGCAGCGCGCGCGCCGGGCGAACTGGCAGACCCGGGTCATCGGGAGCTGGTCGGGGATGCGCGGGGCCGTCTCCCTGGCGGCGGCGCTGGCGCTACCGCTCGAGACGCACAGCGGCGCGCCGTTCCCGGGCCGCGACCTCATCCAGTTCATCACCTTCGCGGTGATCCTCGTGACCGTGCTCGGACAGGGCCTCACGCTGCCGTGGCTCATCCGCCGCCTGCACGTCATCGACGACGGCACCGACGAGGAGAACGAGGAGGTCCGTGCCCGGATCGTGATTGCGCGTGCGGCGCTCGAGCGGCTCGCGGAGCTCGAGGACGAGGACTGGACGCGCGACGGCACGGTCGACCGCGTCCGGCGTCTCTACGAGTTCCGCGTGCGGCGCTTCAAGATCCGCGCCGGGAAGATCGAGGACGAGGAAGGCCTCGAGGAGGGCTCGCTCGCCTACCAGCGGCTGATGCACGAGATCTACTCCGCGCAGCGCCAGGCGCTGGTCGGGCTGCGCAACGACCGGACGATCTCGAGCGACGTCATGCGCCGGGTCGAGCGCGAGCTCGACCTCGAGGAGTCGCGCCTGGAGGTCTAGCCGCGCCGGGCGTCCAGCTCGGCGTAGCGGCGCGCGAACGCGTCGGCCGCCTCGTCCGGCGACCAGGCGGTGAGCTCGAGGTCGAGCGGCTCGACGCCGTCGAGCTCGGGCCAGTGCCACGTCTCGGCGCTGAACGCGCGGCGCTCGGTGGCAAGCAGCGCGCGGTCGACGAGCTTGATGGCGGGCACGCGGGGCTTGATGGCAAAGCGGTCGCGGATCGCCTGCTCGAGCCGGTCCTCCGCCTCCTTGAACGCCGCGCCGAGCGGGCTGCGGTGCTTGAGCGGGTGCGGCATGTCGCCGAGGTAGGCCTCGGTGGCGTCGTGCATGAGGGCGGCGAACGCCTCGTCGGCGTCGCCGCCGCGCTGCTCGACGAGCTCGGAGACGATCACCGAGTGCTGCGCGACGGAGTAGAAGACGCGGCAGTGGCCGCCGAAGCGGCACTGGTTGGCCAGGGCGCGCGCGATGTCATCCGGGTCGAGCTGCTCGGGGTCGGGATCGAACGGGTTCACCCAGCGGCCGGAGACGGTCTGCAGGTACGGGCCGGGCGCGGGCGGGGCGTGATTGGGCGAGGCCATGCGACCCATGGTACGTCATTCGTATGACCGATCGCGGCCGAAGCGGCCCTCACGGCTCGAGGACGACCCGCACGCCGTCCGGCGTGTGCAGCTCCTCGGAGCGCCCGGTCCCGCCGAGCACCACCGCCTCGATGCCGGGCGCGGACTCGGGCGCGAGCGGCTGGCCGCGCGAGTACCAGGCGTTGACGCCGATGTGATGGTGGTAGCCGTCGGCCGCGAGGAACGCGGCCTGGCCGGCCCAGCCGGTCATGAGCTCGAGCCCGACCTCCTCGGTCCAGAAGCGCGTCGCCTCCTCGACGTCGGCGACCTTCACGTGAACGTGGCCGATGCGCACGCCGTCCGCGTCACCTTCGGCCTCGGACGCGAGCGCGCGCAGGTCGAGCGGCAGCGTGTCCATCCGTACCCGCTCGCCCGCCTCGGGCGCAGGCCAGCTCTCGCGCGGCCGGTCGCGATAGAGCTCGATGCCCAGGACGTCGGGGTCGTCGAGGTAGAGCGCCTCGGAGACGAGGTGATCGCTCGCGCCGGTGAACGCCGCGCGCTCGGCGGCCACGCGCAGCAGCGCCGCGCCGAGCTGCCCGCGGGTCGGGTACAGGAAGGCGGTGTGGAAGAGGCCGCTCGCGCGCGTCGGCGCCGGCCCGGGATCGTCGCTGGCGGTCAGCCGGACGAGGTCGCGCACCGGAGGGCCCACGACCGCGTCGTAGAACGCCGCGCTGCGATTCACGTCGGCGACGCGCAGATCGACGCGGCGGATGTGGAGGCCCTCGGGCGTGTCCTCAGGCTACGCCAGCGTCCGCGCGCGCAGTGCCGCTGTCGACTGCCAGGATCTCGTCCGCGACGCTGCGCAGGTCGGAGTCCAGGTGGCCGCACAGCACGTCGCGCAGCAGCGCCCGGAGATGATCGGCGAGCTCCGCGGTGAGCGCGTCGAGCGCGGGGTCGACCGAGAGCCCGGCGACGACCGCGCGCTCGACCGCCGCGGTGTGGGCGACCCGGGCCGCGAGCGCGGCGCGGCCGTCGGGCAGCGCACACAGCGCCGCGAGCCGTCCGGACAGCCGGCCCGACCCCGGGCCCTCGGGCTCGAGCAGGGCACGCAGCGCGAGGAGCACGTCGGTCAGCGCCTCGCCGGGGATCGCGCGCTCGCACGCCATCTCGTAGCGGCGCAGCGCCCAGGACAGCTCGCCGCCGTTGGGCGTGCGCCGCGCGATCAGCGAGCAGAACGCGCGCAGCTCGTCCTCCTGCTCGCCCGGGATGACGATCGGCTCCTCGCGCCGCGCGCCGAGCGTGCCGAGCGCGAACGGCTGCCACGTCGAGCCGCCGGTGCGCGTCCATGCCAGCGGGCCGAAGCCGACGCCGGCGCCGTCGTAGAGCCGGAGCGCCGTAACCAGACGCCGCAGGCGCACCCGCCCGTGCGCCACCGGCGTCAGGTCGCCCGCGGCCGCCTCCCAGCGCAGGACCGCGAGCACGTGCGGCCGCTGCGCGCCGGGCGCCCAGAGCGCGTCGGTAGGCGCGTCCTCGGGGAACGCGTCGCCCTGCACGAGCGTCAGCCCCTCGCCGAGCGCGATCTCGCGCGACGCGATCTCGACGCCGAGCAGCGGGGCGATGACCGCGGTCTCGGTGCGACCGTCGTACAGCGCCGCCTCGACCTCGGCGTAGGCGCGGTCGAACCGCTCGGGCTGGAGCTCGAAGTCGGTCGTCTCCTCGAACACGCGGCCGAGGAACACGCGCAGCGCGAACTCGGCGCGCGAGCGATTCTCGGCCGGGTAGCCGCGCTCGCCGCGCCCCTCGAGGTAGCGGTCGACGCCGCCGAGCCCCGAAAGGGCGTGGACGGCGGGCAGGAAGCTCGGGAGCCGCGCGAGCAGACCGACGCGCTGCTCGATGAAGTCGGCGGTCAGCGGCCGGTAGCAGTACAGCGGGCTGTCGCGGCGGCCGCCGCGGACGATCTCGAACGGGATCTCGGCACCGTCGGCGGTTTCGGCCGCGAGCTGCCAGGCGGCCTCCTCGACGAACGCGGCCAGGGCGTCGTGGAGCTGGCGATTGCGCATGGCGATGCGGTTCGGCGGAGCGCACGGCGCTCCTCCCACGCGCACGCGCGGTTGCAGCGCCTATTCCGGCACGTCGGCGGCCAGCGCGCCGATCACGTTCTGCAGCCAGGCCCGCTCGGTGTCGTTGGCGGCGAGCCGCCGCAGGCGCCGCGTCGCCCACCGGGCCAGCGCCTCGCGGCTGCCGACCGCGACGAGCGGCCCGACCACCGCGTAGCGCCCGTCGTCGAGCGCGACGAGCGCGCCCGGCACATCGCGGCGGATGCGCAGCTGTGCCGTCGCCGGCGCGCCGACCACGCCGGCCGGGTGCGCGGGCGTCCCCTCCAGCTGCGCCTGCGCGAGCGGCAGCACCGTGAAGAGCGGCGGGCGGCCCTGCGGGCGGGGCTTGGGGCGCGGCGGCGGGCCGATCGGGCCGCGCCGCCAGCGGTCGACGATGCGGTGCACGTCGCGCGAGAGCTCTGAGCGCAGCAGCACGTGCAGGCGGTCGCCGCTGCGCAGGATCGTCGAGCCGCGCGGTGGGATCGCCTCATCGCCGCGGACGATGACGTTGACGACCGCCTCGCGGGGCAGGCCCAGGTCGCGCACGCGCGCCCCCGCGACCGCGTCCTCCGGGCCGACCTCGTACTCGAGCACCTCGGCGCCGAGCCGCCGGATCGTGCCCGCCTCGGCGAGCGGCCGCGGCATCGCCGGCTCGTTCGTGGTCGCGCCCAGCAACCGCGCCCCCGGCTCGAAGCTGACCCCCTGGATGACCGTCGACAGCAGGACGGCGAAGAAGACGATGTCGAAGAGCTCGGTGCCGCCGCCCACGTTCTCGAGCACCGGAAAGGTGGCGAGCACGATCGGCACCGCGCCCCGCAGTCCCGCGCCCGCGAGCACGGCGCGCTCGGCCCAGGTGAAGCGAAACGGCAGCGTCGTGATCGCGACCGCCACCGGCCGCGAGACGAAGACGAGCACCAGCGCCAGGACCGTGCCGCGCACCGCGACGTCGCCGAACTTGCTCGGGAAGACGAGCAGTCCCAGCGCGACGAACATCGTGACCTGCGCGACCCAGGCCAGGCCCTGGTGGAACGCGGTCACCGTCTGCTGCCCCGGCACGCCGACGGTCCCGAGCGCCAGGCCGGCGAAGTAGACGGCCAGGAACCCGGAGCCGTGGAGGTAGTCGGCGCCGCCGTAGGCAAGCGCGGCTACCGCGAGCGTGGCCACCGGGTACAGGCCGGCGGTCGCGAGCTGCACCCGGCGCAGCACCCAGATCGCGCCGATACCGACGATCGCGCCGATGGCCAGGCCGACCCCGATCTCGTGGACGAAGAGCCACGCCATGTCGGGCAGCCCGTAGGTCGGGTCCTTCAGCCACTCGATGAACCCGAGGACCAGCAGGACCGCGACCGGGTCGTTGAACCCCGACTCGCCCTCGAGCGTCGCCGCCAGGCGCCGCTTGAGCGTCGACCCACGCAGCATCGCGAAGATCGCGGCGCCGTCGGTCGCCGCGAGAATGCCGCCGAGCAGCATGCCCTCGAGCGTCGAAGTGTCGAACAGGGCCGCCGCCGCCAGCCCGGTGACGACCGCGGTGATGATGGTGCCCACGATCGCCAGGCTGAGCGCCGGCCCGAGGACGGGCCGGATCTCCACGAGGCCGGATGTGAGGCCGCCCTCGAACAGGATCAGCGCCAGCGCGATGATCCCGATGGTCCGCGCCAGCTCGTAGTTGCTGAAGTCGATCCAGCCCAGGACGTCGGACCCGATCGCCATCCCCAGGAAGAGGAAGAGCAACAGGCCGGGCACGCGCAAGCGCCCCGCAACGAGCGAGGCAAGGAGCCCGCCGGCCAGCAGCGCGCCGGCGATGAGGATGAGTTCCCCGTCCGCCAGGTGGGCAGCATTTCAGGCGGCGCCTACTCGACGTCTGGACGCCTGACGAGAATCGTTCTCACCGCTACCATCGACCGTGCGATGTCCGCCTGGACCGAACACGCCGATCGCCGCCTCGCAGACGCGGGGTTCCGCAGGGGCGGCGCCCGCACCGCGATCATCGATCTCCTCGACCGCGAGGCCTGCGCGCTCAGCGCCTACGACATCGAGGACGCGTTGCGGGAGGGCGGGCGCACGGCCGCCCGCGCCTCGGTCTACCGGGTCCTCGACGAGCTCGTCGGCCTGGGGCTCGTCAGCCGCGTCGAGGTGGGGCAGGGATCGACCCGTTACGAGGCCGCGCGGCCCGACGGCCACCACCATCACCACATGGTGTGCGACCGCTGCGGCGAGGTGCAGCCGTTCGCCGACGAGGCCCTCGAGCGCGCCGTCAACGGCATCGCGGCGCGGGTGGCGTTCGACGTCGCCGACCACGAGATCGTGCTGCACGGCGAGTGCTCGGACTGCCGGAGCTGACGGCGAGGTCAGTACGACGATCGTCGAACCTTTGATATCGTTCGATAGGAATCGAACGAGAGGGAGCCACGATGATCGAGCAGACCCTTCCCGCCGAGACCGAGGCGACGAGGCGCACCCAGCAGCGCCGGCGCATCAAGCGAGGCATCGTCGCCGGGTACATCCACGAGCTCTCCGAGCGCCACGGCGAAAGCCGCGACGAGTCGCCCGCCGAGGAGCTCGCCGAGCAGACTCAGGGAGAGTGACATGAGCGCCACCACCGAGCGCGGCATCCGCATCGAGCCAGGTCTCAAGCGCGTGCGGGTCTACCTGGGGGGTGAGGTGGTGGCCGACACGATCCACCCGCGGCTGGTGTGGGAGGTCCCGTACTACCCGGCCTATTACTTCCCGGTCGAGGACGTGAGGACCGAGCTCCTCGAGCCCGACGGGACCTACCACTCACCCAGCCGAGGCGACGCCCGCACCTTCACGGTGCGCGCCGGCGGCAAGGAGGCGCCCGCGGCCGCGCTGCGCTACGAGGAGTCGCCGATCGAGGAGCTGCGCGACCTCGTCCGCTTCGACTGGGCCGCGATGGACTCGTGGTTCGAGGAGGACGAGGAGGTCTTCGTCCACCCGCGCGACCCCCACACCCGCGTCGACATCCTCCCCAGCTCGCGCCACGTCCGCGTCGAGATCGACGGCGTCACGGTCGCCGAGTCGCCCAGCCCATTGCTGCTCTTCGAGACCGGGCTGCCGATCCGCTACTACCTGCCCAAGACCCACGTCCGCATGGACCTGCTGGCGCCCACCGACAGCGCCACCGCCTGCCCGTACAAGGGCACGGCCGAGTACTGGTCGATCCACGAGGGCGACAACGTCCACAAGGACCTCGCCTGGTCCTACCGCACCCCGCTGCCCGAGAGCGAGCGGGTCGCGGGCCACGTCTCGTTCTACAACGAGAAGGTCGACATCTACGTCGACGGCGTCCTGCAGGACCGCCCGAAGACGAAGTTCAGCTGACCGCCAGCTCGTAAGTGCCCGGCGCGATCGTCGCCGTGCGGCGCCGGTAGACGCTCCAGACCCACGGCCACTGGTTGGGGTCGTTGCCGTTGTCGTCGACGTACCAGTTCGTGCACCCGGAGTGCCACACGGTCTGGCGCAGCGCCGCGCGCAACTCGCGGTCGAAGGCATCGGCGGTCTCGC
>DATFRW010000057.1:0-15768 GCA_035262945.1 Solirubrobacteraceae bacterium
ACTGAGTCACAGCGCCACGGCGGGATCTCCGTCCGCGTGCTGGTCGTCGCGCTCATCGTGCAGCTCGTGGTCGGCGCGGGGTTGATCTACGCCGCGGTCAACGGCTTTCCGCTCATCGGGGGCGGAGGTGGCGACGGCCACGCGGCGACGACGTCGGGCGCGGCGGTGCCGCGCGCCACCGCGAACCACTTCGACGCCCCGCGCGCCTGGTCGCTCATCAAGCGCCAGCTCTCCTACGGCCAGCGCCACGCGGGCTCCCCGCAGCTGCGCCGCCTGGCGGTCGTGCTGCGCGACCAGCTGCCGAACGGCCGCTTCGAGCCGGTCCCCGGCCATCCCCGGCTGCGCAACATCGTCGGCACGCTGCCGGGCAGCGGGCCCGCGATCGTGCTCGGCGCCCACTACGACAGCGAGTACCACCCGAAGGGCTTCGTCGGCGCCAACGACAGCGCGTCCGGCACCGCCGCCGTCGTCGAGCTCGCGCGCGACCTCGCCAAGACGTCCGGCCGCGAGGTCCGCTTCGTCCTCTTCGACGGCGAGGAGGAGGGTCCGGGCTGTCCGAACTCGCGCTTCGCCCAGTGCGCCCTGCGCGGCTCGCGCGCCTACGTGGCCGCGCACCGCCGCGAGGTTGGGCAGATGCTGCTGCTCGACTACATCGCCAACAAGGGCCTGCGGCTGCCGCGCGAGGGCAGCTCGGACCTGGAGCTGTGGAAGCGCGTCCGGTCGGCGGCCCAGGAGGTCGGCGTGGGATCGGTGTTCCCGCCCACCTCGCAGACCACGATCTACGACGACCACACCCCGTTCCTGAGGGCGGGAATCCCGGCCGTCGACTTCATCGACTTCTCCTACCGCTACGCCGACGGCCTGCAGGACACCCTCGACAAGCTCTCGCTCGCGAGCCTCGATGCGGTGGGCGAGACCGCGTTCACGACAATCAGCAAGCTGAGGGCCCAGGGCTGACTACCATGGGGCCCATGGCCGCTGCCCCCGAAAGGCTGCTGCTGGCGGCGCCACGCGGCTACTGCGCGGGCGTCGACCGGGCGGTGCAGACCGTCGAGCACGCGCTCGACCTCTACGGCGCGCCGGTGTACGTGCGCAAGGAGATCGTGCACAACAAGCACGTCGTCGAGCAGCTGCGCGAGCGCGGCGCGATCTTCGTCGACGAGCTCGACGACTCGATCCCCGACGGCGCGATCACCGTCTTCAGCGCGCACGGCGTCGCGCCGGCCGTCCACGCTGACGCCGAGCGCCGCGGGCTGCAGACCATCGACGCGACCTGCCCGCTGGTGACGAAGGTCCACCGCGAGGCGGTCAAGTTCGCCGACGAGGACTACACGATCGTGCTGATCGGCCACAGCGGCCACGAGGAGGTCGAGGGCACGATGGGCGAGGCGCCCGAGCACATCGTGCTCGTGGAGTCCGAGGAGGACGTCGACGCGCTCGAGGTCGAGGACCCCGAGAAGCTCGCCTACATCTCGCAGACCACGCTTTCGGTCGACGAGACCCGCGCGATCATCAACCGCCTGCGCGAGCGCTTCCCGAGCATCGTCGGGCCGCGCACCGACGACATCTGTTACGCGACGACCAACCGCCAGGCGGCGGTCAAACAGCTCGCCGGGCACTGCGATCTCGTGCTCGTGATCGGGTCGCGCAACTCCTCGAACTCCAACCGCCTCGTCGAGGTGGCGCGCGAGCACGGCGCGGATTCGCACCTCATCGACAACGAGGGTCAGGTGCGCGACGAGTGGCTCGACGGCGTCCGTACCGTCGGCATCACGTCGGGCGCCAGCGCGCCGGAGGAGCTCGTCGAGCGCCTCGTCGGCTTCTTCAGGGCCCGCGGCACCGAGCGGGTGGAGGAGTTCGAGGTCGTCCAGGAGGACGTGCGCTTCATGCTGCCCAAGTCGATCCGCCAGGCTCTCGCGGCGCAGGCATGAGCCGCCCGCGGGGGCGCCGGTGGATCGCCGTCGTCGTCGCCGCCACGCTCGTGGCGCCCGCATCGGCGGCCGCCGCCGACCCGGGCCGCTGGCGGCTGGCCCAGGCCGACCGCGTCCCGCTGAACTACTTCCAGGGAGTGACGCACTCGGCCGCGGGCTCGTGGTTCTTCGATGGCGTCTTCGTCGGGCTCTACCGGACCGACCGCGAGCTGCGGCAGAAGGCCGCCAACCCCGACGCGATCGCGCCGGACCTCGCCGCGCAGGGCTTCAACCACATCGGCGACCTGACGTGGGACGCGCGCGAGGGCGGGCGCCTGCTGCTGCCGCTCGAGTGCTTCGTGTCCGGTGCTCCGAACGGCGGCAACACCTGCGGGCGCGGGGCCATCGCCGTCGCCGATCCGTCCTCGCTGCTGCCGCGCTACTCCGTCCCGCTCGATCCCCAGGACATCCCGAAGGCGATGTGGGCCGAGGTCGCTCCCGGCGGTCACGAGCTGTGGACGTCGAGCGGGCGCGACCTGCTCGCCTACGACACCGCCACGATCCGGCCCGGCGTCTCGGCGCCGATCCGCCCGGTCCGGCGGCTGCCCGGCGCCGTCCCGCCGTCGGGCATCACCGGCGCCGTCTTCTACCGCGGGCGGCTCTTCCTGGCCGGCCAGGACACCGGCCGGCTCCAGGTGTGGTCGGTCGACGTCACCGGCGCCACGCCCCGCCGCCTCGAGCTCGAGCTGCCGAACGTGTCGGCCGAGTCGGAGGGTCTCGATGTCCTCATCGCGCGCGGCGGCGTCCTGCACTGGCTGCTGTCGCCGTTCCCGCCGGACGGACGGCCGCCGACCTACGGCCAGGGCCACAGCGAGCTGCTCACGTTCGTGCCCATCGCCGACGCCAGGCTGCGCCTGAGCGCGGCGCCGTCGACGGTCAAGACGGGGCGGACGGTGACGCTCAAGGCGACGGTGACCCAGCGCTACGGCGGCCGCCTCCACAAGGTCGTGGGCGCGCGGGTCAGCGCCGCGGGCGCGCACGCTGTGACGAACGCCGACGGAACGGCGCGGCTGCGCGTGCGGCGTCGCCACCCGGGCACGCTGCGGGTCACGGCCACGAAGCAGCGCCTCCTGCCCGGCCGCGCGACGTTGCGCGTCGTGGCCTGAACGCGCGACGATCCGGCGCACAGCGAACGCCAGGAGGTGTGACCCATGGCAGATCAACTGTGGCGCGTCGAGATCACGTTCACCGAGGCCGACGAGCGCACCCGCGCGGACGCGATCCTCGAGCTTGCCAGCCAGCGTTTCCACGGCTTCGGGCAGGCCAAGCGGGCGCCGAACGACCCCAACGTCCCGGTCATCGGGCAGGATCTCGCGGCCGCGCGGGCGCTCTCGGACCTCTCCCACCAGCTCGTGCACGCGGCCGCCGAACGGATCGAGACGTTCGAAGGGCGCCCGGTGGACCTGTCCGGCTGAGTCGTGTGACCTACATCACGGAGGCTTGGGAGGCGCCTCGACGCCCGGGGTGCGGATAGCCGCATGGCACCGGCCGCTGTGTAAAGGCACAGTCGTCGGTCCATGACTTCTCTCTCGACAACGAAGCGCTGGACGCTCGTCGTGGTGTGCGCCGCCACGGCGATGCTGATGCTCGATATCGCGGTCGTGAACACCGCCCTCTCGCGGATCGCCGAGGACCTCAACACCGGTCTCGGCGGCCTGCAGTGGGTCGTCGACGCGTACACGCTGGCGCTCGCATCGGTCGTCCTCACCGCCGGTGCCCTCGCCGACCGCCTCGGCCGGCGGCGCCTCTTCACCATCGGGCTCATCGTGTTCACCGCCTCGTCGGCGGCGTGCGCGGCGGCGACCGACATCGTCTTCCTCGACGTCGCCCGCGCGATCCAGGGCCTCGGCGGCGCGATCATGTTCGCCGTCTCGCTGGCGATCCTGGCCGATGCGTTCCCCGAGCCGCGCGAACGCGCCAAGGCGCTGGCCGCCTACGGCGCGACGATCGGCGGCACCTTCGCCATCGGCCCGCTCGTCGGCGGCGCGCTGACCAGCGGCCTGGACTGGCAGTGGATCTTCCTCATCAACATCCCGCTGGGCGCGGCGTGCCTGTGGATCACCCGCCGCTACGTCCGCGAGTCGCGCGATCCCGCCACGCCGCCCGTCGACTGGTACGGCCAGGTGGCGCTGATCGGCGGCCTCTTCCTGCTCGTGCTCGCGCTGCTGCGCGGCAACGAGGTGGGCTGGGGCAGCGCCCAGATCATCGCCGAGTTCGCCGGCGCCGCCGCGCTGCTGGCGATCTTCCTGGGCGTCGAGTACCGCTCGAGCCACCCGATGCTCCCGCTGCGCCTGTTCCGCATCCCGTCGTTCACCGGCGCGCAGATCGCCGCGTTCGGGATCTCCGGCTCGTTCTTCGCCGTGTTCCTCTACACGACGCTGTACCTGCAGCAGATCCTCGGGATGTCGGCGATCGAGGCCGGCCTGGCCTACCTGCCGGCCACGGTCGTGATCTTCCTCGTGTCGGGCGCGACGAGCTCGCTCGGCGAGAAGATCTCACCGCGGGTCATGGTCTCGGGCGGCCTCGCCCTGGTGGCCATCGGCATGGCGCTCATGACGATCGCGACCGCCGACTCGTCGTGGACGGCGCTGCTGCCCGGCATGCTCCTCGCCGCCGTCGGCACGGGTCTCTTCAACCCGTCGGTCATCGCTGTGGCCCTCGGCTCGGTCCCCGTCGAGCAGAGCGGCCTGGCCGCCGGCGTGAACGACACGTTCCGCCAGGCGGGGGTCGCGGTCGGCGTCGCGGCCCTGGGCGCGCTCGTGCCCGCCGGCTCCGCGCTCGGCGGCGGCTCGCCGCAGAAGTACGTCGACGGCCTGCACGACGCGCTGTTCGCCGGCGCCGGCCTCGCGGCGGTCGCCGCGGTCGCCGCGGCCGTCCTGATCGGCCGGCGCGTCGAGCACGACGTCGCCGAGATGCCGCTCGACGCGCGGGTGGCGGTGGAGGCGGCCTAGCCGCCGCGCAGCCAGGCGCGAATCTCGTTCGAGTGCTCGCCGAGGCGCGGCGGCCGGCGGTTCACCACCGCCGGCGTCGCGCCGAGGCGCAGGGGCGAGCGCACCGTGCGCACGCCGCCGATCTCGTCGACCGGCTCGAGGCCGAGCTCCGCGGCGAAGGCGAACGCCTCGCCGATGTCATTGATGGGGCCGGCCGGCACGCCCGCGTCGCCGAGCCGTCGCACCCACTCGCCGGCCGGCACCGCCGCGAACGCCGCCTCCAGCTCCTCGCCGAGCGCGTCGCGGTGAGCGCGTCGCGCGGCGTTCGTCGCGAAGCGCTCGTCGCTCACGAGGTCGTCGCGGCCGATCACGCCGCACAGCCGCGCGAAGATCGCGTCGTTGCCGACCGCGACCGCGAAGTCGCCGTCGGCGGCGGCGAAGGTCTCGTAGGGCGCGATCGACGGGTGCCGGTTGCCCAGCCGCCCCGGCACCTCGCCCGTGTTGACGTGCGCCGAGGACTGGTTGAGCAGCCCGGCCAGCGCCGTGTCCATGAGCGAGACCTCGACGTGCTGGCCGCGCGCATCGCGGTCGCGCGCCCGTAAGGCCGCGAGGATCGCGATCGTCGCGTTCAGGCCGCACATCACGTCGACGAGCGGCGCGCCGACCTTCAGCGGGCGCCCGTCGGGCTCGCCGGTCACCGACATGAGCCCGCTCATCGCCTGAAGCAGCAGGTCATAGCCCGGCAGCGCGGCGGCGCGCTCGCCGGAGCCGAACGCGCTGATCGAGCAGTAGACGACGCCGGGGTTGCCGCGCGCGACGTCGTCGTAGCCGAGGCCGAGGCGGTCGATCGTGCCCGGCCGGAAGGACTCGACGACGACGTCCGCGCGGGCGCACAGCTCGCGGGCGAGGCCGAGGTCGCCGGGATCCTTGAGGTCGAGCGTCACCGAGCGCTTGTTGCGGTTGAGCCCGAGGTAGTAGGTCGCGCCCTCGTCGACGAAGGGCGGGCCCCAGGTGCGCGTGTCATCCCCGCCGTCCGGGCGCTCGACCTTGATGACGTCGGCGCCGAGGTCGCCGAGGGTCATCGTGCACAACGGCCCGGCGAGGACGCGCGAGAGATCGGCGACGAGGATGCCGTCGAGGGCGGGGGCGGGCACGGCCGCGCAGGGTAGCCTGCGCACCCCGTGAAGACGCTTGTGATCTCCGACCTCCACCTCGGCGCGCGCACCAACGTCGACGTCCTGCGCCGCCCCGCCGCCCAACAGGCTCTGCTCGAGGCGCTCGACGGCGTCGATCGCCTCATCGTCCTCGGCGACCTGCTCGAGCTGCGCCACGGCCCCGCGTACGACGCGCTGGAGGCCGCGCGCCCGGTGCTGCGGGCGATCGGCGAGCGCCTCGGCGGTGACGGCGAGGTCGTGCTCGTGCCCGGCAATCACGACTTCCGGCTCATCGCCCCGTGGCTGGAGTGGCGCTCGCGCAACGGCCACGCGCCGCTGGGGCTCCAGGAGCGGGCCGGCCCGAAGGCCTCGACGATGACGCGCGCCATCGCGCGCATGCTGCAGCCGGCGTCGCTCGACGTCGTCTACCCCGGGATCTGGCTGGACGACGGCGTCTACGCGACCCACGGCCACTACCTCGACCGCCACGTGACGGTGCCGAGCTTCGAGCGGCTGGGGTCGGGCGTGCTCGGCCGGCTCCTGCGCTCGCCCGCCGACCACGCGGCCTCGGCCGACGACTACGAGGTCGCCCTCGCGCCGATGTACGCGCTGCTCGACGCGGTCGCCGCCCGCGTCAGCAACGGGCGCGCGGCGGCGCCGGCGAACGCCTCAGCGCACGCGTGGACCATGCTCAGCGGCAACGGCTCGCGCCAGTTGCGTCAGCGGGTCGCGGTCGGCGCGTTCCCGGTCGCGGTCGGCGTGCTCAACCGGGTCGGCATCGGCCCGCTCAAGGCCGATGTGTCGGGCCCCGAGCTGCGCCGCGCGGCGCTGATGGCGATGGGCGAGGTCGTCGCGCGGCTGGGCGTCGACGCGCGCCACGTGATCTTCGGCCACACGCACCGCACGGGTCCGCTGCCGGGCGACGAGGCCCACGAGTGGCGTCTGGCCGGCGGCGCGCAGCTGCTGAACACCGGGTCGTGGGTCTTCGAGTCGATGTACCTCGACCGCTTCTGGGGCAACCCGTACTGGCCGGGCGGGGCCGCCGAGCTCGAAGACGGCGCGGATCCGCGCCTGCTGCGGCTGCTCGACGGCGTGGACGCCGCCGAGCTCAGGCCTCCGGGGGCGCCAGTCCCGGCGTGAAGCAGGTCGCGTAGCAGGTGACGCCGTCGCCGGCGCGCAGGTCGAGCACGCCCTCGGTGTGCACCTCGTGTTCGATGATCGGGCGCGCGCCGGGCCACGCGACCGTCAGCCGCTCGCCGTTGACCTCCAGCTCACCGGCGCCGCCCAGCACCGCCCACACGGCACCGGCGGCGTACGGCCCGCAGTAGGCGCCCGGCTGATCGGGCGTCGGCACAACGATGCGGGCGTCGGGATAGTCCTCCGGATGGATCGCTGCGAGCGGCTCGCGCTCGACACCCAGCAGCTCCTGGATGGCGCGCTCGGTCTCGTCGTAGCCGCCCTCGCCGTAGTGGAACTCGGCGAGATTGCCGTCGGGGTTCCAGAGGTAGCGCGCGGGCCAGCCCTCGTTCTCGTAGGCGCGCCAGAGCTCGAACTCGAGGTCGATGCACACGGGGTGCTCGATTTCGAGACGCTTGACCGCCGCGCGCACCGCGTCCTCGTCCTCGCCCGGCGGGAAGCCGGGGGAGTGGACGGTGACGACCCGCAGGCCGTCGCCCGCGTAGCGCTCGTGCCAGGCGCACGTGTAGGGCAGGGTGCGCAGCGAGCTCGGGCGGCAGAAGTCCCAGAACTCGATGAGCACTGGGCGCCCGCGCTGCTTGTCCATGCGCAGCGACGCGACGTTGGCCCACGGCACGCCCTTCGGGAACGGCGGCGCGGGGATGTTGTCGATCGGCGGGCGCATCGGTGGCGCGGCGCCACGCTAGCACCGGTAGGGTCGTCTGAACGTTGGCGTCGGGGGGAGCGCAACTTCCGCAACGCGTGCGGTTTACTGCTCCGTTTCCCGTTCAAATGCAGCAGGAGGACAGATGAAGAAGTTCACGCTGGCCGCAGTGATCGCGGCCGTAGGGGCGCTTGCCGTCGCGGGCATTGCCTCGGCCATCCAGGGCCAGCAGGCCATTTCAGCCAAGGTCACGAACAACAAGGCGGGCACGAAGTCCAAGCCGAAGTCGGTCGGCATTCTGACCGTGACCACCACCACCACGCCCGCCGCGGGCGAGGAGGGCAAGTTCGCGACGAAGACCGCCGTGATCTTCTTCGACAAGAACATCGTCTTCGGCGGCTCGAAGTTCCGCAGCTGCTCGGCCTCGCAGGTCGTCGCCGACGACTCGAAGTGTCCTGCGGGCTCGAAGGTCGGTAGCGGCACGTCGGTCGCCCGGTTCGCCGGCCAGACGGTCGCGCTGAAGGTGAAGGCGTACAACGGCCCCGGGGGCACGAAGCTCTCGCTCCTCGTCGACAACCAGCAGTTCGGCATCCATGCCGCACTGGCGGGCACCCTCAGCAATGCCACCGGCGCTTACGGCAAGAAGCTGACCGTGACCATCCCGGCCAACCTGCAGTCGCCGCTGCCGGGCCAGTTCGCCACCCTGACCCAGTTCATCACCAAGGTCGGCGGCACCTCGAAGGGCACGCCGTACGTCGGCCTCAAGGGCTGCTCGGGCGGCAAGCTGAAGTTCAAGGGCACCTTCAACTACACGGACGGCACCAGCAAGACGGCCACCACCACCGTCAACTGCCGCAAGTAGCCGCGACAACAGTCGCAGGGGTATTGGGGGCGGGCCGCACGGCCCGCCCCTAGTCTTTGCGCCGTGGCAGAGCGAACCGGTCTCAGCACCGTCCAGCGGCTTGCGCTCATCGCCGGCGCGGTCGTCGTCCTCGTCGTCGGCTATCTGCTGCTGCAGGGCGGCAGCGACAACGGCTCCAAGAACTCCTCGGCGACCACGAGCACCGCGACGCAACCCGCGGCGCAGGGGACGACGACCGCCGAGGACGGCACGTCGTCGACCACCGCGAAGCCCGCGCCGCCGCCCGTGCCGACCGTCCGCGTCGTCGACGCCAAGCCCGCGGGCGGCATCAAGAAGCTCGACTTCAACAAGGGCGACCAGATCCGCTTCCGGGTCGTCTCCGACACCGCGGACGAGATCCACGTCCACGGCTACGACCTCATGAAGGACGTGCCGGCGGGCGGCAGCGTGACGTTCAGCTTCAAGGGCTCCATCGACGGACGCTTCGTGGTCGAGCTCGAGAACCACGGACAGCAGATCGCTGAGCTCGACGTCGCGCCGTGAAGCGCCGGCTCGCCGTTGCTGGGACGCTCGCCCTCGGTGCCGCGCTGGCGCTCCCCGCCAGCGCGCTCGCCCACGGCCTGGTCGGCAAGCAAGACCTGCCGATCCCGCGCTGGCTGTTCGCCTGGGGGGCGACCGTCGTGCTCGTCGTCTCGTTCGTGGCGCTGGCCGCGCTGTGGCCGCGCCCGCGACTCGAGCACGTCAAGGAGCGGCGGGTGTGGACGGCGCCGGTCGCGCTCGAGGTGCTCTGCGGCGCGCTCGGCATCGCGGCCTTCGCCGTCACCATCTGGGCCGGGTTCTCCGGGACGCAGACCGCCACCGCGAACCTCATCCCGACCGTCGTCTACGTCGTGTTCTGGGTCGGGATCCCGTTCACGACGCTGCTGCTCGGCAACGTCTTCGGGGCGTTCAACCCGTGGCGCGCGCTCGCGCGCGGCGTGGCGTGGCTGGCGAGCCGCGGCGGCAGCGAGACGCCGGCGCCGCTGCCCTATCCGAAGTGGCTCGGGCGCTGGCCGGCGGCGCTCACGATCCTCCTCTTCGCCTGGGTCGAGCTCGTCTACGTCAACCGCGACGACCCGACCCAGCTCGCGATCATGGCGCTGCTCTACGCGGGCATCCAGCTCGTGGGCATGACGCTCTACGGGATCGAGCCGTGGACGCGCAACGCCGACGGGTTCAGCGTCTACTTCCGCCTGTTCTCGATGCTCTCGCCGCTGCACTGGCGCGACCGCACGCTCTACACGCGGCCGCCGCTGAGCGGCGCGCCGACGCTCGACGCCGGCCCCGGCACCGTGCCGCTGCTGTGCGTGATGATCGGGACGGTCAGCTTCGACGGCCTCTCGCAGGGCTCGCTGTGGACCGGGACCGGCGGGATCGCGCCCGACCTGCAGCAACGCTTCATCAACCTCGGCTTCAGCGGCGAGGTGGCGCTCGAGATCGCGTTCACGATCGGCCTGCTCTTCATGGTCGGCCTCGTCTCCGGCGTCTACCGGCTCGGCGTCCTCGGCATGCACTCGGTGCGCGCCGGCTACAGCACCACCTCGCTGTCACGCCGCTTCGTGCACTCGCTCATCCCGATCGCGCTGGCGTACGTCATCGCCCACTACTTCTCGCTGTTCGTCTACCAGGGACAGGCGATGGCGTTCCTGGTCTCCGACCCGCTCGGTGACGGCTCGGACTTCTTCGGCACCGCGACGGCGACCATCAACTACAACGTGATCGGCGCCAACGGCGTCTGGTACGTGCAGGTCTTCGCGCTCGTCCTGGGGCACGCCTGCGGCCTGACGCTTGCCCATGACCGCGCGCTCGTCGTCTACCAGCGCGTTCGCGACGCGACCCGGTCGCAATACTGGATGCTTGCGGTGATGGTCGCGTTCACGAGCCTCGGACTCTGGCTGCTCTCGGCTGCCGCGCAATGATCGCCCCGCCACTCGCACACCTCGGCCACTGGTACCACTCGCTGCTGTACCTGGCGCCCGTCCTCATCGTCGTCGTCGTCCTGTGGATTCAGGAGCGCCGCGAGCGCGGGCGCGAGGCCGACGAGGACGAGTAGGCGTCGCATAGGGGGGACAACCCCACACTCCAAACGGGTGGAGGCCGTAGAGGCGCGGGGCGCCTCGTTGCGTAAAAACCGTTCGCCCCTCCCACAGCCTCTAGGAGACGTCGAGCACGATGATGCAGCGCCTCACTCGCACCGTTCTGCACCACAAGCGCCTCGTAGCAGTTGGATGGATCCTCCTGACGCTGGTCGGGATCGTCGCCGCCGGTCCCGCCTCGTCGGCGCTCGACCAGCGCTTCAGCGTCCCCGGTCGCGAGGGGTGGGACGCCAGCCAGGAGATCCAGCAGCTCTACGGCAACGGCGGCGAGACGCTCCCGCTCGTGCCGGTGGTCGAGCTCAAGCAGGGGCAGACCGTCAACTCGCCCGGCGTGCGCGATCAGCTGCGCAAGCTCGAGGAGACCGCGCGTCAGGCCGTGCCCGACTCCCGGGTCGCCGGCTTCGGCTCGACGGGCGACCGCACCTTCGTCTCGCGCGACGGCCGCACCACGTTCGTCTACGTCTTCCCGCCGCGCAGCGACGACCCGTTCGGCAACAACACCGACCGCCAGCGCGCCCTGCGCGACGCGATGCAGGGCCAGACGATCGCGGGCGCGCCGGTGAACCTGACCGGCTACGACGCCCTCTACGACTCGACCGGCTCGGGCGACGACGGCCCCGGCGTGCTACTCGAGGCGATCATCGGCGGCGTCGGCGCGCTCATCGTGCTGCTGTTCGTCTTCGGCTCGGCCCTGGCCTTCGTGCCGCTTGGGATGGCGATCTCGTCGGTGCTCGTCTCCTTCCTGCTGCTCTGGGGGCTGACCGCGCTCACCGAGATCTCGCCGATCGTGCAGTTCCTCGTCGCCCTGATCGGCCTCGGCGTCTCCATCGACTACGCGCTGCTCATCGTCATGCGATGGCGCGAGGAGCGCGAGCGCGGCGTCGAGGGCGACGAGGCGGTGGTCAACGCGATGGGCACGGCAGGGCGCGCCGTGGTCTTCTCGGGCACGACGGTCGCCATCGGCCTGCTCGCGCTCGTCGTGGTGCCGCTGCCGTTCCTGCGCAGCATGGGCTACGGCGGCCTGCTCATCCCGCTGGTCGCGACGGCCTGCGCCATCACGCTGCTGCCGGTGATCCTCTCGTCGATCGGGCCGCGACTCGATCGCCGGCGCTGGCGCCGCGCCGACAACAGCAACCGCTTCTGGCAGCGCTGGGCCGAGTTCGTCGTGCGCCGCCGCGTCCCGGTGGCGCTCGTCGCCTGCGCGATCCTCGGCGTGCTGCTTGCCTCGGCGACGAACCTGCACCTGGGCAACGCCGACCCCGACACGATCGCGAAGGCGGGCGCGGCGAAGGACGGCCTGCACGCCCTCGACCGCTCCGGCATCGGCAAGGGCGCGATCGCGCCGGTCGAGACGCTCGTGCCGGAGGGCGACGCCGCCAAGGTCGCGGCCGCACAGGCGCGCGTCGACGGCGTCCACGGCGCCGCGGCGCCGGATGCACCCGACTGGCGCAAGGACGGCAAGGCGGTCGTCGTCGCCTCGCCGCTCCATGGCGATGATGCACAGGCCGGGCGCGACGCGGTCCAGGACCTGCGCGACGTCGCGCATGCGACCTCGACCAACGCGCGCGTCGGCGGCAGCGGGCCGCTCAACGCCGACTTCATCGACGCCGTCTACGGCTCGTTCCCGCTGCTGATCGCCGTCCTCTCGATTCTCACCTTCGTGCTGCTCGCGCGGGCGTTCCGCTCGCTGCTGCTGCCGCTCAAGGCGATCGTCCTCAACGTCCTGTCGATCGGCGCGGCGTGGGGGATCATGGAGATCGTCTGGCAGCAGGGCCACGGCTCCGAGGAGATCTGGGGGATCGCCGCGACCGGATCGATCTCGTCGTGGATCCCATTCATCGTGTTCGCGTTCCTCTACGGGCTCTCGATGGACTACGAGGTGTTCATCCTCGCCCGCGTGCGCGAGGAGTACGACATCACGAAGGACACGAACGAGGCGGTGATCTACGGCCTCTCGCGCACGGGCCGGCTCGTGACCAGCGCGGCGCTCATCCTGTTCCTGGCCTTCGCGGCCCTGGCGTCCGGGCCGGAGACCGACGTCAAGGTGCTCGCGACAGGCCTTGCCGCGGGCATATTGCTCGACGCCACCGTGGTCAGAGCCATGCTCGTCCCCGCGCTGGTGTCGATGTTCGGGAAGTGGAACTGGTGGCTGCCGTCGTCGGTCGCGCGCATCCTGCGCGTGCGGCCCTCGCCGGAGCCGCTGCCCGAAGCGGCCTAGGTGGTCGGCTCGGCCTCGAGCCTGCGGATGTCGTGGGCGAGGGCCGAGTCGGTCATCTGCTCGGTCGGGAAGCTGATCCGCTGGCGGCCGCGCTTGTCGATGAGCAGCACGTAGGCCGAGTGCTCGAAGCCGTTGCCCTGCGGGCGGATGCCGTAGGCACGCCAGACCGGCGCGAGCTGGGCGCGCGTGCCGAGCAGGAAGTGCATCCGCCCGTGGCTGAGGCCGCGCTGGAGGAGGAACTTCTCCGCGGAGTCCGGCGTGTCGTTGGCGGGGTCGACGCTCACGGCGAGCGCGGGGACGTCGTGGCCGAGGTCGTCGAGCGCGCCGCGGATCGTCGTCGCGGTGACCGGGCAGGTGTCCGTGCACGTCGAGTACATGAACGTCAGCACCACGACTTGGCCCCGGTACTCGCGCAGCGAGATCGTCTCGCCGGCCTCGTCGTGCAGGCTGAAGTCCTTCGGCGGGATGGCGGGCCGCAGCGACCCGGCGAAGCCGTCCGCCCCGACCGTCGTCGGCTTGTCGGGACGAGCGAACACGATCACGCCGCCCGCGGCCAGGATCGACAGCGACGCGAAGACGATGAGCGCAAGGCGCACGCGCGCGGGCATGGCGCCCCAGGTTAAGCACTCACGTTTTTCTTAGCTTCGGCAGCGACGATCCGCAGCCATGCGCATCCTCGTGGTCGACGACGAGCCCTCGGTGCGGGAGGCGCTGGAGCGCATCCTGCGGTTGGAGGGCTTCGACGTCGCCATGGCCGTCGACGGCCGCGACGCCGTGCGCAACCAGGCCTCTGCGCCCGCGGACGCCGTCCTGCTCGACGTCCTCATGCCCGAGCTCGACGGCCTCGAGGTCTGCCGGCGCATGCGCGACACCGGCGATCGCACGCCGGTCCTCATGCTCACCGCGCGCGACGAGATCGGCGATCGCGTCGCGGGCCTCGAAGCGGGCGCCGACGACTACCTGCCCAAGCCGTTCGCGCTCGAGGAGCTGCTCGCGCGGCTGCGCGCGCTGTTGCGCCGCTCGGGCTGGTCGGGCCATCGCGACCTCCTGCGCTTCGGCGACCTCGAGCTCGATCCGCACGCCCACGAGGTCCGCCGCGGCGATCGCCTCATCGAGCTCACCCGCACCGAGTTCCTCCTGCTCGAGCTGTTCCTGCACCATCCGCGCCAGGTCCTCACGCGCTCGCAGATCTTCGAGAACGTCTGGGGCTACGACTTCGGCCCGGCGTCGAACTCGCTCGAGGTCTACGTCGGCTACCTGCGCCGCAAGACCGAGGCCGCCGGCGAGGAGCGGCTCCTGCACACGGTGCGCGGCGTCGGCTACGTGCTGCGCGCACCGCGACCATGACCTTTCGGCGCCGCATCGTCCTGCTGGCCGCGGCCGCGGTGGCGACGGCGATCGCGCTCGCCGCGGGCATCACCTACGTCGTCGTCCGCCACGAGTTGCTGGGCGGCGTCGATGCGACGCTGCGCGGCCTGCGCCCCAAGGTGGTGGTCGTCAGCCGGGTCGACAAGGTCACGGCTCCCGTCCCGGGTCAGGGCTCCGCCGGCGAGGCCGCCGGCACGACGGTGTCGGGCGAGGAGCTCAGCAAGCTGCCGCCGGGCGCGGACCAGCTCTTCGAGGCCCAGCTGCCGTCGACCGCGCTCGGCGGAGCGGTCGGGCTCGCGCAGGTGACGCTCGCCAACGGCAACGTCATCCGCTCGCAGTCGGGCCCGCGGCTCCCTACCACCAAGGCCGACCGCGAGGTTGCCTCGGGGCAGCGGGGCGAAGCCTTTCGCGACGCGACCATCCGCGGCGTCCACGTGCGGATCATGACCACGCGCGGGCCGCAGAAGTCGCTCATGAAGATCGCCACGCCGCTGACCGCCGTCGACGACACGCTCGGCCGTCTGCGCTGGATCCTGCTCGCGGTCGCGATCGGCGGGATCGGCGTCGCCTCGGGGTTCGGCGTCGCGGTCTCGCGGGCGGCGGCACGGCCGCTCGGGCGCCTCACCGCGGCGGCCGAGCGGGTCACCGCCACCGGCGACCTCGGCCATCGCATCGAGCCCGAGGGCGACGACGAGCCCGGCCGGCTCGCCACGTCCTTCAACGCGATGCTCGGTGCCTTGGGCGCCTCGCGCGACGCGCAGCGCCAGCTCGTCGCCGACGCGTCGCACGAGCTGCGCACGCCGCTGACGTCGATCCGCGCCAACGTCGAGCTGCTCGAGCGCGCGCGGGGGATGCCCGAGGACGAGCGCGCCGCCGTGCTCAAGTCCGTGCACACCCAGCTCGAGGACCTGACGATCCTCGTCGGCGACCTCGTCGATCTCGCCCGCCCGGGGGAACGGGCGGCCGAAGCGCCGGAGGACGTGCGGCTCGACGAGATCGTCGACGACGCCGTCGAGCGTGCGCGCCGGCATGCCCCCGGCACGCGGTTCGACGTGATCAGCACGCCGTGCGTCGTGCACGGCTCGCGCGCCCGGCTCGCGCGCGCGGTGGGCAACCTCCTCGACAACGCGGTGAAGTGGAGCCCGCCCGGCGGGGCCGTGGAGGTGGCCGTGAACGGCGGGGAGGTGAGCGTGCGCGACCACGGGCCCGGCATCGCCGACGACGACCTCCCGCACGTCTTCGACCGCTTCTACCGGGCCCCGGCCGCGCGCGGGCTGCCGGGCTCCGGACT
>DATFRW010000058.1:0-3914 GCA_035262945.1 Solirubrobacteraceae bacterium
GCGCAGCGCGCCGAGCTCGAGCGCGCGCGCGACGCGGCGCTGGCCGAGCGCGACGAAGCGCGCGCGTCGCTCGAGGATGCGCGCCGCGCGGCGGCCACCGAGGCTGACGACGCGCGTTCCCGTGCCGCGCTCGACCACGACTCGGTCCGCAACGAACGCGACGCTGCGATGCGTGCGCGGGAGGCGGCGCAGCACGAACGCGACGAGGCGCTCGACCAGCGCGCCGTGTCGGACTGGGAGCGCAAGGCTGCGATCGCCGAGCGCGACGCTGCGCTCGCCGAGCGCGACCACGCGGTCGAGGTGCAGCGGACCGCGGTGGCCCAGATCGAGAAGCTCGAGCGGCGCGCGCGGTCGGCGGAGCGTGCGCAGGCGTCCGCGGAGCGCGCGCAGGTGGCGGCGCCGGTCGTGGAGCCGCCGCCCGACGTGCCGGCGCCGGCGGCAGCGCCGTCGCGGCGTGCGCGGCGCGACGAGCGCCGCCTGTTGCAGACGTGGGTGCAGCGCCTGGTCGCGCTGGCCCTGCTCGTCGTCTGGGCAGTGGTCGTCTACAAGGTCCTGCAGGGCGTCGTCTAGCTCGACGACTTCGCCGCCGCGACCTTCGCGATGGCGCGCTGCAGCTCGCCGGCCGAGAACGCGCCCTCGAAGCGCGTCGAGATCGTGCCGTCCTTGCTGATCACGAACGTCCAGGGCTCGCTCGGCAGCCGCCACGCGGAGACCTGGTCGCGGACGCCCTTGTTGACCTGGTTGTCCTTGTAGATCTCCTGGTGGATGAACGCGACGTCCTTCGGCGAGGTCGACTTGACCTGCTCGACGATGTCGACCACCGGCCCGCACACGCGGCTCTGGCAGAGCAGCGGCGTCGCGAACGTGATGACCACCGGGCGCTTGCCGACGACGTCGGCGAGATCGGTCTGCAGGAGGTCCTTGGCCTCGGGGCGGCGGGTGTCGAGCGCCGCGGCGTCGCCGCCGACGTCGGTGAGCGTCTCGGTATGGACCTTGATCGCCTTGGCGCCCGGCTCGGGCGGGCCGCTGGTACCGCTCTTCGACGTGACGTTCACGCTGTAGGCGGTCGCCGCCAGCAGGCGCCCGTCGAGCTTGGCCATCGCGGCGACGACCTGCTTGCCGTTGTGCGTGAACGGCACGTCGGCGACGTAGACCGACTTGGCGGCATCGGGGTCGCTGGCGGTCGTCTGGCTCTGGAACTGCGGCTTGACGGCCAGTGATTCGGACCGCGCGATGTAGGGGCCGCGCACGCCCGATCCGTCCGCCTTTGCCGTGTAGAGGGCGACCTGGGCGCCGGTGATCTGCTTGCGAGCGGTGTCGAACAGGGCGAACCCGAAGCGGTTCGAGCCCTTGTGGAGGATCGACACGCTCGGCGCGAGGATCGGGCCCTTCCCCTGCGCCATCGAGGCGAGATCGTCCAGCGTCTTGCCGTCCGCGGGCGGGAAATCGCTCGGCTGAGCGCTCGGCTCGGGCTGGGGCGGCGGCTGTGTGTTGCTGTTCGAACTGCCGCAGCCGACGACGAGCGCCGCGGCCGCGAGCAGCGGCACAAGGACGAGAAGAGGACGTGGCACGCCGCCCGAGTGTAGGCGCAAGTGATGGAATGCCGCGCCACATCCGACGCGGACGAGGAGGAACGAACATGGCCGATCGCGCAGCGATCGTCACGGGCGGATCGAGCGGTATCGGGTTTGGCATCGCCCGTGTGCTGGGCGAGGAGGGCCACGCGTTGACCATCGCCGCGCGGCGCCCGGACAAGCTCGAGGAGGCCGTCGAGGGTCTGCGCGCGGACGGGTTCGAGGCGCAGGCCGTGGCCGGCAACCTCGGCGACGAGGAGGTCGTGCGCGAGGTCGTGCGCGCGCATCGGGACAGCTATGGCCGGCTCGACGTGCTGGTCAACAACGCGGGCGTCGGCTTCGGTTCGACCGTTGACGACATCGAGGCCAAGCGCGTCGACCTCCAGCTCGCGGTGAACATCCGGTCGATGATCCTGTTCTACCGGGAGTGCGCCGACCTGCTCCGGGCTGCGGGCGCCGACCACCGGCGCGCGCTGGTCGTGAACATGTCGTCGATCTCGGGCAAGAGCGGGCAGCCCTGGCTGTCGGTCTACAGCGCGACGAAGGCGGCTGTCGTCGGGTTCACGCAGGCGATGCACAAGGAACTCGGGACGCAGGGGATCAAGTCGACGGCGCTGTGCCCCGCGTTCGTGGACACGGCGATGACCGACTTCGTCAAGGGCCAGGTCGACCCGGCGGACATGATCCAGGTCTCCGACATCGCCGAGACGGTGCGGGTGCTGCTGAAGATGTCGCCGGCGTGCGTGGTGCCGGAGATTCAGTTCGTGCGCGCCGGCGAGGCGGTCTAGCTAGACGGGTTCCCGCTCGCGCTCGCGCCTGCGCAGCCAGCCGAGGCCAAGGTGAGCCGCCTCGTCGGCCTTCCGGTCGCGCACGAGCGCCTGGTGGTCGGCGATCGCGTCCTCGAAGCCGCCCTGCCCGCGCTCGGCGAGGATCGACGCTTCGAGGTGCGCTTCGAGCAGCCGCAGCTCGCGCGCGGTGGCCTTGCGGGCACGCTTGGCCGACGCGAAGCGGTCCCACGCCCGCGCAAATGAGGCCGAGCTGGTGCGGCCGCCGCAGCGGTGGGCGGCGAGCATCGGGCACACCCCGCCCGCGCGGTCCGCGTAGGCGCCGACGATGATCTCGTTCGAGCGGATCCCGTCCAGCATCGCCTCGCGGGTGCGCAGCGGCAGGCAGTCGATGGCGAGGCGAAGGTCTTCGATCGGAGCGCGCGCGCGTCGCATAGGCTTGCCCGCCCCGGAAGGTACCCGCTGGGGGTCGACGGCAACAACCGGATTCCTGGTTGGTGAGAGGAACCTTGCAGTGAAGCTCGGCGTGCACATCGGTTACTGGGGCATCGGCCTGTCGCGGGAGGACCAGCGCGCGATCGTGCTCGAGGCGGAGCGGCTCGGCTACGACAGCGTCTGGACGGCCGAGGCCTACGGGTCGGATGCCGCGACGATCCTGGGCTGGGTGGCCGCGCAGACCTCGCGGATCCGCCTCGGCTCGGGGATCTTCCAGATGTCGGGCCGCTCGGCCGCGATGACGGCGATGACCGCCGCGACGCTCGACCAGCTCTCGGACGGCCGGATGATCCTCGGCATCGGGTCGTCCGGGCCGCAGGTGGCCGAGGGCTGGCACGGCCAGCGTTTCGACCACCAGATCCAGCGCACGCGCGAGTACATCGCGGTGGTCCGCAAGGCGCTCGCGCGCGAGCGGCTGGAGTTCCACGGCGAGACCCTCGAGCTGCCGCTGCCCGACGGGCCCGGGAAGGCGCTGAAGCTGACGATCGCGCCCGTCCAGGAGCGGATGCCGATCTACCTGGCCGCGATCGGGCCGAACAACACGCGGCTGGCCGGCGAGGTCGCCGACGGCTGGATGCCGACGCTGTTCTCGCCCGAGCACGTGGCGGAGTTCCGGCCGCTGCTGGAGGAGGGCGCGGCGCGGGCGCGGCGGGCCCTCGACGGCTTTGACATCGCGCCGACCGTGAACGTGTTCGTCACCGACGACGTGGCGGCGGCGCGCGATGCCGCGCGCCCGTTCCTCGCGTTGTACGTCGGCGGGATGGGGTCGCGCGAGAAGAACTTCTACAACCGGCTCGTGCAGCGGTACGGGTTCGAGGACGCGGCGCGCACGGTGCAGGATCTCTATTTGGACGGCAGGCGCGAGGAGGCGATGGCCGCGCTGCCCGACGAGCTCATCGACCTCGTGACGCTGTGCGGGCCGCCCGATCGCGTGCGCGAGCGCCTCGACGTGTACCGCGAGGCGGGCGTCGGGACCCTCGGCCTGACGCCGCTCGCGTGGGATCGCGAAGGGCGGCTGGAGCAGCTCCGGCTGGTCGCCGAGCTTGCCGGCTGATCGATC
>DATFRW010000059.1:0-29907 GCA_035262945.1 Solirubrobacteraceae bacterium
TTGCGCACCGCCCAGTAGGTCTGCTGGACGCCGACCCGCTCCGTGCCGAAGCCGAGGAGCGGCGCGAGCGCGTCGCAGACGAGCTCCGCGTCGCCGTCGTCCGGACCGCGGTCGCCGTCCAGAAGCTCGGCCATCCTGCGCCGAGCCTCGCCCTCCGCCTGCCGGTCGCCGATCCCGATGGCGTCCCTCAGGACGGCGATGATCGGCCAGAAGGTGATCCCCTCGCCGTAGGGCAGGCAGCGTCCCTGCAGGACCGTCGTGCGCGATGCAAGCCGAGAGAGCAGCTCGCCCGTCAGGCGCGACTTTCCCGTGCCCGCCGGAGCCATGACGGTGACGAGCTCGCACGTGTCGGTCTCGGCGACGCGCAGGAAAGCGTCTTCGAGCGCGGCGAGCTCGATCTCGCGGTCGACGAGCGGCGAGTCAAGGCGGCGCGTCCAGCCCGGCGCGTCCGCCGCCACGCCCTTCAGGCGCCACGCGGGGACCGCGCCGGCGATGCCCCTGAGCTCCAACGGACCGACCCGCTCGGCGGCGACCGCGTTGTGGACGAGCCGGTAGGTGTCCTCTCCGATGAGGATCTCGTCGGGTTCGGCGACCTGCTCGAGGCGCGCCGCGGTGTTGACCGCGTCCCCGACGACGAGCGACTGCCCGTCACCCGGCTCGCGCGCGAGCACCTCGCCGGTGTTGACGCCGGTACGGACCGCAACCGTGACGCCCCAGGAGGCGGCGAACTCCTCGTTCAGCGAGGCAAGGGCCTGCCGCATCTCCACCGCCGCTCGAACGGCGCGCAGCGCGTCGTCCTCGTGGACCTGCGGGAGGCCAAAGACGGCCATGACGGCATCGCCGATGAACTTCGAGACGAGCCCTCCATGGCGCTCCACGATCAGCTTCATCTCGGCGAAGTAGCGCGCGAGCATGTGCTCGAGCGCCTCGGGGTCGAGGGTCTGGCCGAGTCCCGTCGAGCCGCTGATGTCCGCGAAGAGGACCGTCACGACCTTGCGGGCGTCCTGCTGGACCGGATCGCCGGTCATCTGGCGACCGTGGCGGATTCGCGAACCATGTGAGCCCCCGTTGCTTGCGCGGACCCATTTTCGCCGAGCGTCGACAACCTTGACAAGGAGCCGGGTTCAACAGGAGGGTTAGCCCTGCTACCTACTCAGAGGGGGGTGTCTGTGGGCATTCCGAAGCGAGCCTTTCCCAAGCGTCAGATTCCCGCCGCCAGGGCGCTTGAGGTGCTCACCCTGCTCATCGCGACTCCCAGGGGACGGAAGGCCTACAAGGCCAACCCCGAGCAGGCCTTCAACAAGTTCAAGGCGACGCTCGAGGACCCCAAGCTGCAGGAGGCGGTCTACGGCCGCATTCCCGACAACTCCCGCCACGCGCTCGAGGCGCTGTCCGTTTACGAGCTGCAGCTCTGGTCGGATCTCGACAAGACCTTCGTCGCGGACGGGTTGTTCGTCGAGGTGCCGTCGCCCGGATCGCTCCATTGGAACTAGCCGCAGGTCAGTCGACGTCGCCGCCGGCCGGGAACGCCGAGCGCCTCCGTGGGACCTTCGGGCTCGTGCTCGGAGGGAATCGGCGAGCGGGTGATCGGCTCCTGGGCCACCCGCGGATTCGCGAGGTCTACCCCGAGTATCTGATCATGTGCCATTGCGTCGTTCGCGCCAGCGTGCCGCTCATGGAGACGGCACGCGCGCATGCCGCCGCGATGGCGCGCGACGATCCGGTGGCCGCCGGGGTCGAGGCGTATCTGGGCGAGCACATCGACGAGGAGCGCGACCACGACGAGTGGGTGCTCGAAGACCTCGAGACGATCGGCGTGGATCGATCTGCGGTCCTCGCACGGCCGCCCTCACCCACCGTCGCGGAGGCCGTCGGCGCCCAGTACTACTGGATCCTGCACTACCACCCGGTGTCGCTGCTCGGCTGGATCGGCTTCCTCGAGGGCTATCCGCCGCAGCCCGCGATGATCGACGTCCTCGAGGATCGCACGGGATACCGGCCCGAGGCGTTCCGCACGCTTCGGGCGCACGCCGAACTCGACATCGCACATGGCGACGAGCTGTTCGCGACGGTCGATCGCCTGCCGCTGACCGCTGAGCAGTCGGCGGTCATCGGCCTGAATGCCATGTCGAGCGTGCGTCTGCTGACCAAGGCCCTTGACGAGGTCAGCGACCTGGCGCCGGGTCCGAAGACCGCTTAACGGATCGTTACGCCCTCCTTCGTAGGGTGCGGCCATCGGCCCCCGATCCGCGGGAGGGGGCGCCGACGCACTTGCTAAGGAGGTTTCCCCCCAATGAGGTCCTTTCGCTGGACCGCTTTCGCCTGCGCGTTCGCAGTGGTGGCGCTCGTCGTCTCCGCGTGCGGCAGCAGCGACGACGGAGGCGGCGGCAGTAGCGGCAGCAAAGCCGATGTGAGCGGCGGCACGATCAAGCCCGGCAAGAAGGGCGGCGTGCTGACCTATCTCGCGGCCGGTGACGTCGACTATCTCGACCCCGGCCAGGAGTACTACACGTTCGGTGCGATGGTGACCTACTCGACCAACCGCACGCTGTACTCGTTCAAGCCCAACGATTCGCTGCACCCGGTACCCGACCTGGCGACCGCACCACCGGAGATCTCGCCGGACAACAAGACGATCACGGTGCACATCCGCAAGGGCGTGAAGTACGCGCCCCCGGTGAACCGCGAGGTCAAGGCGGCGGACGTCAAGTACGCCATCGAGCGCGCCTTCTCCAAGGAGGTGCCGAGCGGCTACGCGGGCACCTACTTCGGCTCGCTGGTCGGCGCGCCCGAGAAGGCGAACACGGGCGACATCAAGCCGATCTCCGGCATCGAGACGCCCGACGATTTCACGATCGTCTTCCACCTGAAGACGGCGAGCGCGCCGCTGGTGTCGCAGGCGCTGGTGATGCCGATCACCGTGCCGGTCCCCGAGGAGTACGCAAAGCAGTTCGACAAGAGCACGCCGACGAAGTACGACCAGTACGTCGCCTTCACCGGGCCGTACATGGTCAAGAACGACCCACAGACCGGCAAGGTCACCGGGCGCGTGCCGGGCAAGTCGATCGACATCGTCCGCAACCCGAACTGGGACCCGAAGACGGACTACCGGCCGGCCTACCTCGACGAGATCAAGATCGAGGAGGGCAACGACGACCTGACGACGGCCGCGCGGCGCGCGCTCAGCGGCGACAGCAGCGTGTGCTGCGACTCGGGGTCGCCGCCGGCGCCGGTGCTCAAGCAGGCGCTGCAGCGCGACAAGGAGCAGGTGCTCTTCGTCCCGTCGGGCGGCACCCGATACATCTCGATCAACACCACGATCAAGCCGTTCGACAACGTCAACGTCCGCAAGGCGATCATCGCGGCGTCCAACCGCGACGCGCTGCGCCTGACGCGCGGCGGCGCGATCCTTGGCGACGTCGCGACCGGCTGGATCCCGCCGGGGATCCCGGGCTTCGAGGAGGCCGGTGGCCTGAAGCAGAACGCGGACCTGGACTACCTCGCCCATCCGGCGGGTGACATGGCGGTGGCGAAGAAGTACATGCTCGCCGCCAAGGAGCAGGACCCGAGCCTGCCGATCGACGCGAACGGGAAGTGGACCAGCAGCGAGAAGTTCCTGACGATCGCGTCAAATGCCGACCCGGGCAAGAAGACCGCCGAGGTCTTCCAGGGCCAGATGCAGCAGCTCGGCTTCCAGCTGAACTTCCGCATCGTGCCGCAGGACACGCTCTACACGAAGTTCCTGGGCGTGCCGAAGCAGAAGGTCGTCTTCGGCCCGAACGTCGGGTGGTTCAAGGACTTCCCCGACCCGCAGTCGATGCTCGACGCCACCTTCAACGGCGACAACATCCTGCAGCAGGGCAACGTCAACTGGCCGCAGCTCAACGTGCCGCAGATCAACGCGGCGATGAAGGCCGCCGGGCCGACCCCGGTGGGCGCCGAGCGCAACCAGGCCTGGGCGAAGATCAACCGCATGATCGCCGAGCAGGCGCCGGCCATCCCGTGGATCTGGGACAAGACCGCCGCCGTCGGCTCCAAGAACGTGGTTCAGGTCATGAGCACGTATTTCACGACGCACGACCTGAGCTTTACCTCGCTGAAGTGATCAGCCACTGAGGTGAGGTACCGGCGCCCCGGCGGAAACAGGCACCGCCGGGGCGCCCATCGTGTACCGTGCGCGGCCGCTGTCCTGAGGGAGGGAGGGAACTTGCGTCGTGTCCTCGTGCTCGCCGTGCTCGTGCTCGGCGTCTTCGCACCGGCCGCTGGGGCGGCCACCACGCTGAACGTCATACCCTGGGGCCAGGGTGAGCCCGGGGTTTCGTGGGCCTCGGCGCCCGGCATGCTGCCGGCGCAGACGCAGGCCCAGATGTACGACCGCCTCACGCCGCTCTTCCGCGACGTGACCGACGCGCAACTGGTGCCGAGCGTCGACGGCAGCGGCTACTACAAGTCGTCCGCGCTCGTGCCCGAGAACGATCCGTCGCTCATCCTCAGCGAGACGGTCGGCGGCGCCGCGCCCGGCGCCGGGGTCGTGAGTGCACGCATCAAGCGCGACGCGTATGGCGTGCCGCACATCTACAGCGACACCGATGCGGGCGCGATCTTCGGCGCAGGATACGTCGAGGCCGAAGACCGCAACCTGCTCCTCGACCAGGCGCGCTTCAACGGCGTCGCCGCGCTGATCGACATCCCCGGCGTCCCGGCCATCCAGCTCCTCCTCGGGCTCTACAACTACACGCCGACCGCGAAGGTGGTCCGTGACGCCACCGCCTTGCAGACCCGGTCGATCAGGGCACAGGGCGCGCAGGGCGCACAGCTGCTGCGCGACATCGACGTCTACCTCGCGGGCATCAATCGCTGGTATTCGGCGAACAAGCCGACCGCCCCGCGCTTCACCCGTACCGACATCTACGCGTTGAACGCCATCAAGTCGCAATACCTCGGCCAGGGCGGGGGCGAGGAGATCGCCAATGCGCAGTTCCTCGACGCGCTGCGCCAGAAGCTCGGCGCCACGCGCGGCGACGAGGCCTACGAAGACCTGCGCGGTCGCAACGACCCGGAGACCGCGACGACCACCACGCGCAGCTTCCCGTACCAGACGAACGTGAGCGTCGACAAGCCGCGCGGCATGGTCCGCATCGTCAACGGCAGCTTCCGCTCGAGCGCGCCCAAGCTGCCGGGCGCCTCGTCGCGCGCCGCCGCCGCGCACGCCGCGAGCGCCGACCACCCGCAGGGACCGCCGCAGCTGGCCAGCAACATCCTCATCGCCAGCGGCAAGGCGTCGCAGACCGGCTCACCGCTCTTCGTCGGCGGCCCGCAGATCGGCTACAACTACCCCGGGCTCACGCTCGAGATGCAGCTCGAGAGCCCGAGCATCCACGTGCGCGGGGCCACCTCCGCGCCGTTCCCGGGCTACATGCTCATCGGCCGCGGCCAGGACTACGCGTGGACGCTGACGTCGGCGGACGGCGACATCATCGACACCTACGCCGAGACGCTGTGCGGCGGATCGAAGGTCCGCTACAGCTACAGGGGCCATTGCGTACGGATGCAGACGGTCGACGCAGGCGCGATCTCGAAGGGCGGCAAGCGCGTCCACGTGACGTTCCGGCGCACGGTCCACGGACCGGTCATCGGCTACGCGAAGGCGCGCGGCAGCAACAAGCAGGTCGCGCTCGCGACGCGGCGCTCGAGCTACGGCCGCGAGACGGTCGACCAGTTGTTCTTCCAGCAGATGACGTTCGGGCGCGTGCACTCCGCGCGCGACTTCATCCGCGCGGCGTACAAGACGCCGCAGACCTTCAACTCGTTCTACGCGAGCGCGAACCAGACCGCCTTCATCACGAGCGGCCGGCTGCCGCTGCGCCCCCAAGGCGTCAACCCCGATCTGCCGGTGTCCGGCGACGGCAAGTACGAGTGGACGGGCTACCTGTCCTCCGAGAAGCACCCGCAGGTCACCAACCCGTCCAGCGGCTACATCGTCAACTGGAACAACAAGCCGGCGAAGGACTTCCCGGCCTCCGACAGCCGGTGGAACGAGCAATCGATCCAGCGCCAGCGGCTGCTCACCGGCGAGCTCAACCGCCGCCCGAAGCAGACGCTCGCGACCGTCCTTGCGGCGGCCAACGCCGCCGCGACCGAGGACGTGCGGATCGTCGAGCTGTGGCCGACGCTGCGCAAGGTGCTCGACAAGGGCAAAGCGCCGAGCGCGCGGGCGCGGCAGCTGCGCGACATCCTCCAGCGCTGGCACGACGCGGGCGGCAGCCGGCGCGACGCCGATCGCGACGGCAAGATCGACGACCCCGGCGTGCCGATCCTCGACGCTGCGTGGAAGGGCATGACCGACGCGGCGATGTGCGATCGCCTCGGCTCGGCATTGTGCAAGCAACTCGAGGGGCGCAACGCCCGCTTCGACCAGCCGCCGGGCGGCCAGTACGGCGGCTGGCATCAGTACATGTGGAAGGACCTGCGGGCACTGCTCGGCCAGAAGGTCAAGGGCGCCTACCACCTGCGCTACTGCGGCGATGGACGGCTGTCGACCTGTGCGCACGACCTGTGGGCGGCGCTCGATGCGGCCGGCAAGCGGCTCGCCGCGCAGCAGGGTCCCGACCCGACCGCGTGGCGTGCGCCGGAGGCCAAGGAGCAGATCACCTTCTCGCCCCTGCCGCTGATCACGATGCAGTACACGAACAAGCCGACGGGGATCCACCAGGTCATGCAGTTCGGCCCTTAAACTCGGCTGGCGATGTCGCCCAACGTCCGCCGAGCCGTCGCCTCGGTGCTGGTGGTGCTCGCGTCGGCGCTGCTCGTCGTGGCGTCGATCGTTGGCTATGCGGAGCGGGCGGTGTTCGACCCGAACCAGTTCGCCGACCGCGCGGCATCGACGCTGAGCGACCCGAGCGTCCGCACGCTCGTCGCCGACAAGGTGACCGACGATGTCGTCCTGCGCCAGCAGGCCGACCTGCTCGCCGCGCGGCCGATCATCCAATCGACCGTCTCGGGGATCGTCGGGGGAGGGGCGTTCCGCAGCATCTTCCGCCGGGCGGCGCTGGACGTCCATCGTGCCGTTCTCGAGAACGACCAGAACACGGTCCTACTGACCCTCAGGGACCTGGGGACCGTTGTCGGCGCGGCGCTGCAGGCACTCCGGCCGGACGTGGCGGCGCAGGTCGAGCGGCGGTCGGACGTCGTGCTGACCGACCAGCGGATCGGCACGGCCACCGGCGACCTCGCGCGCGCCGAGCACCGCGCGAAGATCCTCGCCTACCTCCTGGCCGGGCTCACGCTGCTCGCGGCGATCGGCGCGCTGGTCGTGTCGCCGGATCGCCGCCACACCACCGGCCGGCTCGGCATCGGCATGATCGTGGCCGGCCTGGTGGTGATCGTGGCGTACGTCATCGGGCGCGCCGTGGTGCTCGACCGCTTCAACGACCCCGAGGCGCGCGCCGCCGCGTCGGCGGTCTGGCGCGCGTTCCTCGGCGACCTGCGGACGTTCGCGCTGCTGCTCGCCGGCTCGGGCGCGGTGATCGCGGCGGCCGCGGCGTCGCTGCTGCGGCCGGTGGCGGTCGAGGTGCCGATGCGCCGTGCCTGGAAGCTCGTGACGACCGAGCCGCAGCGGACTTGGCATCGGGTCGCGCGCGGCGTCGCGCTGATCGTCGCCGGGGTGCTCGTGGTCGCCAATCCGCTCGTGGCCCTGCAGCTCGCCGCGACGCTCCTCGGCGTGTACGTCGTCTTCAAGGGGATCGAGGCGATCCTGCGCGTCGTCTACAAGCCCGAGGAGCGCGAGGAGCACGTCCGGCCCGCGCGCCGCCATTGGCTGCGGCGGGTCGCCGTGCCCGCCCTTGCCGTCGTGGTCATCGGCGGGGCGGTGGCGGCGTTCCTCGGCGCGGGAGGCGCCAGTGCGCCCGCGGCCGTCGTCGGGCAATGCGAGGGACACGCCGCGCTGTGCGACCGGCCGTTCGACGAGGTCGTGCTGCCGGCGACGCACAACTCGATGTCCGCGCCGCTGCCCGGCTGGTTCTCGTCCGAGCAGGAGCGCGGCATCGCCGGCCAGCTCGCCGACGGCATCCGCGGGCTGCTCTTCGACACGCACTACGGCGACAAGTTGTCCAACGGGCGCGTGCGCACCTTCTTCTCGAGCGCCGAGGACATCAAGCTCGTGAAGGGTCAGGACGGTGTGAGCCCCGAGGCGTTCGACGCGGCCCTGCGGCTGCGCGAGCGGCTTGGGTTCCGGGGCCAGGGTCAGCGCGGCATGTACCTCTGCCACACGTTCTGCGAGCTGGGCTTCACGCCGCTCAGCGAGGGCCTCGACGACATCCACAGATTCCTTGTCACGCACCCGTCCCAGGTCGTCGTGGTGATCAATCAGGACTACGTCACGCCGCAGGACTTCGTGAAGGCGACCAACGACGCGGGCCTGGGGCCGTACATGTTCACGCCGCCGAGCGATTCGCACTGGCCGACGCTGCGCGAGATGATCGAGTCCGATCATCGGCTCGTGATGCTCGCCGAGAACCAGGCCGGCGCGGCGCCGTGGTACCAGCTGGCCTATAAGCGGCTGACCGAGGAGACGCCGTTCACGTTCACGAGCGCCGCGGCGCTCACCAATACCGCCGGCCTGGCCGCCACCTGCCGTGCGAACCGCGGGCCGGAGTCGGCGCCGCTGTTTCTGATCAACCACTGGGTGAGCACCGATCCGGTGCCCAGGCCGAGCGATGCGAGCAAGGTCAACGCCTACGAGCCACTGCTCCGGCGCGCCCGCGAATGCGAGAAGCTCCGCCATCACCTGCCGAACCTGCTCGCAATTAACTTCTACAAGCGCGGCGACGTGTTTCGGGTCGTCGACACGCTGAACGGCGTCTGAACGTCACTATCGTCGGTGCAAGCGCGTTTGCGGATGTTGGCGTCCGGACGGCTGCCGAAACTTCTGTGTGGCTAGCCTGTTCGGGGCTTTCAACGCCTTTGCATCTGCAAGCGACCCCCCTCTTCATGCGACGACTCCTCTTCCCCATCGCCGTCCTGATCGCTGCCCTCGCCGTCCCCGTCGGCGCCAATGCCCTCACGGTCGGCGTATCCGATCAGCAGGCGAGCACGTTCAGCAACCCGCTCTTCAAGCCGCTGAAGTTCAAGGCAGCGCGCTACATCACGCCCTATGACGTGATGGAGAGCCCGGCCGACAAGGCCGCGCTCGACGCGTGGGTCGCCGGCGCGCGCGCCGACCACCAGAAGATCCTCATCTCCTTCGAGCACTCCCACCGCAGCAACTCGCGCGCCCTCAAGGCGCCGTCGGTGGCCGCGTTCACGAAGGAGATGAAGAAGTTCAAGGCGGCGTATCCGGACATCAAGGAGATCTCGCCCTGGAACGAGGTCAACCGCTGCCATGCGGTGCGTGCCGGCAGCATCCAGGGCCAGCCGACCAAGATCTGCAGCCTCACCACCGGGCCCAAGCTGACCGCGCAGTACTACATGGCCGCGCGCAAGGTCTTCACGGGTTCGAAGTACACGATCGTCGGCCTCGACATCCTCGACGAGCAGAACGTCAACAAGACGATCAAGTACCTGCAGTCGTTCCTGCGCCACGCGTCGCCGGACCCCAAGGTCATCGGCTTCCACAACTACTCGGACACCAACCGCTTCTCCACCACGCGCACCAAGCGCGTGCTGCAGACCTTCAAGGGCAAGGTGTGGCTGACCGAGACCGGCGGCATCGTGAAGCTCGGGAGCTCGTTCCCCTACAGCACGAGCCGCGCGAAGAAGGCGCTGGGCTGCATGTTCACGCTCGCCAAGAGCAACTCGCGCATCCAGCGGCTCTACATCTACCAGTTCAACCCGGCGCCCAGCCGGACCGACTTCTTCGACGCGGGGCTCTTCAACCCCGACGGCTCGAAGCGTCCCGGGTACGCGGTGGTGCAGCAGCGCAAGGCCGCGCGCTGCCACAAGTAACGTAGGGCGGCAGTGTTCTGCCGCCACAACCGACTCGAAGCAACCTGTCCGATCTGCTCGCGCGCGGCAAAGCGCGAGCAGGTCGCCCCGGCGCGCCGGGCGACTCCTCGCCCGGCGCGCTCGTCGTCGGGCCGCCGTTCCGCGCCGCGCAGCGGCGACCTGCGCGTCCGCCACATGGCGCGGGCCGCAGACGACGGCTACCAGCATGAGCTCCTGCCGGGCCTGCGCAGTTCGGTGGACGCCGCCCGCCTGGCCGACGAGCTGGCGTTCGCCGCCGCGCGCCTGGACGAGCTGACCAACGACCCGCCGGGGCTGTATGCCGACGTCGCGCTCGCCGCCGACCCCGAGGAGGCGGCGTGGCTTGCGTTCCTCATCGCCTATCTGTCGCCGCTCGAGGGCGAGGACCCGTGGGCCGGCATCGCGGCCGCGCGCACGACCTGGGCGTCGGCGGAGCTGCCGGTGCTCGAGGACGTGCCGCTCGGCCCGCGCGCCGCGCACGACCCCGCCCGGGGCGCGGCGACGCTGCTGGCCTACCGCGCGTTCGCGCAGCGGGCCGGGTCGCAGGCGGCGGCGTTCACCGGCGATCCGGGCTGGCCCGAGCAGCGCCGCTTCGACCGCGCGTTCGAGCGCCTCGCGCTGCCCGGCTTCGGGCGCGCGGCGCGCTTCGAGCTGCTCGTGCTCCTCGGTCGCCTCGGGGTGTTCCCGCTGCGTCCCTGGTCGCTGCAGTTCGCGGCCGAGCCGCTCGACCCGACCGTCGTGGCGGCCAAGCGCGCGCTGGGCATCGGTGACCCGCTGCTCCTGCAGCGCCGCGCCGGCGACCTCGCCGCAGCCGCCGGCGTGCCGATCGAGGCGCTCGACCTCGCGCTGACGAACTGGACGCGCCCCGAGGGCGAGCGCATCACCGCCGCAGCGACCGTGGCCGGCGACCCGGAGCGGCGGGCGGCGATCGGCGCGGCGCTCGACGTCTGATCGCAACGCGGCCGTTGTCCGTGCCGCAGATCACAGTGTTCAACTGATCTGCACGCTCTAATCCCGACATGGGGGAGCTCGACGAGTCGGGGCGGCTGCGGGCTTATGTCGCGGATCTGCAGTCCAGCCTCAACGCACATCTGACGGGCCTCGGGGCCCGCGAACGCCTGGAGATCGACGGCGATTGGGGGCCGAAGACCGATCTCGCGTTCAAGCGCGTCTGCCGCATGCTCGGCGTCGCGCCGGAGCGGCGGGTGCGCACCTTCCGCATCGTGGTCGGCGCCACGCAGCAGCGCACGCCGGAGGAGCTCGCGCGCGCGGACGGCGACGGCGCCGCGTACGCCAAGCGGCTGCGCCATCACTTCGCCACGGTCCCGGCCGCGCCGCCGGTCAGCACGAACGGCGCGCGCTACATGGGCGAGATCGCGCAGGCGGCCCGGCGCAACGGAGTGCCGCTCGCGCTCGCGTGCGCGGTCGTCGAGAAGGAGACGGGGTTCCGCAACGTCTACGGCCACGACCCGGTCCGCAACCCGATCAAGAGCCCGCCCGGCGGCCTGCTCGCGGTCACGCGCGACAACTACCGCGAGTACCTCGCGCACCGGCGCCGCGGGCTGGGCAACCAGGGCGTCGGCCCGATGCAGCTGACGAGCCCTGGCCTGCAGGACCGCGCCGATGCCCTCGGCGGCTGCTGGCGCGTCGGCCCCAACATCACCGTCGGGCTCGAGTTTCTTGCCGGCAACATCCGCCGGCTCGGGCTGCGCGCCGGCGTGGTCGCCTACAACGGCTCGGGCGCGGCCGCGCAGCGCTACGGCGCCGACGTGCTCGTCCGGGCGCAGCGGTGGGAGACGCGGCTCGCGGGCGCGCGCCCCGCGCCGGCTCCCAAGCCGCCGCGCCAGCGTCCCGCGCCTGCACCCGCGCAGCCGCGGACCTTCCGCCTGCAATCACCGCTCATGCGCGGGCGCGACGTCGCGGCGTTCCAGAAGCTGCTCAACGAGCGCTTCGCGCTCTGGGACATCGACAAGCGCGTCGACACCGACGGCGAATACGGGCCGATCACGCGCCGCGCGGCGCGCCAGGTGGTCTACGGCCTCGGGATCTCGGGGACGGAGCTCGCGCACGGGGTGACGCCGCAGCTGCGGGCCAAGCTGCGCACGCCGAGCCGCCGCACCGCCGACGAGCTCGCGCACGCAGCGCGCCGCCGCGGGTGGCTGCGCCGGCTGCGGCGCCAGCACCAGGGCAAGGGCGCCCAGGCGGCGCTCGCCTACGCGCGCAAGCACCTCGGCGTCGTCGAGGCTCCGCCGTCGACGAACCGCGGGCCGCTCATCGACCGCTGGAACCGCGCCACCGGCACCGCGCTCGGCAGCCCGTGGTGCGGCAACTTCGCCAACGCCTGCCTCATGGCCGCCGGCTTCCCGGCGGAGCCCTGGCTGAAGCTGTGCTCGGCGATCGAGGGCAACGCCCGCGCGGGCAAGGGCGGCTGGGCGTGGACGGCGTCGCCGCGCCCCGGCGACCTCGTCCTGTTCACGGTCGGCGGGGCCGCCAACCACGTCGGGATCGTCGAGGCCGTGCAGAACGGCTCGGTCGTGACGATCGAGGGCAACACGCACAAGGACTACGACCCCGGCCGGTTCTGGGAGGGCTACGGCGTCTTCCGCCGCCACCACCCGGCCGGGAAGCCGCCGATCCGCGGCTACGCGCGGCCACCGTACGGCCGCTGAGCAACACACGAAGGGGGGACCTCACCATGGCCATCGACGAACAGATCCTCGAAGACCCCGAGCCCGTGCTCGAGGGCGAGGAGGACCTCGACCTGGCGGAGCCGCCGCCGCCCGATCCCGGGAGCGACTTCATCGCCGACGCCGGGACGGCCGACATCGGCATGCCCGACGAGGACGCGACCGACGACCTGGTCGGCAGCGACGCCGACGCCGCCGAGCTGGCCGCGCTCGCCGCGAGCAACGGCCACGCCGGCGCGCAGGCGGACGACATCGAGGCGCGCCTCGAACGGCTCGAGCGCGCGCAGCGCGAGGTCGTCGCCGCCGCCCGCAAGCGCGACGCCGCCCGCGTGCGGCGCAAGGTCGTCGCGTCGACGAGCGGCGCCGCGGCCGCCGGGTTCGTCCCGATCCTGCTGCAGCTCGTCAACGCGCTGCACCTGTCGCCGGAGGTCGCGGCGACGGTGGCCAGCCTGGTCGCCACGCTGGGTGCGCTCGTCGCCGGCTACCTGACGCCGGAGCGCCCGCCGGTGCTGCCGCCCGGGGCGGTCGACCTCGCGACGCCCGAGGGCTAGACCTAGGGCGTCTTCGTCTCCTTGCGCCGCCGGCGGCGCTTGGCGAGTTGCTCGCGCGCGACGTCGAAACGCGAGCGCGCTTCGGCGATGACGTTGTCCCATTGGCGGCGGACCTCGTCGTCGGCCGGCCGCTGGCCGCGGCGGATGCGGCCGAGTTCCTCGTGCACCTCGCGTCCGAGCGCGGCCGAGGCCACCACGACGACCATGACGCAGAACAGGGTCGAGATCGCCGCGAACACGGCGCCTATCACGCCGTAGCGGGTCGCGTACGTGCTGAACAGGTGCGGCACGTAGACCGTCGCTCCCACGGAGTAGATCGTGCTGAGGGCCGCGCAGATGACGCCGAACGGGATGAGGTCGCGCCACCCGATGCGCTTGGCGCTGAGGACCCAACCGCTCCATACGAGGAACACGACCTCGAGCGGAAGGAGGAGCGCCGCGGCGGGCAACTCGAGGCGCCCGATGCCCAGCACGCCGTGGACCCATCCGCTGAAACCCGTGTAGACCACCAGCGCGCCGAGCCAGCGCAGGCCGTTGAGCGTGTTGCGGACGCTCAGGGGTTTGAGCTCCCACGCCTGCTCGAACAACCGCTGGACGCTGCGGGTGAAGCTCAGCGCCGCGACGATGAGCAGGAGAGCGCCGATGATCCCGATGCTCGTGCTGGTGCCGCTGGGCGGCGAGAAGATGTCCCTGACCGCCTCCGCGCCGCCACCGGTGAGGTCGTAGCGGTCGATGATGCGCTCGGCGGTGTCCTTGCCGCCGATGTGGGGCAGGATCGCGCCGAGCAGGATCGCGAGTGGGATGGATGCCGTGAACGCGCTCGATGCGAGCGCGACCGCGCGATCGAAGCCGGCGATCTTCTGGAAGCGGTTGAGAGCGCGCAGGACGAATGCGGGCCGAAGCCAGAACGTCAGTGTCCTGAGCACACGCTCGCGGTCGATCCGTGCCGTCCCAGCCTCCTTGTCGGTGTTGGGGGCCTGACCGGCCGAGCCTACCGCTAGCCCTTCTGGCGTATGGCGTCACGTGCCTTCCGCGACAATGACCGGATGATCGTCCTTGTCGCGGGTGCCCACGGACGGCTTGGCCGCTTGGTCGTGGACCTGCTGCTCGGCCGCGGACATGTCGTCCGGGCTCTGGTGCGCACAGAAGCGCAGGCGAACGCGCTCGAAGACATGGGGGCGGAGACGCTGCTCGCCGACCTGACCCGCGATGTGGAGTGGACGGCCGAGGGCTGCGACGCCGCGGTCTTCGCGGCGGGAGCCCGGCATCGCTCAGAACTGCCGGCGGTCGACGCCGGAGGAGCCGCGAAGGTAGCCGAGGCCGCCTATCGCTTCGAGCTGTCACGGTTTGTCCTCTGCAGCGCGGTGGGCGCCGGGCGCCCCGATCGGCGCCAGGGGGTCCTGCGGGAGTTCCTGTCGGCCAAGCATCAGGCCGAGCGGCAGGTGGAGCAACTCGACATGCCGTGGACCATCCTGCGTTTCGGCGGACTGAGCGCTTCGCAGGCGAACGGGCGGATCACGACGACCATGCCCCACGCAGGTCTGCTGAGGCTCAGCCGCGCTGATGCCGCGCTGACGATCGTCGAGGCACTGCCTCGCGAGCACCTCCACCAGCAGGTCGTCCACGTCGTCGATGGTGACCGCCAGGTCGCTGACGCGCTCGATGCGGTTGAGCCGCGGCCGCTCCCCGCGGTCCAGCCGTCCGGGCTTGCGGCCGCTCAGGCCGACAACCCGCCTGACGACCCGGAGATGATCAAACCGGACGCCTCGCCGCTCGACACCGACGTCGACTATGAGGGCGACGGTCCGCTGCCACCTGAGCTTGTCGGCAACGAGGACCCAGCTCCCGGGATCCCGTAAGGGCTTTCCGTCAGGCCAGCTCCTCCGCCACCGCTCGGGAGAGCCGGGGTCAAGGATTCACGCCGTGTGCAGGTCGCTGGCGCTGGCCTGGTCGGTGAGTGCGAGCGTGTGGGACTCGTAGATCGAGCCTCCGTTGCCACGGCTCACCGTCGTGGTGCCGGTGCCGCGTTCGTGAGGGTGGGGTCTTGTTCCGCGCGTGTCGACCTGTTCCGGGTCACGAGTCGGCGGGCTCGTATTCGTCGCGGCGCCGCACCCAGCCGAGGGCGGGGTCGCCGCGTCCGGCCGGTTGCTCCCAGGCCTCCTGGCGGCCGCGGGCGGTAAGGTCGAGCCAGTTGTAGGTGCCGTTGAGCAGGTCGATGCCGCGCTGGAAGCAGGAGTACGTGTGGAAGGCGCGATCGCCGCGGCGCAGGAACGCGCTCACGCCCATCTCCTCGCCGGACCACCCCCGCCAGGCGGGGTTCTCCCGCTCGAGCTGAGGCAGGTCCTTGTAGTTGTATTCCACCGGGGCGACCGCCGGATCGAGCGTGACGTGGAAGTCGTAGTTGAAGTCGCTGCCCGATGAGGAGTGCCACGGGAAGGTCCAGCCCATTCGCTGCCGGTAGCGCTCGAGTTTGTCCAGCGGCGCTCGTGAGACGGCCGTAAACGACGTGTCGCGAGCGTGCAGGTGGTCGAGGTGGCCCCAGTTGTCCATCCAGAAGGTGCAGCTCGCGCACGCCTCGTCGGCGTCGGGCTCGAACATGAGGTGGTAGATCAACAGCTGGCTTCGGCTCTCGAAGAGGTCGATCAGCCCGACCTTGCCGCGCGGGCCCTCGAAGGCGTAGTCCTTGGTGATCTCGACCATCGGCAGCCGGCGCCGGGCCGCGTTGACCTCGTCGCGGTGCCGGGCCAGGGCCTTCTCCTGCTCGAGCAGCTCGCGCCGTGCGGCGAGCCAGCGCTGGCGTTTGGTGACCTGCGGATCGGACATGTCGTGTCTCCTTGTACGTGTGGGTCAGGCGGCGGCTGGATCGGTCAGGGCGCCGGCACGGGCTCGCGGCGCCTGCCGAGGAGCAGGCTCGCGGCCACGACGCCGAGCGCAGCGACCGCGCCGCCGATCTGAAACGAGGCGTTGTTCAGGCCCGAGGCCAGCCCGGCCTCGGTTTCGGCCAATGCACAGCAGCGCCAGCGCCTTCCAGCGGCGCGGGTCGGGCACCGCCGAGACGTCTCTGTGTTGTGTGCTCATACACGGACGTCGCAGCCGGCAGGCCGATTTGGACTGCCCTTCAGCCAAGTGCGCCCATGCGCCGCTCGAGCTCCGCGCGCTCGACGGCGTTGGCGGTCAGCGCGATCGCGCGATCGTACGCGCCCGCGGCGCCCGCGGCGTCGCCCGCGCGGCTGAGCAGCTCCGCGTGCGCCGCGTGCAGCGGCTGGTAGCGCTCGAGCCCCGGCTCGCCGAGCAGCGGCTCGAGCACCTCCAGGCCCGCCTCGGGCCCGGAGGCAAGCCCGACGGCGACCGCGCGGTTGAGCTCGACGACCGGCGACGGGTTGAGCGCCACCAGGGCGCCGTACAGCTCCGCGATCTGCGCCCAGTCCGTGGACTGCTCGTCGGGCGCCTGCATCTGCAGGGCCGTGATCGCCGCCTGCAGCTGGTACTCGCCGGGACGCCGCAGGCGCACCGCGCGGTCCAGCTTCGCGAGTCCGTCGCGGATCCGGTCCTGGTTCCACAGCGACCGGTCCTGTGCCTCGAGCGCGACGTACCGACCGCCCGCATCCACGCGGGCGGCGCGGCGCGCGTCGTGCAGCAACATCAACGCCGACAGCCCCCACGCCTCGGCGTCGTCGGGCATGAGCCGGCAGAGCAGGTCGCCGAGGCGGATCGCCTCGTCGCACAGCTCCTCGCGGACGAGGGAATCGCCCTCGGCGGCCGCGTAGCCCTCGTTGAAGATCAGGTACACGACCCGCAGGACACCGCGCAGGCGATCGGGCAGCTCCTCGTCCGCTGGCACGCGATACGGGATGCCCGCGTCGGCGATCTTGCGCTTGGCGCGCACGATCCGCTTGCCCATCGTCGGCTCGGCCACCAGGAAGGCGCGGGCGATCTCGCCGGTCGTCAGGCCCCCGAGCGCGCGTAGCGTCAGCGCCACGCGCGCGGACATATCGAGAGCGGGGTGACAGCAGGTGAAGATCAGCCGCAACCGGTCGTCGACAATCGTGCTCTCGTCGTCCACGGATGGCTCCTGGTCGGTGCCCAGGCGCGTGAGCTCGGCCAGCCGCTCGGCGCGGTCGGTGATCGAACGGTTGCGGCGCAGGCGGTCGATCGCCCGCCGCCGGGCGATCGTGGTGATCCATGCGCCCGGATTGGCCGGGATCCCGTCGCGCCGCCATTGCGTGACCGCCGCCTCGAACGCGTCCTGCACCGCGTCCTCGGCAAGCTGGAAGTCGCCCGCCTGCCGGATAAGGGTGGCCAGCACGATCGCGCGCTCGTCGCGAAACGCGTGCGCGACCGCGGCCGCGACCGGATCGGCCGGCTGCGCGCGGCTGCTCACGCCAGGTCTTCGACCGCCTTGTCGGGCACGTCGACGCCGGCCTGCCGCGCCGTGTTCACCCACTCCGCGGCCGGCATCACCGGGCGCACCTCGATCGTCGCCCAGTCCGCCATCGGCATCCGCTCGGCCTGCTTGATCGCCTCGTCGAGGTCGGCGCACTCCAAGACGTAGTAGCCGGCGAGGCGCTCCTTGGTCACGGCGAACGGCCCATCGACGATCTCCGTGTGGCCGTCGCGCACACGCACCGATGTCGCGCTCTCCGTGGAGCGCAGCCGCCGGACGCCGACCAGGAGCCCGGCATCGCGCAGGCTGCGGTGCAGCTCCACCAGCGCCAGCGTCACCTTCTCGCGCTCGGCCTGCTCGGCCGCCTCGACCTCCTCTTCATATACGAGCAGCATGTACTGCGACATCACACCTCCGAATTGGTGCTCCTCGCCGCACGATACGCGGCCCTGTTCACGCCCGTGGGTCAGGCCGCGACGACCGCGCGGATGCTGGGCGCGCCAAGCGCCTTCGCGACCGAGACACGGTGATGGCCGTCGCGGATCGCGTACACCTCGCCGAACTGCACCACCGAGATCGGCGGAAGCGTCGCGCCGCGGTGGAAGGCGACCCAGACGCTCTGCCAGCGGCCGCGGGTACGCTTGGCGGGCCGGAAGTTCTCGTCGAACTGCGCCGCACGGTTGGGCTCGGTCGTGCCCTTGATCGCGTCGAGCAAGATCTCGTGAACGCCGCCGCCGGGGCGCTGCCCGAACCGCCGCGTCTCGTCGAAGACGGCCAGCCCGGAGCGCCGGGCGTCGCGGCGGACTTGTGCGACGAGGGCCACTCGGCGCCGCGCCTGTCGGAACGCCTTGTCGGCATCCAGCCGGATCCAGGCGCTCATGGGTTGTGGGTGGTGCGTGTCGGACACTGCTGCCCTCCTTATCGAGGTCACGACAAGACGTCGCAGCAGCGAAGGCGATTTGGACAGCCCTCGAGGACCTTCGCTCCAACAGGCTGCACGTCGGCGCCCGCGGGAAGTCCTCGCAATTTGCGGGGATCCGGGCGCCCGTCGGGGAGAGTTCGTGCCCTATAGGCGCTAGGAAGGGCGACGATGGCGGCGAGCAGCTGGGAAAGGCCCGACTGCGCGCCGCCCGAGCGGTCCGGCTACCCCGATCGCGAACGGGCGGAGCGCCTGGTCCTCGAGCTCATCGGCTCGCAGGCGGACTCGCTGCTGCGCGTCGCGCGCCGCTACTCGCTGTGTGCCGACGACGCCCATGACGCCTACCAGCGCGGGCTCGAGATCCTCATGCGCCACGCCGAGCGCCTGGACCCCGACCGGGCCGCCGGATGGCTCCACACGGTCGTCAAGCACGAAGCGCTGGCGATCAACCGCTCGCGCCGGCGGATCCTGGGCTCCGACGAGCTCGACGTCGACGCCCTCGAGGCGCGCACCGCCGACTCGCCCGAGGACCGCGTGCTCGCGTCGGACCGGGTCGCGCGCTCGGCCGAGGCGCTGCACGGGCTCAAGCCCCAGGAGGTGCGGGCGCTGTGGCTGCGCGCGCTCGGGCACTCGTATGAGCAGATCTGCGAGATCACCGGGTGGTCCTACACGAAGGTGAATCGAGCCTTGGCCGAGGGGCGCAAGAGCTTCCTCGAGCGCTACGCGGGGATCGAGGCCGGCCACGAGTGCCGGCGCCTGGCGCCCACGCTGTCCGCGTTCGTCGACGGCGAGGCCGACGCCGCCCAGACCGTCGAGCTGCGCACGCACCTGCGCCAGTGCCTGGCCTGTCGGGCCGCCGTGCGCGGGCTGCACGACGCGTCGCGGCCCCTGGCCGTCGTGTTCCCGGCCGCCGGGCTCCTCGTCGGCGGCGTGGGCGTCGAGCACGGGTCGAGCTTCTTCGTTCGCGTCTACGAGACCGTGGCGATGCACCTGCACGAGCGCACGGCGAACTCGATCATGCGGGCGCAGGCGATCGTCGACACGGTGACCGCGGGCAAGATGGCCGCTGTCGCAGCGTCGGCGGCGGCGATGGCGGGCGGTGGGTTCGCGGTCGAGGGCGTCATCAGCGGGCCGGTCGACCGGCCGGCCGCGATCCTGCGCGGGGCGCGGCCGCTCGTCTCGGCGCCGGCGGCGCGACAGCCGTCGCGCACAGCGTCCAAAGCGCACCACGCCTCGCGATCATCCGCCCCGAAGAAGGCGAAGCACGCTTCCCGGCCAAAGAAGAAGGCGGCCGCGAAGCCCAACTCGCAGCGCCCGGCGCCGCAGCCGCAGCGCCAGACGCCACCGGCCACCACGACGGCGAGCCAGACGCCGCGCACGACGATCGCGACCACCGCGTCGTCGCGCCCGAGCAGCAGCGGTTCCGCCGCGGGTGAGTTTGGCTTCGAAGGCCCCTGACGGCCGACCCCCGCAATGTGCGGGAATCCGCCTGGCCATGGGCACTTTGCCGTCCGACGCGATGCCTACCGTGCGCGCCATGCCGCTCTGCTTCATCGAACCGCAGGATGCGATTCGGGTGATCGCCGAGTCCGTGGGCCGCGAGGCCCGCCGCCAGCTGCTGGGCGAGCTGGTTCGGGCGTGGGTCGACGAGATCCCGGAGGAGGAGCTCGAATCGCACTACGTCAAGGCGGTGGCAGACCTCGACGAGCACGACCTGTCGATGCTCGCCGCGTGGCACGCCTCGCTTGAGGTGGGCCACCCCATTGCCAACCGTGAATTCCTGGTCAACGCGTTCGCTTCGCTGGGCCCCAACCGCCGCGAGGCGCTGAAGATCGCTGCCGGCTTCCGTGGGGAGGAGGCGTTCGACGCCGGGGTCACCGAGGAGCAGGCGCTCGACACCGTCCTGCCGTTCCTGTCGCGGGAGCGGTCGTGCGAGCTGGCGCGCGAGTGCCTCGAGCTCTACGTCTGGGACCGCCTGGGCAGCGAGAACTAGGGATCCACTAAAGGTTCCAGCCCCAATAGACCTCGACGGCGCGGATCTTGTCGCCGTCGAAGCCGAGGACCTCGGTGTTGCGAAACCGCGTGCCGTCGGGGCGCTCGGCCTCGTAGGTCACGACCACCTCGTCGCCGACCTCGAACAGGCGCTCGAACGTGAACGCCCGCGCGCTGCCGCTGCCGGGCCAGCAGCGCTCGAAGTAACCGGCGCGATCGAGGCCGACGTCCGTCGGGCTCGAGAAGGTCAGGTCGTCCGCGAGCAGCTCCTCGATGCGCTGCCGGTCGCCGGCCGCGAATGCCTCGTAGGTGGCGCGGGCAAGCGCGAGGCGGTCCATCACGCGTGGCGCAGCACGTCGTAGCGTCCGACGCCCACGCGGCCCTCCATCCGCCACCGGAAGAACGCGCAGTCGAGGCGCAGGGCGCCGAGGTCAAGCGAGGTGCCGCAGGCGATCTCGCCCGCGGCGCGGCGCGGGAAGCCCTCGTCGTCGACCCAGAGCTCCATCCCGGCATGACGCTGGCGGCCGTCGCCGTCGTAGGTCGTCGACAGGCGCGGATCGAGCACGTCGGTCGCGCGCGGCGCGCCGTCCTCGCCCCGGTCGATGATCGCCGCGGCGAGCGCCTCCTCGGAGTGATGCTGCTTCCCCGCCGGCCGGATCGCGGTCAGCGACACCGCAAGGCCCTCGTCGAGCCACGCGGAGACCGTGCGCGCGAGCGCGATGCGTCCCCAGTCCGGCGCGCCCCACGAGTGGCCGCGCTGGCCGAGCCCGTCGACCGCGATGCGCGAGCCGCGGACCTGGGCCTCGCCCTGCACCCGGACCGGCTGCTCGTAGCCCGTCATCCCGCCCATGCGCGCCACGGGGTGGTCGGGCGGCAGCTCGGCGAGCGCGCCCGTCGCCTCGAGCTCGAGGTCGAACGAGGCCTCGTCGCCGGCGTAATGCAGCCTCCAGGTGCGCAGGGGCGCGACGGTCGCGGTGTCGAGGCCCGCGGCCGAGACCTCGTCCCAGGAGGAAGGCGCGTCGACCTCGACGCCGCCCTCGGCGGTGACGGCGACCGGCTCGCCGCGCCAGAAGAGGATCGCCAGCCCGCTCGCGCCGCCCTCCGAGAGCCCGAGCCGGGCGACGCCGTAGAGCTCGGACGACGCGTCGCCGAACGCGACCGTGATCGCGTCGCTGAAGCTCGCACCGTCCGCCGGCCGCGGCGCGTCGTGCTCCGGGCCGATGGTCACGGCAGGGCGCGGGGGTCGACCTCGCTGGCGGTGCCGTCGACGTCGAAGCCGTGCCCGTTGGCGCGCGCGCTCCCGGGCCGCGCGATGAACACCCGCCCGGCGAAGCGGCGCACCGCCAGCCTGCGGATCAGCGCCCGCGTGGGCGGCAGCAGGAACGCGAGCCCGAAGATGTCGGTGACGAAGCCCGGTGTGAGCAGCAGCGCGCCACCGAAGACGATGAGGACGCCGTCGAGGACCTCGCGCGCCGGGATGCGCCCGCCGGCGATCGCCTCGTTGAAGCGCCGCCACGCGGCGCGGCCCTGGGTGCGCATGAGCATCGAGCCGAGAATCGAGTCGGCGATGAGCAGCGCGATCGTCCACAGGGCGCCGATCGCCTCGCCGACCTGGATGATCACGTAGATCTCCACGATCGGGACGACGATGAAGAGCAGGACGAGGGGGAGGATCATCGTTGCCTACAGGCTACGGGGTGCGAAACCGCCCGCTTACGCGAGCGCCGGCGCCGGGCCCTCGACCACGACGCCCGGCAGGCGATGCAGGCCCACCATCTCGATCACGCGCCAGACCTGCGGCTGCGGCGAGTGGACGCGCAGGATGCGCCCGGTGCGCCGCATGCGGCGCGCGATGATCGCGACGTCGAGGATGAACGAGCTGTCGGCGAACGTCAGCTCGCGGAGATCGACGACGAGGTCGCCGCTCTCGTTGGTCGCAAGAGCGCGGGAGAGGGCAGTGCGACGCCTCCCCCGCGTCGCAATGTCCTCGTCTCCCGAGCACCGGAGGGTGGCCGGCTGTTCGGAAAACTCGACGATGGCGGGACAAACCTATACGACGGCGGGGACTACACTCAAGGCCATGCCTACGCTCGAAGAGATCGAGGACGCGCTTTCGAACGTCATCGACCCGGAGCTCGGCCTGGACTTCGTCGAACTGGGCCTGATTTACGGCGTCGAGGTCGACGGGGGCAACGTCCACGTGACGTTCACGCTCACCACCCCCGCGTGCCCGATCGGCCCGCAGGTCACCGAGCAGATCGAGGAGTTCGTCAGCGAGATCGACGACGTCGAGCAGGTGACGTCGTCGATGGTGTTCAGCCCGCCGTGGACGCCGGACAAGATGAGCGAGGACGCGAAGTTCGCGCTCGGATACTGAGCCTCCGTACGGCTCGCCGTCGCTGATCGCTGGCTATCGTCCTTCGCCGCACGATGCGGCGAGCCGTCCTCCTCTTCACGCTCGGGCTCGTCGTCGCGCCGTCGGCGCACGCGAGCACTCCGGCCACCGGCCGGCTCCTCGTCACGCTCAAGCCGGGGCCTGACCATCACGTTGGCGCGGTCGCGCTCGCCGCGAGCGCCGACGCCCGCCCGGCGGGCTACAGCGTTCCGCAGATCCGTCTCGTCACGCTGCGCCCGCGCCCCGGTTCCGGCGGCGCCCGCGCGCTCGCCGCGCGCCTGCGCGCCGACCCTCGCGTCGCGCGGGTCGAGGCCGAGCACCGCGCGCGTCTGCGCTTCGACCCCAACGATCCCGCGCTGACCACCCCGGAGGCCGCGCCGGGCACCGCTCCGGGCACCGCGGTCGAGTGGTGGGCGGCGCGCAGCGGCTTTCCGCAGGCGTGGAGCGTCTCGACGGGGGCGGGCGCGACGATCGCGGTGATCGACACCGGCGCCGAGACCACGCATCCGGAGTTGGCCGACCGCGTCGCGGGTGCCGTGAGCTTCGACCCCGACGATGCCACGCCGACGGTCGACCGGGTCGGCCACGGCACCCACGTCGCATCGCTGGCGTGCGGCGCCGGGAACAACGGCATCGGCCTCGCCGGCGCGGGCCTGCGCTGCCGGCTGCTGATCGTCAAGTCCGACTTCTCCGACTCCAGCGTGGCCAAGGCGATCGTCTGGGCCGTCGACCACGGCGCCGATGCAATCAACATGAGCTTCGGCACCGACCCCGGCCCGCAGCCCAGCCAGGCCGTGCGCGACGCGGTCACCTACGCCTACGACCACGACGTCGTCATGGCCGCCGCTGCGGCCGACAACGCGATCTCCGAGCAGGGCTACCCCGCCGACCTGCTGCAGCCGAGCGGCACCGGGCCCGACCTGTCGAAGGGCAAGGGCCTGTCGGTCACCGCCGCCGACGCGTCCGATCACCGCGCGGCGTTCGCCGGCGAGGGCAGCCAGATCTCGCTTGCCGCCTACGGCAGCTACGACTCGCACGGGGCCGGCGGGCCGCCGGGCATCTTCGGGGCGTTCACCCAGGGTCCCAACGAGCTCGAGACGGGCTCGATCGGTATCCCGCCGCGGCCGCCGTGCGGGTGCCGCACGACCTTCGCGGGCGACCCGCGCTACGCCTACGTGCAGGGCACCTCGATGGCCACGCCGATGGTCGCGGCGACTGCCGGCCTGGTCCGCCACCTGAACCCCGACCTCACCGTCGACTCCATCGTCCAGTTGATCAAGCGGACCGCCCGCCGCCCGGCCGGCGGGTGGACCCCGGACCTCGGCTGGGGGATCCTCGACGCGGGCGCGGCGCTGACGCGCGCCGCGGCCATGGACCGGCGCGCGCCGACGTCGCGCGTGCGCGCACTCCCGGCGCGCACCAGGCAGCCCACGGTCGAGCTGCGTTGGGGCGGCTCGGACCCTGCGCCGGCGGGCGTGCGCTCGTCGGGCATCGCGCGCTACGAGCTGTGGCGCTCGACCGACGGCGCGCGCTTCAAGCGCCTGCTGTCGACGCGCGGCACGACCGCGCGCATCGCGATGCGGCGCGGCGGCAGCTACCGCTTCTATTCGATCGCCGTCGATCGCGCCGGCAACCGCGAGGCCGCGCCGAAGCGCGCCGACGCCCGGATCCAGCGCCTGTAGCCGGCTAGCGCCGCCGCTGCTTGTGCACGGTCAGCGTCTTGCTCAGCGCGCGGCGCTGGCGGTTGCCGCCGGCGTCGGTCGCGGCGAACGTGAAGCGCGTGCGCCGATACGCCAGCTTGGTGAACGTGACCGAGTAGCTGCCAGGCGCCGTCTGCTTGGCGATCGCGTGGCGGTACTTGGTCCTCGTGCACCGCACGCGGCGGACCTTGCCCTTGCGCTTGACCTTGCACGTGCCGCGGTAGCGGTAGCTCGCGCTGGACTGCACCGTGACGGTGCCGAGCGAGTTCGAGTCGGCCGCGCGCAGCCGGAAGCGGCAGGTCCGCCCCGAGCACTTCGAGAAGGTCAGCCGCGAGGCCGGGCGTACGGTGTCGCGCGCGATCGGCGGCGTCGTGCCCGTGCGCGACGTCGAGGCGCCGCCCGCGTTGGCCGCCCTGATGACGCAGGTGATCGGCTTGCCGACGTCCTGCAGCGTCGGCGCGTACGTCGCGACCGGCCCGCTCTGCAGCACGCCGACGCCGTCGACCTGGAACGTGTACGTGAACGCCGGCGAGCCGTCCCACGTGCCCGGCACGCAGGAGAGCGGACTCCCGTTGACCGGCGGCGAGACGCCGGTCATCTGCGCGACCGTCTGCTGGCGCGGGGCGCGCGGAATCGCGGCGGCGCCGTCGATGAAGGCGCGCGTCTCGGGCGAAGCGACGTCGGTGAAGCTCTCGATGCTTGCGCAGCCCGCGGTCGGGTTCGCGGAGCTCGCGATGGCCACCTGCACGGGCGGGTTGCCGGTCGTCAGCGGCCCGCCGCTGTCGCCGTGGCATGCGCCGCCGCTCGGCGCCGCGGCGCAGACGATGACCGCCGAGTCGCCGGGGAGCTGGTTGCGGCAGTCGTCGTCGCTGACGGCGGCCATGTCGAGATAGCGGAACTTGCCATCCGGGATCTCGGTGCTCGGCGAGGACTGGCCGTAGCCGGTGATGCGCACCGGCGTGCCGGGCGCGACCTCCGAGCCGGGCGGGGCGAGCGCGATCGGCTTCGCGTTCGGGCCGGCGAGGTTGAGCGCCGAGGCGAGCGTGAGGACCATGACGTCGTCGGAGAGGGCGTGCGGGTCGTAGTAGGGGTGGACCCGCAGCGCGGCGACGTTGACCACCTGCGTGCCCGCCGGGGGCGTCTGGAGGTTGGAGACGTCGGAGACGCCGGCGTACACCTTGAACGAGGTTGCGGGAGACACCGGCGCGGTGCCGCCGTGATCGGCGCAGTGCGCGGCCGACAGGACGTGCGTGGCGTCCAGGATCGAGCCACCGCAGGCATAGGTGCCGTCGATGACGAGGTAGACCTGCCACGGAGCGGCGGTGATGGGCACGACCGGGCCGCCGATGATGCGCGGCGAGGCGGGTGCGCCGAGTGCGGGCGCAACCACGACAAGCGCCGCCACCGCGCTGACCGCGGCCGCAAGAGAGAAGCGAGAGAGCATGCTGGACCGTTGTGGAGGAGGGAGTGTGCGGGCGCGAACCCTACACCGCCGCCTTGGCGGATTGGGCGCGCGCGAGCGAAAGAAGCTCATCCAGCGACCCTTCGATCCCCTCGGCGATGACGCCGATGTCGGGCAGCGCGTCGTAGTCGCCGAGCAGCCCGAAGTTCATGCGGCCGTTGTAGGACATGATCGCGATGGCCAGCGCGTGGTTCTTGGGCAGGAAGGCGATCGGGAAGACGTCGAGGAGCTCGCGGCCGCGCAGGTAGAGCGGGAACTGCGGCCCGGGCACGTTCGTGACGATCAGGTTGAACAAGCGCGTCGAGAAGTTCAGGCGCGAGGCCTGGGCGAGGATCGTCGGCGGCGCGAAGTTCTGCGCGCTCGTCAGCACCTCGGCGCCGACCGCCTGCTTGGACTCCTTCAGCCCGTCCATCGCGCCCCTGACGGTGCGCAGGCGCGCGATCGGATCCTCCACGTAGACGGGCAGCGGGCCGCGCATGGCGGCGATCCGGTTGCCGAGCTGGCCGCGCTCGCTCGCGGAGCGGATCGAGACCGGCACCAGCGCGCGCAGCTCGAGGCCCTCGGTGCGCACGCCGCGCGACTGCAGCCAGCCGCGCAGCGCGCCGCTCACGACGGTCAGCACGACGTCGTTGACCGTGCCGCCGAACGCGTTCTTGACCGCCTTGAAGTCGTCGAGCGCGTTGCGCACGACGACGTAGCGCCGGTGCGGCCCGATCTCGACGTTCAGCGGCGTCTCGGGCGCCGGGTTCACGCCCGCCCACGCGACCTCGCCAAGGCCCTCGACCGCGGTGGTCGCCGCGTGCAGCGTCTCGCGCGGGCGCGTCGCGAGCACGGCCGCCGCCGCGACGGTGCGCAGGCCGGTGCGCACGAGGTCCCTGGCGCCGGCGCTGAGGATCTCGGCGGATGACGGCTCGGGCGCCGGCTCCCACGCGTCATCCGGGTGCGGGATCTCCATCGGCACGGGCGTCAGGTCGAAGATGACCTGCGCGATGTCGACGCCGGAGATGCCGTCGATCAGCGCGTGGTGGGTCTTCGTGAGCAGCGCGAACCCGCCGTCGGCGAGGCCCTCGACCATCCACACCTCCCACAGCGGCTTCGAGCGGTCGAGCTGCTGGGAGTAGATCCGTCCCACGAGCCGCAGCAGCTGGTCTTCTGAGCCGGGCGCCGGAAGCGCCGTGTGGCGCACGTGGTACTCGATGCTGAAGCTCGGGTCGTCGACCCACAGCGGCCGCCCGGTACCGGCCGGCGGCACCGCGAGCTTCTGGCGGTAGCGCGGGACGAGGTGCAGCCGCTCGCGCAGCTGGTCGAGCAGCTCGGGATAGGGCGGCGGCGGGCCCTCGAAGGTCGCCAGCGCGCCGACGTGCATGTGCGACGACGGCCCCTCCTGATGCAGGAACGATGCGTCGATCGCCGTGAGCCGGTCGAGATGCTGCTGAGGCATGGTGTGAAGCTATCGTGCGGCGAGATGCCGGCGCCCAGTTTCGCGGACGACTTGCGCGCGTCCGCCGCCGACGTGTGGGAGGCCCAGCACGCGCACCCGTTCGTGCGGGGCATCGGCGACGGCACGCTGGCCGTCGACCGCTTCGCGCATTTCGTCCGCCAGGACTACGTCTTCCTCATCGAGTACGCGCGGATGCTGGCGCTCGGCGCGGCGCGCTCCACGGACCTCGCGACGATGCGCCGGTTCGCCGAGCTCGCACAGTCAATCCTCGACGAGGAGATGTCGCTGCACCGAGCGCTCGCCGGAGAGCTGGGCATCTCCGTGGCCGACCTCGAGACCGAGGAGCCGGCGATGACCACGCGCGCCTACACCGACTTCCTCGTGCGGACCGCCGCCATCGGCGAGCTCTCCGAGCTCAGCGCCGCACTGCTGCCCTGCATGTGGGGCTACGCCGAGATCGGCCAGGGGCTCGCGGCGGCGGGCCTGCCGGCCGAGCCGCGCTACGCGCAGTGGATCGAGACGTACGCCGCGCCCGAGTTCGACGAGCTCGCCGCCTGGTGCCGCGGCCTGGTGGACGGCCTGGCCGCCGACGCCGGCGAGGATGGCCGCGACCGCATGACGCGGGCGTTCCTCACCTGCAGCCGCTACGAGCTCGCGTTCTGGGAGATGGGCTGGACGCTCGAGCGCTGGCCCGTCAGTTCTCGTGGATGAAGCGGGTCACCGCGGGCACGACCTTCTTGGCCTGTGGACCGGTGAGCAGGTCGATGCCGTGGTCGTCGCCGCCGACCAGGAGCAGCTGGTCCGGGCGCGCCTTTCCCTTTGCCGCGCGGTAGAGCTGACGGGTCTCCTCGCCGAAGTTCGTGTAGCCGTCGTTGAGCGAGCTGACCCAGAGCGTCGGCACGTCCAGCCGGCGGGCGTCCACGATGAGGTCGCGCTGGGCGCCGAGGATGCGCTCGCCCGACAGGCTCACGACGGCCGCGACCTCGCCGGGCCGGGCGCGCGCGGCGGCGGTCACCACCGCGCGGCCGCCGATCGAGGCCCCGACCACCACGACGCGGTGCACGCCGCGCTCGTGCAGCCAGTGCGCGATCGCGAGCACCTCGCCCTCGCGGCTCGCGGTCCCGTAGTCGAAGACGACCGAGCGGACGCCCGAGCGGGCGACGTTGCGCGCGTACGGGAGCCACCCGCAGGCGATGCTCGCGCTCTGGTTGGCGAACACGACGCCGGTCGTGCCGCCGCTGCCGAGCTCGACCACCGGCAGCTGCTCGCCGGGGGCGGCGACCTTCACGACGCGCACGTCGGGGCCGGGACGCAGGCAGCTGTCGAAGCCGGTTGACCGGGCGGTGGTCGCCGTGGAGCGGGTGGCCGTGCTCTGCGTCGACCCGCCGCTGCCGCCGCCGCAGCCGGCCAGGATCGCCGCGGCGAGTGCCAAGCCGATGACTCCAAGACGTTTCATGGTCCGCTCCGGACTAGCTTGCGGGCAGCTGCCCGCTGCCGCAGACGCGCGAGCGCGTCCTCGGTCCAGCGGATCGTCGACCACGTGCGCTCGATGCCGTGGCGCAGGGTCAGCAGCGGGAAGAAGTCGGCGTCGTTGCCGGCGTTGCGCGCGTCCATCTCGCGGTAGCGCTCGAGCGCCGCGTGCGCGCGATCGCGGAGGGTCTCGAGCCGCGCGACCGTCACGTCCGGCGCGACGACCTCGCCGAAGTAGACCTTGAGCAGCAGCGTCGGGCGGTCGATGTCGTCGCCGTCGGGGTCGGCCAGCCAAGCCGCGAGCGCCCGGCGCCCCTCGGCCGTTGCCCGGTAGACGCGCTTGTCCGGCCGGGTCGCCTGCTCGACGACGGTGTGGCGCGCCCATCCCTGGCGCTCGAGCCGCGGGAGCACGTCGTAGACGTGGCTGCGCGCGGGCGCGAAGAAGAACCCGATCGAGCGCCCCACGACACCGACGAGATCGTACGCCGACGATGGCCCTTCCAGCACGAGCAGCCCGAGCAGCGCGGCTTCGGTCGTCGTCGGCGTCACGCCGCGAACAATAGTCCGCGGCGGACTAACGTGCTACGCCACCGTCAGCACCGCGTTGCCGCGGATCCGGCGCTCGGCGAGCGCGACGAGCACGTCCGGCGTCTCGCGCCAGTCGGAGGACCGGCCGATCTCTGGATGCAGGTGGCCCTGCGCGACGAGGCGCACGAGCGTCGCGAGGTCGTCCGCATCGCTCGCGCCCGTGCGCCAGTAGGTGAACGGCACGATCGAGGCGTATGTGGCGGTGGACACCATCGCGAAGAAGCTGAGCGTCGCCGGCTCGCGGCTCGCCTGACCGAACCACACCAGGAGGCCGCGGGGTGCCAGACGCGCGACCGCGGCCTCCAGCGACTTCCCGCCCACGGACTCGAAGATCACCGAGAACGGGCCCTCGGCGTCC
>DATFRW010000060.1:0-13280 GCA_035262945.1 Solirubrobacteraceae bacterium
CGGTCGGACCCGACGGTCCGCTCCAGACGGCGGTCGTCGGAGCGCCGCACGAACACGCGGAACGCCTGCTCGCCGCGCTCGGCGAGCAGGCCCTGCAGCACCGCGCGGCGCGGGCGCCCGTTGGCCGTCGCCCGCGCGAGACCGGACTCGGCGGGCGGCCCCGACGCCGACGGCACGACCGTGTACTCGGAATCGCTGACGGGAGGCGCCTCGCGCCGCGCCAGCGCCGCCTCGATCGCCGGGGCGAAGCGCTCCGCGCGCGCGGCGTCGACCGCGTCCGCGCGGTCGGCGAACTCTGGCAGCACCTCCGACGCGAACAGCTCGATCGACTCGAGGATGTGCTCGTGGCGGTTGCGCCCGGTCTGCATCACGAAGATCACCTGGTCGACCCCCGCCTCCTCGTAGCGGCGGCAGAGGTCGCGCACCTGCGCGGGCGACCCGATCGCGCCGCGCAGCGATCCGAGGCCCCGCTGGAGCACGCGGACGCCGAGCGGGCCGTCGTCGGCGTTGATGATCGACCGCGCGAAGCCGACTTCGTCGCGGCGCGCGAGGAACTCCTCGTAGATGTTCGTGCGCCCCGGCCGGTGGTCGCCGAACACGTAGAAGTGCGCCAGCGAGTACCCGAAGAAGTGCGCGCCGTCGATGCCGCGTTCGATCGCCTGCGCCTCGTCGGGCGCGCACATCATCGGCAGCACCACCGCGATCTGTGGGTTGACCGCGAAGCCGGCCGGCACGCAGCGCTCGCTCTCCACGATCGCGTGGTACTCGTCGACCCAGGCCTTCGCCTCCTCGGGCTCGACGAACGAGAAGCTGAGCGCGCCGATCCCGTGCTGGGCCGCAACGCGGATCGTCTCCCGCCGCGAGCAGGCCACCCACAGCGGCGGGTGCGGCTTCTGCACCGGCTTCGGGATGACGTTGCGCGCCGGCATTGACAGGAAGCGCCCGTCGACGCCCGCGAACGGCTCCTCGACCATCATCCGCGCGACGACCGGCAGCAGCTCGTCCCACTGGGCGCGCTTGGTCTCGCGGTCGACGCCGAAGCCTTGGAGCTCCATCCCGCTCGACGTCTCCCCCGTCCCAAGCTCGACGCGTCCGCCCGAGACGAGGTCGAGCATCGCCGCGGTCTCCGCCACCCGCGCCGGGTGCTGGTAGCCGAGCGGGAGCGGCAGGATGCCGAAGCCGAGGCGGATGTTCCTCGTGCGCTGCGAGGCCGCGCCGAGGAACACGCCCGATGCGCTCGAGTGCGAGTACTCCTCGAGGAAGTGGTGCTCGACCTCCCACACCGCGTCGATGCCGACGCGGTCGGCGAGCTCGACCTGCTCGAGCGCGTCCTGGATGAGGCGCTGCTCGGCGTCCTCGCGCCACGGGCGCGGGAGCTGGTGCTCGTAGAAGATCCCGAAGCGCATGGCACGAAGCCTATGCGCGCTACTCCACCGGGCACATCGGGCGCCGGACGAGCGCCGCGTGGCTGCCGTTCGCGCCGACCGCAGTCACGCTCAGCGGCTGACAGCGCTTGACGTTGACGCTCGGGAAGCTCGCCGAGAACGTCCCGGACGCGCTCGCGGTCATGCGCTTCGTCGATTGCGCCATCGGCTGGCGCACCGTCACGCGCACGTGCTCGTGGCGGTGGAAGCCCGTGCCGTGGACCGTCACCGGCGTCGCCTTCGTGAACGTCAGGCGCGCGCGTGAGGAGCCGAGCGCGGTCGCCGCGAGGAGCCCCAGCCCGACGAGTGCGATGACGATCGCACGTCGCATGAGCCCGAGTATTGCGCGCTGGGCAATCGCTCGCGTAGTCTCGGCGCCCGTCCCCACCCCTCCCCGAGGAGACCGCATGCCGCGCCTCGTGTCGCTGTCCCTCGCCGTTGTCGTCGCGCTGCTCTGGGCGGCGCCAAGCGGCGTCGCCGCGCCCGCCTCCGACGGCCCCGGTGCGCTGTCGCACTTCGACCTGGCGCGCAAGGACTGCGTCGGGACGGCCCGCAACACGACCTCAAAGGTCTGGTTCACGGTGGCCAACGGCGTCCTCAGCGACGTCTACTTCCCGACCAACGACAACACCAACGTCGAGACGCTGCAATACGTCGTCACCGACGGGTCGACCTTCACCGACCTGCAGACGCGCGACACGACCTACACGGTCGAGGCGACCGACGATCGCGCGCTGACTTGCCGCGTCACCACGACGGCGAAGAGCGGGCGCTACCGGATCGTCACCGACTACGTGACCGATCCGTCCCGGGCCACCGTCCTCATCCGGTCGCGCTTCGTCGCGCTCCAGGGCAAGCTCTCCGACTACCGGCTCTACGTGCGCCACGACCCGACGCTCAACGGCAACGGCGGCGGCGGAACGGGCAACGGCGGCGCCGACAGCGGCGACATCGCACCGGCGGGCGGGCACACGCTCCTGGTCGGCTCGGACCCCGTGACGACGACGAACGCGGCCAACCGCGACTACGCCGTGCCCGTGCACTCGGCGCTCGACGTGACCGGTGGCTTCTCGCAGACGACGAACGGCTTCGCGAAGGCCGCGAGCGACGGGCTCGTTCAGCTCGACGACGATCACGCGCTGACCGACACGCACGAGTCGGCGTCACAGGGGAACCTCGTGCAGGTCGGGCGTGTACCGCTCAGCGGCGATGGCCGCTTCACGCTCGCGCTGGGCTACGGGGACAGCCAGGCCGGCGCGATCGCCGCGGCGCAGGGCTCGCTGCGGACCGGCTTCGACAGCGCCGAGCGCGACTACGAGCGCGGCTGGCACCGCTACGACGACGCCCTCGTCGACCCGAAGCGGCCGAAGGGCGTCAACGGCAGCCACTGGAACGACATCCTCGACGAGTACTACCTCAGCGCGAACTACGTGAAGGCTGCCGAGGACAAGACGTTCCCCGGCGCCGTCGCCGCCGCGCTGACCTCGCCGTGGGGCCAGGCGGTCTCGGCGGGCGATCCGGCCAACACCTACTTCGGCTCCTACCGAGAGGTGTTCGCACGCGACCTCTACGAGGCGTGGACCGCGATGTTCCTGGCCGGCGACCGCAGCACCGCGCGCAACATGACGCGCTTCCTCTTCGAGCGCCAGCAGCTGCCCGACGGTTCGATGCCGCGCAACAGCCTTGCCAACGGCAAGGTGGCGCCGGACTCGTTCAACACGCAGCTCGATGAGTGCGCCTACCCGCTGGTCATGGCGCTGGCGGTCGGCCTCACCGACCGCAACTACTACCGCGACCACATCGCGCCGGCGGCGAACTTCGTCGCCAGCCACGGGCCGTCGTTCGGCCCGGAGCGCTGGGAGGAGCAGAGCGGCTTCTCGCCGTCGACGATCTCGGCGGAGATCGCCGGGCTCGTCGCGGCGGCGATCATCGCCGACCGCAACGGCGACCACGCGTCGGCCCGGGTGTGGCGCGGCGTGGCCGACGACTTCCAGCGCAACCTCAAGAAGTGGACGCTCACGACCAACGGCCCGCTCAGCGCGGACCCGTACTTCATCCGCCTGTCGAAGACCGGCGACCCGAACGCCGCGATCTCCTACAACGTCGGCAACGGGGGCCCCACGCTCGACCAGCGGGCGATCATCGACGCGGGCTTCCTCGAGTACGCGCGCCTCGGCGTGATGTCGCCGACCGACGCCGACCTCATCCGATCGCTCGACGTCGTCGACGCGACGATCAAGCGCACCACCGCGAGCGGCGACGGCTTCTACCGGTACAACGGCGACGGTTACGGCGACGGCGCGACCGACGGCCACCCGTGGGCGCCGTCGAACATGGGCAGCGGGCACCTGTGGCCCGTGCTCGCCGGTGAGCGCGGCCAGTACGAGGTCGACCGTGGGCAGACGAGCGCGGCGGTCAAGCGCCTCGACGCGATGCGCAACATGAGCTCGGGCGTCGGCCTGATCGCCGAGCAGGCATGGGAGTTCGACGACCTCGCGGCCTCGCCGTTCGGCACCGACCCCACGACGGCGTCGATCGGCTTTGAGAACGGCAAGCCGGCGGGCTCGGCGTCGGCCCTGACCTGGTCGGCAGGGCAGTTCGTGCGCCTCACGCTCGACGCCGCGGCCGGCAAGGTGCTCGACCGCCCCGACTACACCGTCGATCGGTACGTCAAGCACACCCAGCGCCAGACGACACTGACCGTCACCGCGCCACCGGACGAGTCGCCCGTCGGCGACTCCGTGACCGTCACCGGCACGACGGTCGCCGGCAACAACGTGACGGTCGCCGCGACGAACACCGACACGAGCTTCACGACCCTCACGCGCTCCGTCACGGCGGGTGCCGGCGGGGCGTTCTCGATCACGATCCCGCTCACCGGCGGGACGTGGGTGCTCAACACGGTGGCGACGAGCCCGTCGGGCGCGACGGCGCACGACCTGCGGACGGTCGTGTTCGACCAGCCGCCCGGCACCCTGATCTTCGCCGCCGACGACCCGAACGGCGACGACAACGGCCCGGGCAACTACGCCTACCCGACGAGCGACAACTTCCAGCCCGGCGCCTACGACCTCGAGCGCTTCGAGGTCTACGATGCCGACCCGGACATCGTGTTCCGCGTGCGCACGCGCGACCTGACGCCGACGTTCGGCAGCCCGCTCGGCGCCCAGCTCGTGGACGTCTACGTGCACGAGCCCGGAGCGAGCGCGACGTCGACGGCCGCAGCGTTCCCGCAGCGCAACTACGTGATTGCGGCGAACGGCGCATGGAGCAAGCGGCTGGAGGTCCAGGGCTTCGGCCAGCAGTTCGTCGACGCGGCAGGCGCAACGCTCGGGACGATCACGATCAGCGCCAACAAGATCTCCCGGTACATCACGTTCCGCGTGCCCAAGACCGCGCTGGGGACGCCGACGAGCGGCTGGGGCTTCACGGTCGTGCTGACCGGCCAGGACGGGTTCAGCTCCGACCAGGCGCGCGGCTTCCAGTCGACGCCGCAGGATTTCCAGTTCGGGGTGTGCGCAACCGCGAGCGGCGACCCCCATTGCACCTTCAACCCGGGGGCGGTCCCGAAGGCGATGGACGTCATCACGCCCGAGGGCGTGGCCCAGTCCGACGAGCTCGACTACACGGTGCACAGTCCCGTCTCGATCGCCCCGGTGGTGGTCCCGTAGGCACGTTCGGCGGGTTCCCACCGGAGGCAATCGAGTTCCTGCGCGAGCTCGAAGCCAACAACGATCGGGACTGGTTCAAGGCGAACCGCGCCCGCTACGACGAGTACCTCGTCGCGCCGGCGCGTGCGCTCGGCGACGACCTGTCCGACCTCGGCCGGCCCCACCTGTTCCGGCCGTGGAACGACACGCGCTTCCACATGCGGCCGCCGATCAAGGAGCAGGTCGGGCTCGCCGTCGGCCACGAGGGCGCCGGCGGCTTCTACGTGGAGCTCTCGCTGGACGGCTTCCTGGTCGCCGCCGGCATGCACATGCCGGCGCCCGACCAGGTCGAGCGGATGCGGCGGGCGATCGACGCCGGCCGCACCGCGGGCGCGCTGACGCGGGCGATCTCGCGGGCCGGCGCGGCGGGCCTCGAGCTCAACGAGCCGGCGCTCAAGCGCGTGCCGCGCGGCTACCCGCCCGACCACCCGCGCGCCGACCTGCTGCGCCATCGCGGGCTGACGGTCTCGAGGCGCCATCGCCTCGGCGCGTGGCTGCACAAGCCGCGCGCCGGCAAGGTCATCCGCGACGAGCTCGAGGCCGCGACGCCGCTCGTCCGCTGGCTGCGCGAGCAGGTCGGGCCGTCGCAGCGGCCCGGGTGACCTCGGTCGCGAAGGCGCCGGCCTTCTGCAGCGCTTCAGCCGCCTCGGGGAGGAACGACCAGAAGAGCTGGAAGACGTGGGCGTCTACCGAGTACAGGTCCAGGCGGGCGTCGACGCCGTGCTCGCGGGCGCGGTCGGCCAGGGCGTTGGCGTTGCTGAGCAGCAGGTCGCCCGTCCCCGCCTGGATGAGCAGCGGCGGAAGCCCGGTGAGGTCGGCGGTGAGCGGGCTGACCACCGGGTCGTCAGCGGGATGCGCGCCGAGATATGCATCGATCGACCGGCGCAGGAACTCGCTCGCCTCGGGCTGGAGTCTCAGCGTGAGGTCGACCGCCGGGCACATGAGGACGGCGCCGCCCGGCTGCGGCAGCCCGCGCTGGCCGAGGGCGAGCAGGACGGAGACCACGAGCCCGCCGCCCGAGGAATCGCCGCAGAACACGACCTCTCCCGGGGCGACGCCGCGATCGAGGATCCACCGGTACGCGGCAACTGCGTCGTCGAGCGCCGCCGGAAACGGGTGCTCTGGGGCCAGCCGGTAGTCGGGCACGAGCACGCCTGCGTCCGCCGCCAGGGCGAGCGCACCTGCGAGCGGCCGGTAGCCGAACGCCGACCCAAGGCAGAAGCTGCCGCCGTGGAGGTGCATCAGCCGCGGCGGATCGTCGATCCGCGGCGCCACCAGGAGCGACGGCACGCCGTTCGCGTTCATCGGCGTCACGGTGACCTCGGGCGGCACCTCGAAGGTCGCGAGCATTTTCTCGAGCGCGATGCGCTGCTCCTGAAGGTCGGCGTTGGTTGCCACCGCCCGGGCGATCGGCTCCCAGAGGCGCGCGACGCGCTCGACGTGCTCGCCGCCGACCGACTGCACCGTCGACACCGTGGCGTCGACCTCGCGCAGGATCGGTCGCACGCGATCGAGCAGCGCGTCGCCGGCGATCGTCAGCTCCACGCGGTGCGTCGAGCGCTGCAGCAGCGTGCAGCCGAGCAGCTGCTCGAGCGTGCGGATCTGCCGGCTCAGCGCCGGCTGGGTGATGTAGAGGCGTTCGGCCGCGCGCCCGAAGTTGAGCTCCTCGGCGACGGCGACGAACGCGCGCAGGTGGCGCAGCTCGATCGCCTCCGGCGCCTGCGGGAAGGCGACCACATTGTCCGGGTCAGGCACGCACCCCATTATTGACAGGGCGATTTCGGGGCGCCATGCCGTTGCGGCATCACCGCCATGCACGATCGGCCTTTCCCTTTCGCGCGGCGGTCGCCGACCATCGTGTCATGACGACGCTCGTGCAGCGGGAAGCAGATCTGTCGCTGCGCGCGCCGGACGACTTCGTCCGCCCGCGCGTGATCTGGCCCCCCGATCCCGAGGACGGCAGCCCGATCGCGCTGTTCCTGTGGGAGCGCGAGTCGGTCTACGAGCTCGCCGACGCCCTGGCCGCCGACGGCGGCGTCGTCGTGCTGGCGCTGCAGACCTCGTCGCTGGACGTGGCGACGATCGCGCTCGAGTGGGCCGGCGACCACGCCCGGAGCCTCGGCGCCGATCCCGACCAGCTGCTCGTCGCGGGCGGAGGCCTCGCGGCGCGGACGGCGCTGCACGCCCGCGACGAGGGCTGGCCGCCCCTCGCGCGCCAGCTGCTGTTCGGGCCCGAGCGCGCGAGCTGGCCGCCCGCGGACGCCTCGCTCGCCGGCGTCGCGCCGGCCACGGTGGTCGACGCACCCGCGTACGCGGGTCGGCTGCGCGCGGCGGGCGTCGCGGTCGACGAGCTCCCGCTGGCCGCGCGGATGAGCTTCGCCTGGCTCGCAGTGTGAGAGCCTGACGGCATGAGCACCCGGACATCCGACGCGCTCGCGCGGCTCGCCGCGATCGAGCGCGTCCCGCTGCTGCTCGGTCCCTCGCCGGTGCACCGTCTGGAGCGGCTGACGAGCCATCTCGGCGGAGCGTCGCTGTGGGCCAAGCGCGAGGACTGCAACAGCGGCCTGGCATACGGCGGCAACAAGACGCGCAAGCTCGAGTACCTCGCGGCCGACGCGCTGGCGAAGGGCTGCGACACGCTCGTGTCGATCGGCGGCGTCCAGTCCAACCACACGCGCCAGGTCGCGGCGGTGGCGGCCCGGCTCGGGCTGCGTGCCGTGCTCGTGCAGGAGAGCTGGGTCGACTGGCCCGACGTCGTCTACGACCGCGTCGGCAACATCCAGCTCAGCCGCATCATGGGCGCCGACGTGCGGCTCGTCGACGCCGGGTTCGGCATCGGCTTCAAGGAAAGCTGGGAGGCGGCGCTGGCCGAGCTCGAAGCGGCAGGCGCACGGGCGTACCCGATCCCCGCGGGCGCATCCGACCACGAGCTCGGCGGGCTGGGCTTCGCCCGCTGGGCAACCGAGGTCGCCGAGCAGGAGCGCGAGCTCGGCGTGTTCTTCGACACGATCATCGTCTGCTCGGTCACCGGCAGCACACAGGCCGGCATGGTCGCCGGGTTCGCCGCGATCGGCGACGACCGGCGGATCATCGGGATCGACGGGTCGGCCAAGCCCGCCGAGACGCGCGAGCAGGTGGCGCGGATCGCCGATCGCACCGGGCGGCTGCTCGGCCTCGACCGCGCGATCACCGTCGACGACATCGTGCTCGACGAGCGCTACCACGCGGGCGTCTACGGCATTCCGGATGAGCAGACGCTCGAGGCGATCCGCCTTGCCGGCCGCATGGAGGGCATGCTCACCGACCCCGTGTACGAGGGGAAGTCGATGGCGGGACTGATCGACCTCGTGAGCCGGGGCGAGATCGAGCCGGGCTCCAACGTGCTCTACGCGCACCTCGGCGGCCAGCCGGCGCTGAGCGCCTACGCGGGTGTGATCTGAGCCGTGGCCGCCTCGAAGTACCTCGCGACCTACCTCAACGACCATCTCGCCGGCGCGACGGCGGAGCTCGAGCTCGTTCGCCGCGCCGCCTCCGAGAACGAGGGCACGCCGCTCGGCCGCTTCCTCTCCGTCATCGCCGAGGAGATCGCCGAGGACCGGCAGGCGCTCGAGGAGCTCATGGACCAGCTCTTCGTGGAAACCGATCGCAAGAAGGTCGCCGCCGGCTGGTTCATCGAGAAGGTGGGCCGCTTGAAGCCCAATGCGCAGCTGCACGGCTACTCGCCACTGAGCCCGCTCGTCGAGCTCGAAGCGCTCTCGCTGGGGATCGAGGGCAAGCGCGCCATGTGGCGCGCGCTGCGCGAGATCGCGGAAGAGCACGACCTCGACGCGGCGCGGCTCGACGAGCTCGCCAAGCGGGCCCGGCGCCAGCGCGACCGCGTCGAGCGTCAGCGGGTCGCGCTGGTCCCGAGCGCGCTGCGTTAGGCCCGCATCACACGGCCGCGGTCGCGATCTTGCCCGGGTTGAAGATGTCGTCAGGGTCGAGCGCGTGCTTGATCGCGCGCATAAGCCGCAGCCCCTCGGGCCCGTGCTCGAGCTCGAGGTACCTGGCCTTGCCGTAGCCGACGCCGTGCTCGCCGGTGCACGTCCCGCCGTGCTCGAGCGCCCGGCGCACGAGCCGGTCGTGGAACGCCATGCCACGTTCGAGCTCGTCGGGGTCGTCGCGGTCGACGAGCAGGGTCACGTGGAAGTTGCCGTCGCCGACATGGCCGACGATCGCCCCGGTGAGGCCGTTCTCGTCGAGGTCGGCGCGCGTCATCGTGATCGTGTCGGCCAGCGCGGAGACCGGCACGCACGCGTCGGTGGTCAGCGCGCTGGCGCCGGGGCGCAGCGCGAGCGTGGCGTCGTAGGCGCGGTGCCGCGCGTGCCACATGCTGCGGCGCTCGGCCTCGTCGGTGGCCCAGCGGAAGCCTGACCCGCCGTGCTCGCCGGCCACCTCCTCGGTCTCGGCCGCGCGCGCCCGCACCTCGTCGGGCGAGCCGTGGAACTCGATGAACAGCGTCGGGGCGATGGCGTGGTTCGAGCCGCTGTGGCGGTTGATCGCGTCGATCTGCAGCTCGTCGAGCAGCTCGATCCGCGCAACCGGGATCGCGTGCTGGGCGACGGCGACCACGCAGTCCACGGCGTCGCGCAGCGTCGGGAAGGCGCAGACGGCGGCCGACATCGCCTCCGGCGTCGGGTGGACGCGCAGCGCGGCCTCGCACACCAGCCCGAGCGTCCCCTCGCCGCCGATGAACAGCCGGGTGAGGTCGTAGCCGGCCGAGGACTTGCGCGCGCGGGAGCGGGTCCGCACGACGCTGCCGTCGGCGGTGACGACGACGAGCGAGAGGACGTTCTCGCGCATCGCCCCGTAGCGGACGGTCGTGGTGCCGGACGCCCCGGTCGAGACCATCCCGCCGATGGTGGCGTCCGCGCCGGGATCGACCGGGAAGAACACGCCCTCGGGACGGAGCGCCTGGTCGAGCTGGCGGCGGGTGACACCGGCCTGAACGGTGACGTCGAGGTCCTCGACCGACAGGCGCAGGATGCGGTTCATCTCGCGCATGTCGACGCTGACGCCACCGCGGAGCGCCGAGACGTGGCCCTCGAGGGACGTGCCGGCGCCGAAGGGCACGATCGGCGCGCGGTGGCGCGCGCACACCTCCACGATCGCGGCCGCTTCATCGGTGCTGCGCGGCCAGACGACGGCGTCCGGCGGCGCGGCGGGATGGAACGACTCGTCGACGCCGTGCTGCTCGAGCACGTCGTGGCCCGTGACCACGCGGTCGGCGCCGAGCAGGTGTCGCAGATCGCCGAGGAGCGCGGTGGTCTGTTCTTCGGTCAGGCGTCGCTGCTGCTGCACGGGCGGGACGGTAACGTCCGGCCGACCCGAGGGAGGAGCAGTGCGATGCGCGCCGGTGTCTTCAGAGGTGTTCGCCAGATGCCCGTCGAGGACGTGCCCGACCCGACGCCGGGGCCGCGCGACATCGTGCTCGACGTCAAGGCGTGCGGGATCTGTGGGTCGGACCTGCACGGGTACGTCGCCGGCCAGTTCTCCGCCGTCGGGCAGGTGATGGGCCACGAGTTCTCCGGCGAGGTCGTCCACGTCGGCGATGACGTCGCGGGCATCGCTCTGGGCGACCGGGTCACCGGGCCGCCGATCCAGCCGTGCGGCGAGTGCGGGCCCTGCCGCGCGGGAAGCGGGCACCTGTGCGAGGTGTGGACCGAGCGCAGCATCGCGTTCGGCCTGCCTGGCGCCTTCGCCGAGCAGGTGCGGATCCCCGAGGCGGTCATCGGCGACAACGTCCACCGCCTCCCCGACGACCTGGGCTTCGAGGACGGTGCGTTCGTCGAGCCGCTGGCGGTCGCGACCCACGCGGTCGGGCGCGCCGACGTCGAGCCCGGCGACGTGGCCGTCGTCCTCGGGCTGGGCACGATCGGCCTGCTCGTGGCGCAGGTGCTGATGGCGCGCGGCCTGACGCGGGTCGTCGGCGTGGACCTGTCGCCGCTGCGGCGCTCGGTCGCCGAGGAGCTCGGCGTCATCGCGACCGGCCCGGACGGCATCGAGGCGGCGGCGGGTGACAGCGCGATCGACATCGTGTTCGAGGCGACGGGCGCGCCCCCGCTCGTGCAGCGCGCGATGGAGCTCGTGCGCGCCGGCGGCACCGTCGTGGTGATCGCCCTCTACGAGGAGCGCGCCGAGATCGACCCGACGACGGCCGTGCAGAAGGAGCTGACGGTGCGCGGGAGCGCCATCTTCACGCCCGAGGAGTTCCGCGAGGCGCTCGACCTGCTGGCCTCCGGCGCGGTCCGAGCGCAGCCGCTGATCACCCACCGCCACGCGCTCGAGGACCTCGGCGAGGCCTTCGAGGTGCAGCTCGACAAGGACGCCGCCATCAAGGTCATGGTGAGTCCGTCACCGGTGGCGGCGGATGTCAGATCGGTCACAACCGTTGACATTCCCGCCCGGCATCCGGCGTAGGGTGCCGCGCGGTACGTACTCGACAGGGGAGGAAGTTCATGCGTCGTCTTGGCCTCGCGATCGCCGTCGCGGCGCTCGTCTTCGCGTCACCAGCGGCGGCGGCGCCGTCCGCGGGCCTCGTCGTCAACGAGGTCTACGGCGGCGGCGGCAACAGCGGCGCGACCTTCACGCGCGACTTCATCGAGATCACGAACCGCAGTGACACAGCGGTCAGCGTCGACGGCTGGTCGGTCCAGTACCACTCGAGCAGCGCGACGGGCGCCTGGCAGGTCACCGCGCTGAGCGGGTCGATCGCGCCGGGCGCGTTCTACCTCGTCGCCGAGGCGCAGGGCACGGGCGGCACGCAGCCGCTGCCCGACCCGCAGGTCACCGGCACGATCGCGATGTCGGCGACCGCCGGCACGGTCGCGCTCGTCAACGGAACCACCGCGCTCACCTGCGCGGACTCGGCGTCGTGCCAGGCCGCGTCGGTCGATCTCGTCGGGTATGGCACGGCGGCGCTCAACGAGACCGCGCCCGCGGCGGGCGCGTCGAACAGCGCCTCGGTCCAGCGCACCGCGGAGCCCGACAGCGACGACAACGCGAACGACTTCACCGCCGCCGAGCCGACGCCGGCCGCCGCGAACGCGGGTGGCGGCGATGGCGGAGGCGGCGGCGAGCCCGGGCCGCTGCGCATCCACGACATCCAGGGCAGCGGCTGGATCGCCGCGCACGACGACGAGCAGGTCACGAACGTGCCCGGCATCGTCACGGCCGTGCGCGCGTCCGGCAGCAGCCGCGGCTTCTTCATGCAGGACCCGTCGGCCGACTCGAACCCCGCCACGAGCGAGGGCATCTTCGTGTTCACCTCGTCGCCCGGCGTCGCCGTGGGCGACTCGGTGCTGGTGTCGGGCACCGTGAACGACTTCTATCCGCTGGCCAGCGGGGAGACGGTCACGTCGACTTCGAACCTGTCGGTGACCGAGATCGGCAGCCCGACGACGATCGTGCTCACGCACGGCAACGCGCTGCCGGCGGCCGAGGTGATCGGGCCGAACACGGTCCCCGACACGTACGCGCCCGACCTCGGCGGCGGCAACATCGAGTCGACGTCGATCCAGCCGACGCGGTCCGCGCTCGACTTCTGGGAGTCGCGCGAGTCGATGCGGGTCGAGGTCGACGACGCCCGCGTGGTCGGCCCGTCCAACAGCTTCGGCGAGCAGTACGTCACGACGAAGCCGGCCCAGGCAGCGACGCCGCGCGGCGGGACGCTGCTGCTCGACGAGAACGCCATCCCGTCCGGTCGGGTCGAGGTCGTGCCCGTCAACGGCAGCAACCCGGGCGTGAACGTCGGGGACGTGCTGAACGGCGCCACGACCGGGCCGGTCGACTACTCGCGCTTCGGCGGCTACACGATCGCCGCGACGACCGTCGGCAGCGTCCAGCACAACGACCTGCCGCGCACCGTCGCGACGCCGCAGACCTCGCGGCAGCTGGCGGTGGCGACCTACAACGTCGAGAACCTCGCGCCGTCGAACCCGGATTCGAAGTTCGCGCGCCTGGCCGAGGGCGTGGTCACCAACCTCTCCAGCCCGGACATTGTCGCCGTCGAAGAGGTCCAGGACAACAATGGGGCCACCGACGACGGCACGGTCACGGCCGATCAGACGCTCACGAAGCTCACTGACGCGATCGTCGCGGCCGGCGG
>DATFRW010000061.1:0-20345 GCA_035262945.1 Solirubrobacteraceae bacterium
CGGCCGCGGGCGCGGCCGAGCGCGGCCGCCGTGTCGCGCAGCGCGCGGTCCCACGACACCGGCCGCAGCACGCCGCCGTCGCGCACGAGCGGCTCGGTGATGCGCTCGTCGACGTGGACGGCCTGGTAGGCGAAGCGGCCCTTGTCGCACAGCCAGCCGTCGTCGACCTCGGTGTTGTCGCGGCCGAGCACGCGCAGCACGCGCTCGTCGCGCACGGTGAAGGTCACGTTGCACTGCGACGGGCACATGTTGCAGACGGAGCCCGAGCCCTCGATGTCCCACGGGCGTGCGCGGAAGCGGTAGGGCTGCGAGGTCAGCGCGCCGACCGGGCACAGCTCGATGATGTTGCCGCTGAACGGCGCGACGTACGGGTGGCCGTCGAACGTCGAGACGTAGGTGTGCGCGCCGCGCTCCTCCAGGACGAGCTGGTAGTCCTCGGCGATCTCCTGGCTGAACCGCACGCAGCGGTAGCAGAGGATGCAGCGCTCGCGGTCGATGGCGACCAGCGGGCTGAGCGCCAGCGGCTTCTGGAAGTGGCGCTTGGGCTCGATGAAGCGCGAGCGGCCGCCGCCCCAGCCGAACGAGATGTCCTGCAGCGGGCACTCGCCGCCCTTGTCGCACACCGGGCAGTCGAGCGGGTGGTTGATGAGCAGGAACTCGACGACCGCCTCCTGGGCCTGCTTGACCCGGGCGGTCTGGGTGTGGACGACCATGCCGTCCTTGACCGGCGTCGAGCAGCCGGTCTGCAGCTTCGGGATGCCCTCGATCTCCACCAGGCACATGCGGCAGGCGCCGACCGGCGCGCCGAGCTTGGGCTCGTAACAGAAGACCGGGATCTCGACGTCGCCGTACTTGGCGGCGTCGACGAGCATGGCGTTCTCGGGCGCGGTGACCTCCAGCCCGTCGATGCTGAACGTCACCATCCGCTGCTCGGGGCGTGGCATCAGGCGACCGCCTCGACGAGTTCGGCGCGCGCCCGCGCCGCCTCGATGTGCGCCTCGAACTCCGGGCGGAACTTCGCGATCATCGAGCCGATCGGCATCGCCATCGCGTCGCCGAGCACGCACAGGCAGTTGCCGATGATGTTCTCGCAGACGGCGGCCATGATGTCGAGGTCCATCGGGGTCGCCTCGCCCGAGTCGACGCGCTCGAGCATCTTCACCGTCCAGTTCGTCCCCTCGCGGCACGGGGTGCACTTGCCGCACGACTCGTGGCGGTAGAACTTCGCCGTCTTCAGTGCGACGTCGACGACCGAGGTCGAGTCGTCGGCGACGATGATCGCGCCGGAGCCGATCATCGAGCCGGCCTTGGCCATCGAGTCGAAGTCGTAAGGGACGTCGAGGTCGTCGCCGGTCAGCACCGGCGCACTCGACCCGCCCGGGAACCACAGCTTCACCGAGCGGCCCTCGGGTGGGCCGCCCGCCAGGCCGTAGATGATGTCGCGCGACGGGATGCCGAGCTCGATCTCGTAGTTGCCCGGGCGCTGCACGTGGCCGGAGACCGAGACGACCTTCGTGCCGGTCGACCCCTGGGTGCCGAGCTTGGCGTACTCCTCGCCGCCCATGCGGATGATCACCGGGGCGGTGTAAAGCGTCTCGACGTTGTTGATGAGGGTCGGCCCCTGATAGAGGCCCTGGTTGGCCGGGAACGGCGGCTTCAGGCGCGGGTTGCCGCGCTTGCCCTCGAGCGAGTCGAGCAGTGCGGTCTCCTCGCCGCAGATGTACGCGCCCGCGCCGCGGTGCACCCACATGGTCAGCGACAGATCCGAGCCGAGGACGCGCTCGCCGATGTAGCCCGCCGCCTTGGCCTCCTCGACCGCCGCCTCGAGGCGCTCGGCCGGCAGCTGATACTCGCCGCGGACGTAGATGAACGCGCGGTTGATCCCGCCGGCGTAGGCGGCGATCAGCATGCCCTCGATGAGCATGTGCGGGTTCTTCTGCATCAGCTCGCGGTCCTTGAAGGTCCCGGGCTCGGACTCGTCGGCGTTGCAGACGAGGTACTTGTCCATCTGGCCCTTGGGCAGGAACGAGACCTTCTTGCCCATCGCGAAGCCCGCGCCGCCGCGGCCGCGGATGGCGGAGACCTCGAGCTCGTGCAGGACCTCCTCGCGCGACATCCCGAGCGCCTTGCGCAGCGCCTCGTAGCCGCCGCGGCGCTCGTAGACCTCGAGCGTGTGGAGGCCCGGCTCGTCGATGTCCTTCAGCAGCAGCGTCTCGGTCATGCGTTCGGATCGGTCGACTTGCGGTTCTTCATCTGGCGCTCCGGGAACGGCTCTTCGCCACTACGGATGGCGTCGAGCACCTCGGGGACCTCATCGGGCGCGATCGGCCCGACGTAGTCGCCGTCGATCGAGATCATCGGCGCGATGTCGCACGCTCCCAGGCATTCGAAGGAGCGGATGTTGAAGTCGGGGTCGTCGCCGGCGTGCTCGTGAAAGGCGGCGAAGAGGTCGTCGGCGCCGCGCAGCGAGCACGAGATGTTCGTGCAGACGTAGATGTCGTGGGTGCCGACAGGCTGCATGAAGAGCATGTCGTAGAACGTCGCGACCGCCGTGAGATAGGCCGGCGTCAGCCGCATCACGGTCGCCGCCTGCACGATGCCCTCCGGCGAGCACCAGCCGTAGTGCTCCTGGACGGAGTGCAGCGCGGGGATGGCGGCGGAGCGGCGATCGGGGTAGCGCGCCATGTACTCCTCGATGCGAGCCCGCAACTCCTCGGGCACCGGCGTGGTCGCCGGCTCGGGGACGCCCTCCGGGTCCTTGGTGAGGTCGGCGGCCTCGTCCCAGCCCGGGACCCGCGAGCCGTGCCCGAAGCGCGGCACGCGGCTCGGATCGATCGCCATCTAGTTCGTTCCCCCTCCGCTCACCCTCGCCGGCCCACGACACCGTCGCCCTTCGCCTGAGGCCACCCACCGAACACGAACAGGGCGCTGCCCTGTCCGCGTCCGCCGTGCGCCCTCATGCTCGACCGACGGCGCCGTGGCCCCGGCGATGCCTCGCTCCGGGGTCACCGGTCGACTCCCCCGATGATGGGGTCAAGGCATGCGAGCGACGCGATCATGTCGGCGATGTAGTGGTCCTTGACCATCGGGGCCGTCATCTGCAGGTTCACGAACGACGGGTCGCGCATGTGCACGCGCGCGGGCTTGCTCGAGCCGTCCGAGCGCACGAAGCAGGCCAGCTCGCCGCGCGGCGACTCGACGGGGTAGTAGACCTCGCCGGGCGGCACGCGGAAGCCCTCGGTGACGAGCTTGAAGTGGTGGATGAGCGCCTCCATCGAGGTGGCGAGCTCCCACCGCGGCGGCAGCGCGACCTTGCGGTCCTCGGTGATGAACGGGCCCTCGGGCAGGCCGTCGAGCGCCTGCTCGATGATCTTCACCGACTCCTTCATCTCGAGCATGCGCACGAAGAAGCGGTCGTAGTTGTCCCCGTGCGTGCCGATCGGGACCTTGAAGTCGAAGTCCTCGTAGCTCGAGTACGGCATCGCCTTGCGCAGGTCCCACGGGTGTCCGGCGGCGCGCAGCAGCGGACCGGTGATGCCGAGCGCGAGCAGGTCCTCGGCCGGGAGCGTCGCGACGTTGCGCAGCCGCTGCAGGACGATCTCGTTCTTGGCCAGGAGGTCCATGTAGGAGTCGACCCGGTCGGGCATGATCTTGCAGAACGCGCGCACCCGCTCGACGAAGCCGTTCGGGATGTCCTCGATGACGCCGCCGACCTGGAAGTAGCGCGTGTGCATGCGCTGGCCGGAGGACATCTCGAACAGGTCGAGGATCGTCTCGCGTTCGCGGAAGCCGTACCAGAACATCGAGATCGCGCCGAGGTCGAGTGCGCTTGTTCCCACCCACACGAGGTGGCTCATGATCCGGTTGAGCTCGTCGTGGATGACGCGCAGGTACTGCGCGCGCTTGGGCACCTCGACCTCGAGCAGCGTCTCGACGGCGCCGCAGTACGCGTGCGCGTTGAAGTAGTAGGCCAGGTAGTCCATCCGCTCGACGACGGGGATGACCTTCCAGTAGCTCTTGTCCTCCGCCGTCTTCTCGATGCCGGTGTGGAGGTAGCCGATGACCGGCTTGAGGTCGCGCACGACCTCGCCCTCGAGCGTGACGAGGAGCCGCAGCACCCCGTGCGTGGCGGGGTGATGGGGCCCGAAGTTGATGGTGAGCAGTTCGGTCTCGGTGCCGGTCTCGAGCGCCTGCGAGCGCGCCGAGATGTCGATCGAGTCCTCCTGCTGGCGGTACTCGGAAACCTCGCTCATGCGGTGTAGTCCCGGCCGAACGCCTCGTCCTTGGTGAACAGGACCGGCTCGCCGCCGACCGGGAAGTCGCGCCGCTGGGGGAAGCCCTCGTAGTCCTCGGGCATGAGGATGCGGCGCAGGTCCGGGTGGCCGTCGAAGACGACGCCGAACATGTCGTAGACCTCGCGCTCCTGGTGGTTGGCGGTCGGCCACTCGGGGGTGACGGACTCCACGCGGGCGGCGTCGAGCGGCACGCGCAGCTTGACCGTGATGCGGTCGAGGTGCTCCATGCTCAGCAGTTCGTACTGCACGCCCAGGCGCGGCTCCTCGGGGTAGTAGTCCAGGCCGTGAACGCTCATGAGCGACTCGAAGCCCTTCTCGCGCAGGAAGCGCAGCGTGGCGCGGACGGCGGGCGGCTCGATGTGCAGCGCCGCCTTGCCGCGGAAGAACTCGGTGTCGCGGACGCTCTCCGGCTCCGAGTCCCGCAGCTCCTGCGCGAGCAGCTCGAGACCCGTCGCGTCAGGCACCTGACGTGTCTCCGGGCGGGAAGACGTTGACCGCGGCGCTCTCCGGCGGCGTGTCCGGGACGAGCTCTTCGGTGCCGACCGCGTTGTAGCGCTTGCGCCAGCCCAGGCTCGGGTCCTCCTGGATCATCGACCGCAGCTTGAGGATGCCGTGCATGAGCGCCTCGGGGCGCGGCGGGCAGCCCGGCACGTGCACGTCGACCGGCATGAACTTGTCGGCCGGCACGATCGCGTAGTTGTTGTAGACGCCCATCGACGATGCGCAGGCGCCCATGGCGATCGACCAGCGCGGCTCGAGCATCTGATCGTAGACGCGGCGAATCACCGGGGCCATCTTGATCGAGACGCGGCCCGACAGGATGAGCATGTCGGCCTGGCGCGGCGAGGCGCGGAACGCCTCGAATCCGAAGCGCGCGATGTCCAGCCGCGAGGCGACGATCGACATCATCTCGATCGCGCAGCAGGCGAGGCCGAACGTCGCCGGGAACAACGAATTGCCCTGCGCCCACTGCACGGCCTTGTCGAACGTCGTCGTGAGAATCGAGTCGCGGACGTGCTGCTCGAGGTCGTCGCCCTCAAGCTCGCCGCGCAGCATCTGCTGCGCGCGGCGCTGGCGGATCTTGAAGTCGTCGGCGCGCTCGCGGCGGACTATCTCCATTCGAGCGCCCCCCTTCGCCAGACGTAGACGAACGCGACGAGCAGCAGCCCGATGAAGACGATCGACTCGACGAGCGCGAACGTCCCGAACGCGCGCAGCTGCACGGCGACCGGGTAGAGGAACACGACCTCGATGTCGAAGAGGATGAAGAGCATCGCGATCAGGTAGAAGCTGATCCCGAAGCGGAACCCCCGCTGCACCTCGGACGGCAGCCCGCACTCGTACGGATCGGCCTTGCTCTTGATCTTCGGGAGCCGTCGCGGCCCGATGTAACTGTTGATGATCGAGAAGACCCCGCCCACGGTGACCCCGAGGACGAGGAAGACGATCGCTGGCAGATACGAGCGGAGCATGGGGGGACGGGATCGGTTTCTACCACCATTTGTAACGACTTGATACTTAGTGGCAGATGACGCAGGTCGCCGAGGTCGTTGCGCTCGTGACCGCGGCCGTGAACCTCCTCGCGGCCGTGCTCGGCGCATGGCGCTGGTGGACCGTCGAGCCCTCCCAGGCGTTCTGGGTGCTGTGCCGGACGGGGCAGGCGCTCGCCGTCGGCCAGGCGATTGTCGCGGGTGTCCTCGCGGCGCTCGGGTTCAACCCCGCGGACGGCCTCTACTGGCTCTATGCGCTGCTACCGGTGGTGGTGTCCTTCGTCGCCGAGCAGCTGCGCATCGCGTCCGCGCAGGCCGTGCTCGACGCCAACGACCTCGAGGACGCCCAGGCGGTGGGCCGCCTGCCCGCCGACCGCCAGCGCTCCATTGTGCTCGCGATCGTGCGCCGGGAGATGGGCACGATGACGGCGGCCGCGATCGTGGTCGCGTTCCTCGCCGCGCGCGCCTGGGGAACGGCGTAGACGGGGGGGAGAGCCCGGCACCGGCCAGGTTGCCGCCGTTGCAAGACGATCACGTTGTGAACAGGTCAGGACCGTCTAGGGCCGGCGCCGGGCTCCGCGTCAGGTTCGCCACGCGCGCGCGTGATCCTGCTACGCGCGCGCGAGAAAGCCCACGATGACGCGGTTGACCTCGCCCGGCGCCTCGAGGTGCGGCGAGTGGCCGCTGTCGGCGAGGACGTGGACCTCGGCCGACTCTGGGACGTGGCGTGCGTGCTGCGCCGGGATGATCCGGTCCTGCTCGCCCCACACGACGAGCAGCGGCACGCCCAGCTCGGCGAGTCGGTCGGCGACGAGCGCGTGCTGGCGCCCGTCGCCGAAGACGTGATCGGCGATCGAGCGCAGCGCCACGTCGACGCCGTCGATGCGCTTGTACTTGAGCACGTCGTCGACGAGCTGGCGCGTCACCTGCCCGGGGTCGGCGTAGAGCAGCTCGAGCGCGGGCTTGAGCTCGCGTCGGGTGCCGGCGTCGACGAACCCGCGCAGGTATTCGCCGTTGATCTCCTCGCCGAGTCCGGCGCTGTCGACGAGTGTCAGCGAGCGCGCACGCCCCGGGTCGCGCAGCGCGACGCTCGCCGCCACGAGCCCCCCGAGCGAATGGCCGACGAGGTGGACGCGGTCGAGGTCGAGCGCGTCGAGGAACTCCGTGACCGCGCCGACGAGGAAGTCGAGATCGCCCGGGCCGACGTCCTTCGACGAACCGCCGTGGCCGGGCAGCTCGACCGCGTAGACCGTGTGGCCCTCGGCCAGCGGGGGCGCCGCGAAGAGCCAGTTGTTGAGGTCCCCGCCGAAGCCGTGCAGAAGCACGACCGCGTCGCCGCCCTCGCCCTGGCGCAGGTAGCGCAGCGTGCCCGCCGCCACGTCGACCGTCTCCGGCTGCGGCCCGGCGTCCTCCTCGGACTCGCCCGGCACGAACGACGCCTGGAAGTCGGCCACGAACGCGTCGATGTCCGCGTCGTTCGCGTCGCGATCGGCGATCACGCCGAGCAGGCCGCCGACCGGGATCGTTTCCCCGAGCGCGGCCACGCGCCGGCGCAGGATCCCGGCGACCGGGCTTTCGACCGGGCCGTTGAGCTTGTCGGTCTCGACCTCGGCCACTTCGTCGCCGACTGCGACCTCGTCGCCTTCGTCCACCAGCCACTCGAGCAGGCGGCCCTCGGTCATCGACAGGCCCCACTTGGGCATGCCGAGCTTCTGGATCTCGGAGCTCATGCCGGCGCGCCGGCGCCCGCGACCTCCCGTACGGCGGCGGCGATCTGGTCCGGGCCCGGGACGTAGGCGTCCTCGAGCACCGGGCTGAACGGCACCGGGCTGTGCGGCGGCGTGACCATCCGCGGCGCCGCTTTGAGGTCGTCGAACGCCTGCTGCGAGACCTGCGCGACGATGTCGGCGGCGAAGCCGCAGCGCGGATGGGCCTCGTCGACCACGACGAGGCGCCCCGTGTTCTCCACGCTCTCGAGGATCGAGTCGAGGTCGAGCGGCGACGTCGTCCGCGGGTCGACGATCTCGACCGAGATCCCCTCGCCTTCGAGCTCGGCGGCCGCCTGCTGGGCGAGCAGCACCATCCGCCCGAGCGCGACGACCGTCACGTCGTCGCCCTCGCGGACGAAGTTGGCCTCGGCGAACGGGATCGCGTAGGGCTCCTCGGGCACGTCGCCCTCGGTGCCGTAGAGCACCTTGTGCTCGAAGAAGATCACCGGGTCGTCGTCGCGGATGGCCTGGATGAGCAGGCCCTTGGCGTCGTAGGGGTTCGACGGTGCCACGACCTTCAGCCCGGGGATGTGGGTGAAGATCGGATGCAGCGACTGCGAGTGCTGCGACGCCGCGCGGATGCCGGCTCCCCACATGGTCCGGATGACCATCGGGGTCTTGGCCTTGCCGCCGAACATGTACCGGAACTTCGCCGCCTGGTTGAAGATCTGGTCGAAGCACACGCCCATGAAGTCGACGAACATGAGCTCGGCGACCGGGCGCAGCCCCGACGCGGCGGCGCCGGCCGCGGCGCCGACGTAGGCCGACTCGGAGATCGGCGTGTCGAGCACCCGGCCGGGGAAGCGGTGGTAGAGGCCCTTGGTCACGCCGAGGACGCCGCCCCAGGCGTCCTCCTCGCCGCCGGCGCCCATGCCGCCGGCGATGTCCTCGCCCATGACGACGACGGTCTCGTCGCGCTCCATCTCCTGCGTGAGCGCCTCGTTGATGGCCTGCTGGTAGGTGATGCGTCGAGCCATGGCTCCCGCTCCTAGTAGCTCACGTAGACGTCGGTGATGACCTCGTCGGGCGTCGGGTCGGCGCCCGCCTTCGCCTTCGCGACGGCGTCGTCGATGAGCTCCTTGACCGAGGCGTCGACGGCGGCCAGGTCGTCGGCGTCGACGAGCCCGGCCTCGGTCACGCGCCTGGAGAACGCGGCCAGGCAGTCGCGGGTGCGGCGCAGGTCGTCGACCTCGCCGGGCGCGCGGTAGGTCTGCTGGTCGCCCTCGAAGTGGCCGAAGTAGCGCATGCCCTTGCACTCGATGAGCGTCGCGCCGCCGCCCTCGCGGGCGCGGCGGATCGCCTCGCCCGCCGCTTCGTGCACGGCGAAGAAGTCGAACCCGTCGACGCTGATGCCCGGCAGGCCGAAGCCGTCGGCGCGCTTGGCGACGTCCACGCCCGCCTGGTGGAAGTTCGGCGACGTCGACTCGGCGTAGCCGTTGTTCTCGACCACGAACACGACCGGCAGGTGCCAGGCGGCGGCGAGATTGAGGCTCTCGAGGAACGTGCCCTGGTTGGAGCCGCCGTCGCCGGTGAACGAGACCGCGACCTGGTCGGTGCCCTTGACCTTCGCGGTCAGGCCGACGCCGCACACGAGGGGTGGACCGCCGCCCACGATGCCGTTGGCGCCGAGCATGCCCTTCGAGAGGTCGGCGATGTGCATCGAGCCGCCCTTGCCGTGGCAGATGCCTTCGCGCTTGCCGTAGATCTCGGCCATCATCGCGGCGACGTCGCAGCCCTTGGCGATCGAGTGGCCGTGACCGCGGTGGGTGCTGGCCACGTAGTCGTCGGAGCGCAGGTGCGTGCACACGCCGGCGGCGATGGCCTCCTCGCCCGCGTAGAGGTGCACGAAGCCCGGGATCTCGCCGGTGGCGAACTCGGTGTGCAGCCGCTCCTCGAACTCGCGGATGGTGCGCATCACGCGATACGCCTCGAGCAACTGGTCCTTGGTCAGCTCTCCCGTCGCGGGAGGCGGGGCTACTGCCGACATAGGCTCTCCTCCGGTGGTCGACGAGGGCGAGCCTACCTCGCCCGGCGTTGCACGGACGTTGCGTGTTCGCGCATCGCCGCGTCGACGTCGATGCGTAACGGCCCGTCCGCCAGGCGCACCGTCGCGCCGTCCTCGCCGCGGCGCTCGACCTCGCGTTCGCCGTCGAGCGCGATCGAGCCGTCAGTGGCGGCGAGCGGCACCGGCGCGCCCGGTTGCAGCGCCTCGAAACCGGCCACGGCGATCGGCGTCACCAGCCCGGGCGCGAGCGCGACCTGCACCTCGACCTGCGCCTGCGCGCGGTCGCGAGCGAGCCGCACGTGCAGCCCGCGCGTGCCGGGCGCGAGCATGCCCGCCAGCGACGAGAGGCCGACGGCCGCCGGGTCCGCGACGGTGACGAAGAGCTCGCGCAGCGTGTCGGGGCGCCACACGGCGCGCGCGCCGACGAAGGGCTCGCTCGTCACGGCGACGTCGACGAGCGCGAGGTCCGGCGCGGCGCCGTCGCGCTCGAGGACGAGGGCGGGCGCGCGGCGCACGGCTCCGGGGCCGGCTTGGCCGGTCGCCACGAGCCCGGCGGCGATCCCGGCGATGGTCGCCTCGCGCATCTCGGGAAAGACGTTGTTCGTCCCGGTCGACAGGGCGCAGATCGGCACGTCCCCGCAGGCCTTCGCGACGACGCGATGGGTCCCGTCGCCCCCGAGCACCACGATCGCCCGCACGCCCTCGGCGCACATCCGCTCGACCGCCCGGGTGGTGTCGGACGCCGTCGAGGTGAGCGGCATCGCGAGCTCGACGAGCGCCGGGCGTTCGTGCGGGGCGCGCGAGGTGAGCTGGCGCTGCAGCGTGCGCGACAGGCCGTCGCCGGCCGGCATCATCAGCGCGCGCTCGACGCCGGCCGCGCCCAGCCCCGCGAGCAGCCGGAACACCATCGCCGCCTTGTCGGAGTTGCCGAACACCGACGCGCCGGCGACGAGACGGCGGATGTCGCGCCCGGACGCCGGGTTGGCGACGATCCCGACGGTCACGTCACCTTCAGCTCGCCCCACTGCCCGAGGTTGTCGTGGTTGGCCAGCGTGCAGATCAGCCGGTACTTGCCCGGCTTGAGGTCGACGGTCGTCGACCCGGTCTCGCCGGGGAACAGCGTCTTCGTCGGCTTGCCGTACATCCGCTCCTGCTCGCCGCTCTTGGGCCGATCGAACTGCACGACGGCGAGGTTGTGCGTCAGGCGACCGACGTTGTGGGCGACGAGCGTGATCCGCCCCGCGCTGACCTCGGTGTTCTGGGGCGTGATGCTGTACTCGGTCAGCCGTACCGACACGCGGTGGTCGGGCGCGTGCGCGTACTTGACGTCGCCGCCGCATCCGGCCGCCAGGGCGGCGGCCAGCATGAGGAGCACAGCCGTGGCGCGTCCGCCCTTCATGGCCTTTCGTATGATGCCCGCCGTCATGGGCCGACGCCGTCTTGCCATCGCCGGTGGGCTCCTCGCGGTCGCCGCCGGGGCCGTCGCGTGCGGGTCGCAGGGGATCTCGTCGGAGATCAAGTCCCAGCCCGAGAACATCCAGCACGGGGCGCAGCTGTTCTCGGAGCGCTGCTCGGGCTGCCACACGCTCGACGTCGTCGGCGCCCAGGGGACCACGAACAACGTGCGCGAGCGCGAGCGGGTGGACGGGCCGAACTTCAACACCCGCCAGGAGACCCACGACAACGTCCTCTTCGCGATCCGCAACGGCGGGTTCTCCGGGGCGATCATGCCGGAGAACATCGTGGTGGGGCAGGACGCCGAGGACGTCGCGGCGTTCCTCTCGAAGTACGCCGGCCACTAGCCTGGCGGAGACGCTGGCCACTAGCCTGGCGAATCGTGCTCGACCTCAGGCTCATCCGCCGCGACCCCGACGCGGTGCGCGCCGCGCTCGCGCGCCGCTCGCCGGACCTCGCGGCGCGCGTCGATGAGCTGACCGACCTCGATGCGCAGTGGCGCGAGGCGACCGCCGCGGCCGAGCGCTCGCGCGCCGAGCAGAAGGCGGCGTCGGAGACCATCGCGGCCGCCAAGAAGGCGGGCGAGGACGCATCGGACGCCATCGCGCGGATGCGCACCGTCTCGTCGCAGGTCAAGGCGCTCGGCGAGCGCGCCCGCGGCGCCGAGGAGGACCTCCAGGCCGTGCTCGTCACGCTCCCGAACCTGCCCGATCCGACCGCCGCGCCGGAGGACGAGGTGCTGCGGGAGGTCGGGGAGGCCGGGCGCACGGGCAAGGACCACGTCGAGCTCGCGGGCGAACGGATCGACATGGAGCGGGGCGCGCGGCTGTCCGGCGCGCGCTTCGCCTACCTGCGCGGCGACATTGTGCGGCTTGAGTTCGCGCTCGTGCATTGGGCACTCGACAAGCTCGCCGACCGCGGCTTCGAGCCGGTCATCCCGCCGGTGCTCGTGCGCGAGGAGGCGCTCTACGGGACCGGCTTCCTGCCCGACACCGAGCAGCAGATCTATCGCCTGGCCGACGACGACCTCTACCTCGTCGGCACCTCCGAGGTCGCGCTCGCCTCGCTGCACGCCGGCGAGATCCTTGACGCGCTGCCGCTGCGCTACGCGGGCTTCTCGTCGTGCTTCCGCCGCGAGGCCGGCGCCGCGGGCAAGGACACGCGCGGCATCTTCCGCGTCCACCAGTTCGACAAGCTGGAGATGTTCTCGTTCGTCGAGCCGGATGCGTCGGTCGACGAGCACGAGCGGCTGCTCGCGATCGAAGAGGAGATCCTGCAGGACCTCGAGATCCCGTACCGCGTGGTGAACATCGGCGTCGGCGACCTTGGCGCGAGCGCGGCCAAGAAGTACGACTGCGAGGCGTGGCTGCCCGGCCAGGGGCGCTACCGCGAGGTGACCTCGACCTCGAACACCACGGACTTCCAGGCGCGGCGGCTGCAGATCCGCTACCGGCCGGAGGATCGCGCGCGGCCCGAGGTGCTGCACACGCTCAACGGCACCGCCGTGACCTGGCGGCACATGATCGCGCTGCTCGAGAACGGCCAGCGCGACGACGGCAGCGTGGCGCTGCCCGAGGTCCTGGTTCCCTACGGGGCCCCGGCTAGCCTGCCGCCGAGCGCACCGCGCTGAGCGCCTCTTCGCGCGTCGCGTGGATGTCGAAGGTGGCGTCGAGCTTGGTGATCTCGAACAGCCGCAGCACGGTCGGATTAGTGCAGACGAGCGCCATGTGCCCGCGCTGACGGGTCACGCGGCGCAGGCCGTTGAGCAACACGGACAGCCCCGTCGAGTCGATGAAGTCCACGGCGCTGAGGTCGAGCACGACCATCGTCTTGCCGCGGCCGATCGCGTCGTCGAGCAGCACGCTGAAGCGGGGAGCCGTCGAGACGTGGATCTCGCCGGCGATCGCGATGACGTGCGTGCGCGCGTCGACGTCTTCTTCTGACAGCTCGAACTGGGGCTCGGCAAAAGCCAACTGCGCTTGCCTACCTGACCGGATACTGGCCTGTCAAACCGTGCGGGCCCCGCGATGCGGTCCCGCGGCCGCGGCGGCGCTGTGCAACAGCGTCAGGACGTCGGTTCCGAGGGCGGTCAGGACGTAGCGATGGGCGGGGCGCCCGGGGGATCCGTGAGAGCGCGGGCCGACCGGTCGCAGCAGGCCGGCCTCGGCAAGCAGCTGTAGGTGGTGGCGGACGGTGGTGGTCGGTATCTCGTCCCGTTCCATCAGCGCGACGTCCCCGGCCGCGAGCGGTTCGTCTGTCACCGCGAACGCGCGCAGGGCGCTGATCCGAAGCGGATGGGCAAGGACTCGGAAGGCGCTCGCGAGCTCCGCGTCGGTGTGCGTGCTGTAGTTCCGGCGCTGCTGGAGCCGCACGGTGCGTGATGGTGCCACGCGCCCGCTCGCCGAAAGCGCAACGAAGGGATTCTTGCGGCAAGCGGCGGCGATTTCACGACGAGCGGCACCCCGCCCGGCGCACCGCGGTCAGGCGCGTGGCAGCTCGTGTGGCGCGTAGCGAAGCGCGCGCGCGTCGACGCACATCCGGCCGTCGGCGCCGAACCCGACACCGTTGATGGCGCCATCGTGGCCGGTGAGCGGGCGGCCGAACGGTGCGCCCGTGCGGGCGTCCCGGAGGGGGCTGCCGCGGTCCATCGCCGCTACGCTCGGATCGTGACGCCGGAGGAGCTCGCCAACCTCGCGCACCTACGCCGCGCCCGCGACCTGATGGACCGCGAGTACGCGCGCCCGCTCGACGTCGCCGAGCTCGCCCGCACGGCGCTCATGTCGACCGGTCACTTCGCGCGGCAGTTCCGCGCGACCTACGGGGAGACGCCCTACTCCTACCTGATGACGCGCCGCATCGAGCGGGCGAAGGCGCTCTTACGCCGCGGCGACTTGTCGGTCACCGAGGTCTGCCTGGAGGTCGGGTGTACGTCGCTCGGCTCGTTCAGCGCTCGCTTCACCGAACTGGTGGGCGAGACGCCGACGGCCTACCGGGCCCGCGACCACAGCGCGCTCGCGAGCGTGCCCGGCTGCCTCGCCAAGGACGTCACCCGCCCGAGCCGCAGGCCGGCCAGGACCGGCGAGGCGCATCCGGCGCTTGCGCCCTAGCCTTGCGGGCATGGAGCTCACGCTTTCCCAGTGCTTCGTCATCGTCCATGACCCCGACCCCGCGCTGGCCTTCTACCGCGACACGCTCGGCCTCGAACTGCGCAACGACGTCGCCCGCGAAGACTTCCGCTGGATCACCGTCGGCGCGGCCTCTCAGCCCGGCGTTGCGATCGTCCTCACGAACTATCTGAACGGCAGCCCCGCCGATGCCGAGGCGGTCGCCGCCCTCGTCGCCAAGGGTGCGCTGAACGGCGTCCACTTCCACACCGACGACCTCGACGGCACCTTCGAGCGGGTGCGCGACTCGGGCGCCGAGATCGTCCAGGAACCGACGGAGCAGTTCTGGGGCACGCGGGACTTCGCCGTGCGTGACCCCTCGGGCAACCTGGTGCGCATCGACCAGCCGCCGTCGGACTGATCACGGCCCGCGCGCGTCGTCGGCCGCGTCGGCTCCGGGTTGTCGCGTCGGGATCGGGCCGGTGAAGAACAGCGCGGCCGCCGCGACCAAGGCGATGACCGCAAGCGCCTTGCGCAGGGCGTCAAGCCGCGCCTTGGCGTTCTCGTCGACGATCGCCGATGCGGTGTCCCCGGTCACGCCGGCCTGCTCCAACGCGGATCTCGCGTCGGTGTCGGAGAGGAAGGGCACGCCGCTGGAGAGCTCAACCGTGGCCCGCTGTCGAACCTCCGGCGGTACGGCCGGGTTCTGCTGGATGCCGGCCACCAGGCTCGCGGTGAGGCTCGCGATGAGGACGGACCCGGCCAGCGCGGTCCCCAGCGACGCGCCGATGTTCGTCGCCGTGTTCTGAAGGCCGCCGACCTCGGGGCTGAGCTCGTCGGGCACGGCCGACACCGTCACGCTGCCGAGCTGAGAGGCGAGCGCGCCGATGCCCAGGCCGAGCAGCAGCAGCGGCAGTGTGACCACCTCGGCCGACGCGTTCTCGTCGATTGCGGCGAGCAGCACCACGGTCCCGGCGAACATCGCCAGGAGCGCGAGGCGCACGACGCGTCGGGGGTTGGCGTCGGGACGAAAGCGCGGGATGCCCGCGGCCCCGATGAGCAGCGTGACCGAGAGCGGGAGCAGGCGGACGCCGGTGTCGATCGCCGAGAGGCCGAGCGACACCGAGAGAAACAGCGGCACGACGAAGAAGACGCCGGACTGCACGAAGTACTGGAAGAAGAACATCCGCAGGCCGCCGACCATCTGGACGTTGCGCAGCATCGACGGTCGCACGAGCGGCTCCTTGCCGCGCGCCTCGCGCCGCTGCTCCCACTCGAAGAAGAGCCAGAGCAGGAAGAGGCCGGCGAGGATCAGCCACACCACCGCCGAGATCCCGAACAGCTCGGGGGCATCGGGCTTCGGGGCGACCCACCCCCACACGCTCGAGCGCAGCACCCCGAACACCGCCAACCCGAGGCCGCCCGCCGACAGCACGATCCCGACGACGTCGATGCGCGGCCGATCGCCCGGGGGCTCATCCTCGATCCGGCGTGTCAGCGCGAGGATCATGAGCACGATCAGCACCTCGCCTGCGAACACCAGGCGCCAGCTCAGGTACGTGGTGAACAGCCCGCCGATCAGCGGCCCGATCGCGACGGCGATCGCTCCCGCCGCCATGACGAGCCCGTACGCGCGCGGCCGTCCCTCCGGGCGGAAGTTCGCCGCGACGAGCGCCACGATCGCAGGCAGGATGAGCGCGGCGCCGACGCCCTCAAGGAACGACCACCCGATCAGCAGCACGGTCAGGGAGGGCGCGACCGACGTCGTGAGCGAGCCGGCGCCGTAGATCACGCAGCCGATCGCGAAGGCGCGCTTGCGGCCGATGATCGCGCCGATCTTGCCGCCAGTGATCATCAGCGTCGCCATCACCAGCGTGTACAGCGTGATCGCCGTCTGGATGCCGGTGACGTCCGTGCCGACGTCCTCGGCGACCGTCGCGATCGCGACGTTCATCACCGACGTGTCGAGCGTCATCAGGAACTGACCGGACGCGAGGGTGAGCAACACCACGGTCGCGCCGGCCTGCTGACCCGAACGGGGCGTGTCGGCATCCGCGGCCATCGCGGCACATCATCTCCGCACCCCCGGATGCGCGCGGGAGAAAAGGCGTGCGCGCACGCTTGACGCGCTCGTCACGGCCGGAGAGTGTGCGCGCGCGATGTCTGCCACCGATCCCCCGGCGCCCGCGCCCCCAGCTCCGGAGCCCGAGGGCTCGCCGGAGCACAAGTCCGCCGCGCGCAACCCATGGCTCTGGGCCACCGCCGGCGTCGCCGTCGTCGCGATCGCGCTCGGCGTCTGGGCCTTGAACGAGCGCTCCAACGCCGACGACGCGAAGGCGGATCTCGCCGCGCAGGAGCAGAAGGCGGCGACACAGACGACGACCACGACGCAGGCGCAGACCCAGACCGCCACCGCGCAAGCGACGCAGACGCAGGCCGAGACCCAGACCGACTCAGGCGACGAGAAGAGCGTGCACGTCGGGGCGCTCGCGGCGGCCGCGGCGGCGTTCGTGTCCGCGCACAAGCAGCTGAACGAGCAGGACGAGCAGATCGATGAGCTCGAATCCGACGTCGACAAGGCCAACGCGGAGGCGGACAAGGCGGCCAAGGAGGCCGAAACGGCCAGCGCGCAGGCGAGCGACGCCTCCGACGCTCAGAAGAAGGCCGAGGCCGAGGCCGAGAAGGCCGACGCCGAGAAGCGCCAGTTGCGCGCGAAGGCCGAGGCGGCCGCGGCATGCGCGAAGTCGATGCTCGAGATCGCCGGCGACATCCCGAAGGCCCCAAGCCTGGACGAGGGGCTGCAGAAGGCCGCCGACGATGTCAAGGCGCTCGCGCCGAAGTGCAAGGACTCGATCGCGTCAGCCGGAAGCTGACCGCGACCGTCTACGTCGCCAGCGCCTTCGCCTTGAGCTGATCGAACTCCTGCTGCGTGATCGCGCCGCTGTCGAGCAGTTGCTTGGCCTTCGCGATCTCGCTCGCGGAGCCCCCTTCGCTCGCCACGGACCGGACGTAGGTGTCGAACTGTGCCTGCGAGTCCGCCACGTCGCGGACGCGGCGCTCGGTCATCTCCTTGCCGTTCGCGATCACGTAGATGAGCGCGCCGAGGAACGGCAGAACGATGACGAAGATCACCCACGCCGCCTTGGCCCAGCCGGAGATGTCGCGCCGGAAGAGGTCGCTGAAGATGATGATCAGCAGCCAGATCCACGCGACCCAGCAGAAGAAGATGATTATCGTCCAAAGGACATCCAGGAATGGATAGTCCGCCGCTATCACCATCGTTCCTGCGCTCCTTGTTCATGGCCCGCCGGTCGGGCCGCGCGGCGATCATCTCCGGCGGTGCGGACGGCATCCGTCCGGCTGCATCGACCTACGCCACCAGCCCCTTGACCGGCGGTCTCGCGGTCAGGCGGCGCGCCACGATCGCGTCCGCCGCCGACCGGCTCGGCGCGTAGCCGGTGACGGCGCTGACGAGATCGTGGCCGGACAGGCGCAGCAGGCGCAGCTCCGTCGTGGCGCGCACGCTGGCGGTCCGGCTCGTGTGCCGCAGCGCGGCGATCTCGCCGAAGCTTTCGCCGGCGCCCAAGCAGGTCAGGGTCACGTGCTCGCACAGCACCTCGGCGCGGCCGTCGGCGATCACGAAGAAGTCGTCGCCGCTCGCCCCCTCCTCGATGACCAACGCGCCCGGCTCGGCGTCGCGGCGAGACGCCTGCGCGGCGAGCCGGGCGAGCGTGGACATCGGGAGGGGCGCCAGGAAGTCGACGCGCCGCAGCAGCGCGATCGTCCGAGTGCCGGTCGCGAGGCGGGCGTCGAGGCGGCGCAGCGTGCGCCACGCCAGCAGCGCGCCCGCGGGTCCGACGAGGCCGACGACCAGGAGGGCACCGCGCACGCCGAAGGCGGCGATCAGGGCGGGGGCGGCGATCGCCCCGGCGGCTATCGACAGCGTGAACATCGACTCGAGGCCCGTGAAGACGCGCCCCATCACCTCGTCGGGGACGATGAGCTGGAGCACGGTGTCGCCGGCCACATCGAGCACGGCGTTGGCAACGCCGACGACGGCGATGAGCGCGAGCGCGAGCCAATGGCCCGACACCGCCGCCAGCACCGCGAACGGCAGGCCCCAGAGCGCGACGCCCACGCCGGTCCAGCGCGCGAACGGCGCGTTGCCGACGAGCAGCGCCGCCGCCGCGAACGAGCCGAGCACGGCGCCGGCTCCCAGCGCGGCCGTGAGGACGCCGACGCCGGCCTCGCCAACGTGCAGGAGCTCGATGGCGATCACCATCGAGAACACCGTGAAACAGCCGCGCGTGAACGTCTGCAGGCAGAACAGTGCCGAGACGCTGCGGACGTCGCGGTCGCGGCCCATCAGCGCGAGGCCCTCGAACGTTTCGCGCACCCGCGACGCGGGGGCCACGCAGGCGATCCGCGGCGGCGCCTGGTACCGGACCCGGCCGATCAGCCACGCAGACCAGAGCGTGATCCCGGCGCTGAGCGCGAACACGCCCCCGACGTCGATCACGCCGATCAGCGCGGCGGCCAACAGCGGGCCGACGAGCGCGCTCAGCGAGTCCAGCAGCCCGCGCACGACCATGGTTGCGCTGAGCTGTGCGGGCGTCGTGCACAGCGACGGCAGCAGCGCCGAATGCGCGGGCCGGAACAAGGTGAAGACCACCGTTGCGAGCGCGACGAGGACGTAGGCCGGAACGGGCGAGCCGGGCCCCGAGACGGCGACCGCCGCCCCGGCGAGCGCCGCCGCGCGGATCAGGCACACCGCCGTCAGGACGCGCTCGCGGCGGTGGGTGTCGACCAGCGCCGAGCCGAGCGGCGCGAGCAGTGCTCCGGGCACCATGCGGACCATCGCCACGAGCCCGACGGCGGTCGCGCCGCCTTCGCGGAACGCGAAGATGCCGAGCGCGACCGTGACAGCGCATTCGGCGGTCCACGCGCCGCCGAACGACAGCTGGGCACGCCGGAGGTTCGGCGTCCGCGCGGTCTGGAGCAACGCGGCGAGCGCCTGGCTGCGCTTCGTCTGGGTACTCACGGGGAGGTCGCGGCTGGGGGGACCGCGCGGGGGCATACTCGCCGTAGGAGGCGGACGCCATTGTGTGGCTGGTCACTTGCGGACTGTGGCGTCCCGCACAGCGGCGGACACGGCCGGCGGCGGGACGCCGCGCGTCGTGACGGCGGCGCGCGCGGCGAGCAGCGCCGCCGCGGCGTGCAGCGCGGCGACGCCACCGGCGAGGACCGCCAGGCCGGTCCGCGACTCGTTGACCTGGTGGACGACCTCGCGAATGTCCAGCGCGCAGAACGCGGCCATCGCCGCGGCGATCCCGCCGAGCACCAGCGGCGAGCCGCCGCGCCACCACACGGCCGCCGCGAGCAGCAGCGACACGACCACCGCCACGCCGAGCACGCCCGTGCTCTCGGGGTCGACGCCCAGCAGCCTCTCCGAGGACTCCACGTGCCCGACGCGCTCGCTGCGCCGTTCGGCCTCCTCGCCCTCGGCCGTTGACTCGCCGACCCGGCCCGCTGAACCGCCTTCGACGGCCCGCTGCGTGGGCGTCTCGACCGTTTGGTGACGTTCCACGGCGACGCCGACGACGAGCGCCACGGTCCCGGCCACGATCAGCCCGACGAGCACACGCGCGGTCGCGCTCAACACACCCGCCCACGTCCGCGCCGGCGGGCGATCCGCGCGATCGCGAAGCACGTGCCAGCGAGCACGGCCACCGCCGCGATCACCGGCACCCCGGCACTCCAGAGCACGGCGCCGCCGACCAGGCCCGCGATGGCGGGCGCTGCCACGCAACACGCGACCGCGATCACGACGACCAGCGCGCCGAGCAACCGGCGGGCCCCGGTGGATTCAGGGGTCATGCTGGTAGCGTCGACCTTCCAGTCGGCTCGAAGTCAAGGAGCGGGTGATGAGCGAACAGGCCGAACAGCTGACGATCGGCGAGGTCGCGCGTCGCGCGGGCGTCAACGCGACGACCGTGCGCTACTACGAGTCGCTCGGAGTGCTCCCCGAGCCCGATCGGGTCTCTGGCCAGCGCCGCTACACGGTCGATGTGCTGCGACGACTGGCGATCATCGACGTCGCCCAGCGCGCGGGCTGCTCGCTGGACGAGATCCGCGAGTTGCTCGATGCCGCCGACGAGCCCGCCTCACGGCGTCTACGGGCGCTTGCCGAGCACAAGTTGCCCCAGATCGAGGCCTTGATTCGGCGC
>DATFRW010000062.1:0-4576 GCA_035262945.1 Solirubrobacteraceae bacterium
GCCGCGGCCTCCGCGAGCAGCGCGTGAAGCGCGGCCGCCGCGCGCTCCCACGTGTACGCCGCCGCGCGGTCGCGCGCCGCGGCGCCCAGGCGCGCGCGGAGCGCGGCGTCGCCCGCGATCCGCAGCAGGGCGTTCGCGAGGGCGTCGGCGTCGCCGGGCGGCACCCGGAGCGCCGCGTCGCCCAGCGTCTCGGCGAAGCACGGCAGGTCGCTGACGACCGCGGGCGTGCCGTGTGCGGCAGCCTCGAGCGGCGGCAGCCCGAAGCCCTCCAGGTAGGACGCCTGCACCACGGCCAGCGCGCCCGCGTAGAGCCCGGCGAGCTGCGCGTCGTCGACCCGGGTGCTTCCGTCGCCGACCATGACGAGCTCGGCGTCGAGGCCGCGTTCGCGCGCGCGGGCGTGCGCCGCGGCGAGCACGTCGGTCGCCTTGCGCGGCTCGTTCGCGCCGACGTAGAGCAGGTAGCGCCCGGCGCGCGGCGGGGCGGGCCGCGCGGTGACGCCGGGGGAGACGACGCTCGCGCGCACGCCCCACGCCGCGGCGAGCTCGGCGGCGACGGCCTGCGAGTCGGTCGTCAGCGCCGCCGCGCCGTGTGCCAGCGCGCGCGGCCGGGCGAGCGCGTGCCACACGCGCTCATAGGCTGTGAAATCGTGCGGGCGGCGCTCCCAGGATCGGTCGTGGACGGTGAGCACGTACGGCGCGCCGGGGGCGACGGGGGCGGGGGCGGGAAGCCAGACGACGTCGGCGCCGCCGACCAGCGCGGCGAGCGTCGGGCGGCGGGCCACGGCCGCGGCGCCGAAGAGCGCCCGCCCGCCGAGGCGGTGGCGCACCAGCGTCACGCTCGGGTGCACCGGGGCGACCGGGGTGCGGCCCGGGACGAACGCGACCCACGTGTCGTCGGCGTACTGCTCGGCGAGCGCGCCCAGCAGCCCGCGGGTGAAGCGCGCGACGCCGCGCCCCGCGAGGAGCGCGCGCGCGTCGACACCCACCCTCATGGGCCGTGGACCGTATAGGCTCGCGCGCTCATGCAGGAGGGATCCAGGGTCGCGCTGGTCCACGACTTCCTCGTGGACGTGCGAGGGGCGGAGCGCGTCTTCCTCGCGCTGTGCGACCTGTTCCCGGACGCGGACGTCTTCACGGCGGTCTACGACGAGGAGGGCACCGAGGGCCGCTTCGCTCGGCGCACGATCCACACCTCGTTCCTGCAGCGGCTGAAGCCGAATGCGCGGACGTTCCGCGCCCTCCTGCCGCTCTACCCGGCCGCGATGGAGTCGCTGGACATGCGCGGCTACGACCTCGTGATCTCGAGCTCGAGCGCGTGGGCCCACGGCGTCATCCCCGACGACGACGCCGTCCACGTCTGCTACTGCCACAACCCGTTCCGCTACGCGTGGAACGCCCGAGTCGAGACGCTCGCCGCGCGCGGGCCCGTCGGGCGCGCCGCGCTCGGCGCCGTCTTCCAGCGCTGGCGCCAGTGGGACTGGATCGCCGCGCAGCGCGTCGACTCCTACGTGGCCAACTCGCAGACGACGAAGCGCCGCGTCGCGCGCTACTTCGGCCGCGAGGCGACCGTGCTGCATCCGCCGGTCGAGGTCGAGCGGTTCGTGCAGGCGCGGCCGGGCGACGCCTACGTCGTGCTCTCCGAGCTCATGCCCCACAAGCGCATCGACGTTGCGGTGCGGGCGTTCAACGAGCTGCGCCTCCCGCTCGTCATCGTGGGCAACGGCCCCGACGCGCGGCGACTGCACCGCCTGGCCGGCCCGACCATCAGCTTCACCGGCCGCGTCAGCGACTCCGAGGCCGCGCACCTCCTGGCCCGCTCCCGGGCGCTCGTCGTCACCGCGACCGAGGAGTTCGGCATCGCGGCCGTCGAGGCGCAGGCCGCCGGGCGCCCGGTGATCGCGCTGCACGAGGGCGGCGTGCGCGAGACGGTCGTGGAGGGCGAGACCGGGGTGTTCTTCGACAGCGCCGAGCCGGCCGCGCTGGTCCACGCGATTCGCTCGTTCGACGCGCTCGGCGTCGACCCCGAGGCGTGCATCGCCAACGCGCGGCGCTTCGACACCGCGCAGTTCCGCCGCGGGCTGCGGACGGTCGTCGAGCTGGCGCTCGACGGCTCCGGCTCGCGGCGCGACGCTCGCCGGCGCCCGCCGCGCCGCGCGCGCGGCCTCGCGCGCGCGATGTGAACGCGCCTGGACGGCGCCGGGCGGCGTGTGAGACCCTCGCTGCTCACCCGTGGCCGCTCAGCCGACCGTCATCCGCGGGGCTTGCCCGCACGACTGTCCAGACACCTGCGCGTGGGACGTCACGGTGCGCGACGGGGTGGCGGAGAAGCTCGTCGGGGTCAAGGAGCACCCGCTCACGCGCGGCGGGCTGTGCGCGAAGGTCAGCCACTACCTCGAGCGCACCTACTCGCCGGATCGGTTGCTGCATCCGCTCGTCCGCTCGGGGGCGAAGGGCTCCGGCCAGTTCGAGGCGACGAGCTGGGACGACGCGCTCGACCGCATCGCCGGCCGGCTGAAGGCGATCGTCGCCGAGCACGGCGGCGAGGCGGTGTTGCCGTACAGCTTCGCCGGCACCCAGGGCCTCGTGCAGGGCGCCTCGATGGACCGCCGCTTCTTCGGCCGTCTCGGGGCCAGCCGGCTCGAGCGCACGGTTTGCGGCCAGGCTGCGGCCGCCGGGCAGCTCGAGGCGGCGGGGACGCTGGTCGGCCTGCGGCCGGAGGACCTCGCGCACAGCCGCTTCATCGTGCTGTGGGGAACGAACACGATCGTGACCAACCTGCACGTGTGGCCGATCATCCGGGCCGCGCGCGAGCAGGGCGCCCGGGTGGTCGTCATCGACCCGCTGAAGACGCGCACGGCGGCTGGCGCCGACTGGCATGTGCGGCCGCTGCCGGGCACCGATGCCGCGCTGGCGCTCGGCCTCATGCACGTCATCGTCGCCGAGGACCTGCACGACGCCGACTACGTCGAGCGCCACACCGAGGGCTTCGACCGCCTCGCCGAGGAGATCGAGGCGTGGACGCCGTCGCGCACCGAGGCCGTCACCTCGGTCCCCGCCGACGAGGTCGTCGCGCTCGCGCGCGCGTACGCCACGACCCGGCCCGCCGCGATCCGCCGGCTCATCGGCATCGAACACCACCGCGAGGGCGCGCGGATGGTGCGCACGATCGCCTGCCTGCCCGCGCTGGTCGGCGCCTGGCGCGACCGCGGCGGCGGCCTCGCCGGGCCGACCGCATGGGCGGCGTGGAGCCCCCTGGACCAGGACGCGCTCGCGGGTCCGCAGCCGCCGACGCGCCGCGTGAACATGATCCGGCTCGGCCACGCGCTGACCGAGCTCGAGCCACCGGTCCATGCGCTCGTCGTCTACAACAGCAACCCGGCGACGATCGCGCCCGACAGCAACCGTGTGCTGCGCGGCCTGGCCCGCGAGGACCTCTTCACGGTCGTCCTCGAGCACTTCCTCACCGACACCGCGCGCTACGCCGACGTCGTGCTGCCCGCGACGACCCAGGTCGAGCACACCGACCTCATCCCGTCGTGGGGGCATACGTACATCACCTACAACCGCCCGGCCATCGCGCCGGTCGGCGAGGCGCTGCCGAACACCGAGATCTTCCGGCGGCTGGCCGCGGCGATGGGCTTCGACGATCCGCTCTTCGCGGACAGCGACGAGCAGCTCGCGCGTGCGGCGGTCGAGGGCGCGAGGTGGCCGCTCGCCGACGTCGACTACGACGAGCTGCTCACCGTCGGGTGGGCGCAGGCGGACCTCCCCGAGGACTTCCGGCCGTTCGCGGAGGGCGGCTTCGGGACGCCGTCGGGGCGCCTGCGGCTGTGGTCGGACGACCTGCCGCCGGGGTTCGACCCGCCGCCCGGCGACGACGAGCCGCTCGCGCTCATGACGTCCAAGGCGTCGCACCACATCTTGAACTCGACCTACGCGAACCTGCCGCGCCACCTCGCCGCCGAACGCGAGCCGCGGCTCGACCTGCACCCCGACGACGCGGCCGCGCGCGGCGTCGCGGACGGCGATCTCGTGCGCGTGCGCAACACGCGTGGCACGGTGCTCGCGCGGGCTCGCGTCGGCGACATCGTGGGCGCCGGGGTGGTCGCTCTGCCTTCGGGTTGGTGGGGCTCGCGCAGCCCCGGCGGCAGCTCCGCGAACGCGCTCACCCCCGACGATCTGACGGATCGCGGAGGTGGGGGTGCGTACCACGCGGCGCGGGTAGAGGTTGAGCCGGCGCACGAAGAGGAGCTCTCATGAATCCATGGCTGAAGGTCGGGCTGCCCACCGCCGCGCTGCTCGGCGCGGGCACCGCGGTCGCCCTCGCGGCGATCCCGTCGGCGTCGGACAACGTGATCCACGCGTGCTACCCGACGACCGGGAGCACGGCCGGCCAGTTGCGCGTGATCGACGCCGACGCGAACCCGGCCTGCTCCACCGGCGAGGCGACGCTGACCTGGAACCAGACGGGGCCGGCTGGTCCCGCGGGGCCGCAGGGCCCGCCCGGGGACGTCGGCCCGCCGGGCGACAGCGGCTCCAGCGGCGGCGGGAGCTTCGGCGGCGGCAGCTTCGGCGG
>DATFRW010000063.1:0-6121 GCA_035262945.1 Solirubrobacteraceae bacterium
CGACGCCGAGATCGAGGAGGCGGCGCGCGCGGTCGGCGCCTGGGACTTCATCGCGGCGCTGCCGCAGGGCGTGCACACCGAGGTCGGCGAGCGCGGCGTGCAGCTGTCGGCCGGGCAGCGCCAGCTTGTCGCCTTCGCGCGCGCGCTCATCGCCGATCCACGCATCCTCGTGCTCGACGAGGCGACCTCGAACGTCGACCTGCACACCGAGGGCCGCATCGAGGCGGGGCTGCGGCGGCTGCTGGCGGGCCGCACCGCGATCGTCATCGCCCACCGCCTCTCGACGATCCGCCAGGCGGGGCGCATCGTCGTGCTCGAGCTGGGGCGCGTCGTCGAGCAGGGCACGCACGAGGAGCTGATCGCGGCCGGCGGCCGCTACGCGGCGCTCTACGCGGACTGGGCGGCGCAGGCGGCGGCCTGAGAGCATTGGCGCGTGGCGCGAGTGGTGGTGGTCGGTGCCGGCCAGGCCGGCCTGGCGGCGAGCCGTGAGCTGACGCGGGCCGGCGTCGAGCACGTCGTGCTCGAGCGCGGCCGGGTCGGCGCGACGTGGCGCGGGCGCTGGGACGGCTTCTGCCTTGTCACGCCGAACTGGTCGGTCCGCCTCCCGGGCCACGGCTACGACGGCGACGACCCGGACGGCTACATGGCGCGCGACGAGATCGTCGCGTACCTCGAGCGCTACGCGGCGGCGGTCGGGGCGCCCGTGCGCGAGGGCGTCGCGGTCACCGCGATCGACCGCGCTGGCGACGGCGCCCTCGCGCTGCAGACCTCCGAGGGTGCCATGGAGAGCGACGCGGTGGTGCTCGCCTCCGGCGCCTACCAGCGCCCGCACCGCCCGGCCGCTGCCGCCGCGCTTCCCCCCGATCTGCTCCAGCTCGACGTCGAGGACTACCGCAATCCCGACGCGCTGCCCGCCGGGCCGGTCCTCATCGTCGGCAGCGGGCAATCCGGCTGCCAGATCGCCGAGGAGCTCCACGAGGCAGGGCGCGACGTCTTCGTCGCCTGCGGGCGAACGCCGTGGGGCTCGCGGCGCATCGGCGACCGCGACCTGATCTGGTGGGCGCTCGAAACCGGGTACCTCGACGCGCCGGTCGAGTCGCTGCCCGATCCGAGGGCGCGGCTGCTGGGCAACATCCTCGCGACCGGGCACGACGGCGGGCACGACCTCCATCTGCGCACGCTGCACGCCATGGGCGTCACGCTCCTCGGCCACTACCTCGGCGCCGACGGGCGCCGGGCGCGGTTCGCGCCCGACCTCGCCGAGAGCGTCGCCTGGGGCGACGAGCGCCATCGTCAGTTCATGACGCTCGTGCGCACGCTCGTCGCCGAGCGCGGGCTCACGCAGCCAGATGTCGCCGAGGCCGCGCCGCTCGCGTGCGACGCCCCCGAGGAGCTCGACCTCGCCGGCTTCGGCGCGGTGATCTTCGCCACCGGCTTTCGCCCCGATTACGGGACCTGGGTGCGCTTCCCGGAGGCGTTCGACGATCTCGGCTTCCCCATCCAGGCCGACGGCGCCAGCACGGTCGTCGACGGGCTCTTCTTCGTCGGCGTCCACTTCCTACGCAAGCGCAAGTCGTCGCTGCTGCTCGGCGTCGCCGAGGACGCGGAGATCGTGGCCCGCAGCGTCGCTACTCGAGCAGCCCGCGCCGCATAGCCTCGGCCACCGCCGCGGCGCGGTCGCTGACGCCGAGCTTCTCGTAGAGCGTCTTGAGGTGCGACTTCACCGTCGCGGTGCTGAGGTGCAGCTCGCGGCCGACGGCCGGAGCGGTCAGGCCGTCGGCGATGAGCACGAGCACCTCCTGCTCGCGCGGGCTCAGCGCGGGGCGCCCAGGCTCGGTGCGCAGGCGGATCTCGGCGGCCAGGCCGGCCTGGACCTCGGCGGGCAGGATGACGTCGCCGCGGGCGACGGCGGCGATGGCGTCGCAGATCCGGTCGCCGGGCGAGGACTTCGACAGGTACGCGGCAACGCCGCCGGCGACCGCGTCGTAGACGGTCTCGCTCTCGAGGTGGGCGCTGAGCAGGATGACGCGCGTCTCGGCGCTGTCGCGGCGCAGCGCCTCGACGATCTCGATGCCGCGCAGCGAGGGCATTTCGACGTCGAGCACGGCGACGTCGGGGGTCGCGGCGCGGATGGCGTCGAGCGCCTCGCGGCCGTCGCCGGCCTCGCCCACCAGCTCGAACTCGGGGCGGGCGCGCACCGCCCGCACCATCGCCTCGCGATAGAGCGGATGGTCGTCGGCCACCAAGACCGTCGTGCGCTGGTTCTCGTGCCGGGCCACGGTGTTTCCGCCGCCGCAACCCTACTCCCGGGCGGAGCGCGAAGCGCGCGATCAGCAATGACGCCGATGTCCGTGAGCTGACCCGGCTACTCGCGCGCGAGCCGCAGCGCGGCGGCGCAGATCTCGGCCCGCGGGCTGTCCTTGCTGACGCACCCAGCCGCGCCCGCGGCGCGCACTGCCCGCTCGATCTCGTCGTCGAGCGACGCGCTGACGATGAGCACGCGCGATTCGGACTCGCGCATGCGCTCGAGGACCCCGAAGCCGTCGAGGTCGGGCATGCGCAGGTCGAGGAGCACGACGTCGGGGCGCAGCCGCTCGATCGCCTCGAGTGCCGCGTGCCCGCCCTCGGCCTCCCCGATCAGCTCGAGGCCCGCGTGCCCCTGGACGGCGCGGCCCATGCCCCGGCGGAAGACGGGGCTGTCGTCGACGACCAGGACGCTGACGGAGTCCCTGTCGCTGCTCTTCCCGGCGGCAGGAGACTCCGTCGACCCGACCATGGGTCCGGCGTCCTTGGTCACGTCGCCCTCCTCAGGACCGCGCCGCGAGCCGACGACGCCCGACTGCCCACTTCGCTCGCCCCCCGGCGAAGGTGCAGGTGGTCACGTTCCCGTGCCTCGGGTCGTCGTCATGCTCGCGGCGTTCAAGGTTCGGGCCGGCGGCGCCCCCCTCTTCGACTCCGCCGGCTCGTGGACCGCAGCATCACCGGCGGCGCCTCGGTGCGCAACGGCGGGGTGGGTAGAAAGGTGGATGAGCCCGCACTCCCCCGATCGGATGATGACGGCGCCACGGCGTCCCAACGTTCGACTAGATTGCGGTTCGCATGGGGGGGCCGGTCATCACGCTTCCGCTGCGCTCGGAGGAGGACGTCCTCCTCACCCGGCGCCGCGCGCGCGATCTCGCGGGCTTCCTGCAGCTCGGCGCTGAGGCGCAGAGCCGGCTCGCGACCGCGGTCGCGGAGGTCGCGCGGCTCGCGCAGCGCCACGGTTCGGACGGCGAGGTCGAGCTCGCCGTCGCCGACGAGCCCGCCGCTGCCGTCGTGACGATCCGCGGCATCGCACACGTCGCGCTCACCGGCACGCCGCCCGGGGAGTCGGGCGACCGCCTCGATCTCGCCAGCCTGCACCAGCTCGTCGACCGCGTCGAGGCCAGCGACGTCGCCGGCACCGTCTACGTGCGGCTGACGAGCCAGCTCGACGCCGACGCGTGGGTGCCCGGCGTCGAGGAGCTCGCGCACGTGCTCGGCTCGCTGCAGCGCCACGAGTCCGGCGAGGCCGAGGCGACCGTCAACGAGCTGCGGATGCAAAACGCCGAGCTCGTCAGCGCGCTGGCGATGCTGCGCGAGCGCGAGCGCGAGCTGACGGCCCTCAACCGCGAGCTCGTCGACACGAACCGCGGCGTCACCGCGCTGCTGGCCGAGCTGGGCCAGCAGGCGGAGGAGCTGCGCGAGCGCGCGGCCGGCAGCGCGGGCTTCCTCAGCGCGCTGACGCACGAGCTGCGCACGCCGCTGTACGCGGTGCGCGGCATGGCCGAGGCGATCCTGCGCGAGGGCGGTGACCAGCTCCATCCGCGCCTGCGCGAGGACGTCCGCCTCATCGACGGCGCGATGGAGGAAGCGCTCGACCTCGTCAACGACCACCTCGACCTCGCCCGCCTCGCGGCCGGCCGGGAGGTCGTGCGGGTCGCGGACGTGCGGGTCGACGAGCTGTTCAGCGCCCTGCGCGGGATCGTCGCGCACCTTCCCCGCTCGCCGAACGTCGCGGTCGTCTTCGACGACGTCAACGGCGTGCCGCCGATGCGCACCGACGGCTCGAAGCTCGGCCAGATCCTGCGCAACTACGTCGTCAACGGGCTGAAGTTCACCCAGCGCGGCGAGGTGCGGATATCGGCCCACCCGGTCGCGGCCGGGCGGAGCGTGCGTTTCGCGGTCGCCGACACCGGTCCGGGCCTCGATGCCGACGAGCAGGCGCGCGTCTTCGAGGAGTTCGTTCAGCTCGGCCGGGCCGGACAGGTCGGCGAGCTGCGCGGCTCCGGCCTGGGCCTGCCCATCTGCAAGCGGCTGGCGACGCTGCTCGGCGGCGAGGTCGGCGTCAGCAGCGAGCCCGGCCGCGGCACGACCTTCACGGCGACGATCCCGTCGGTGTTCGCCGCCGCCGGCGCGGACGTCGACGTCGTCGAGGAGGCATGACGCCCGGTCGGACGCGGCGCATTGGCCTATACTCGACCGCCGAGCTGCCGATCACAGCCGTGCCCGGGCGCACGTCGCTCGGCCCGTTGCGGGATGGTGTAATTGGCAACACGCGTGACTCTGGATCACGAATTTGGGGTTCGAGTCCCTGTCCCGCAGCTTTGAGGCCCCGCAAGGGGCCTTTCGTTTGCCTTAGGGGCCCGCGGAGTTCGTGAACTGCGCGGTGATGCGATCTTCGAGCCCGGGGTCGAGGACGAGCAGGACCTCGTCCCCGGGGTCGATCACCGTGTCGGAGTTCGGGACGAACCCCTTGCCGTTGCGCAGCACCGAGATGATCAGCGAGCCGTCGGGAAGGTCCACCTCCGACACTCGCTGGCCCGCCGCGGGCGCGCCCTGACCGACCTCGACCTCGATGATCTCGAGCTGCTCGTCCCGCAGGTCGAGCAAGTGCACGAGGCCGTAGGACGGGACCTCGTGCTCGATGAGGCGCAGGATCAGGTCGGTCGCGCTGACCGCGGGCTGGATGCCCAGCAGCTCGAAGTACTGGCGGTTCCGCGGGTTGTTCACGCGGGCGATGATCCGCGAGCAGAGGTACTTCTCCTTCGCGATCTGGCAGATGAGGAGGTTGTCCTCGTCGTCGCCGGTGACCGCGATGGTCAAGTCGGCGCGGTTGATGCCCGCGCGCTCGAGCACCCAGAGCTCGGTGGCGTCGCCGTACTGGATCGCGTGCTCGAGCTCCTGCTCGACCGTCAGGTAGCGCGAGCGCTCGCTCTCGATCACGGTGACCTCGTGGTCCTTGGCGATCAGCTCGCGGGCGAGGTTCCACCCCACCTTGCCGGCTCCGGCGATGACGACGTACATCGCTAGACCTCTTCCAGCGCCCGCTCGAACATCTCGATCGCGTACTTCGTCGGGCAGATCGTGTGCATGCCCTGCTCGGCGTACCACTCCGCGCGCGCCGGGTCCATGACGCGAACGATGACCTTCGGGACCCCGAACTGCTTCGCGGCGATCTGGGCGATCGTGAGGTTCGTGTTGTCGCCGTCGGTCGCGGCGATGAAGACGTCGGCCTCCTCAACGCCGGCCTCGCGCAGCGCGTCGATCTCGAGCCCGTGACCGACCGTGAAGCGCCCGCCGGCGTCCTCCCACGTCGTGTCCATCCCGGCGTCCAGGCGCTCGTGCGAGAGCGGGTCCTCGTCGAGGATCGAGACGTCGTGGCCGGCGGCGAGCATCGAGCGCGCGACCGAGGAGCCGACGCGGCCCGCGCCGACGATGAGGATCAGGGACACGCGCCGGACTCTAGCCGTCTGCGTCCGCGGTCGCCCCGTCACGGCTGACCGCGGCATCGGCGCGCGCGGCCGCCGGCTCCGAGGCGGGCGGGGCGGTGAGGATGACCTGGCACTGCGCTTTCGCCAGCACGTACTTGGTCACCTCCCCCACGAAGTTGTCCAGCGGGCCGCCGCGGCCGCCGAGTAGTCCGCCGCCGCGGATCTTCGACGGCTCCTCGGCCGCGAGCACGATCGCCTGCACGCCGCGGCGGCGCGCCTCGTCGACGATCGCCTGGCCCGCGCGGCGCGCGCGGACGGTCGCGGTGGCGACCTCGACGCCCTCGTACTCCTCCCCCACCGCCTTGGCCCGAGCCAGCGCCGCGCGCGCC
>DATFRW010000064.1:0-8773 GCA_035262945.1 Solirubrobacteraceae bacterium
TGTCGGCGTCGACGTGCTTCCAGAGGACGGCGTCGTCCTCCTCGTGGATGCAGATCGCGTTGCGAATCGTGTACGGCTCGCCGCGCGTGTCGTGCATGACGGCGTCGAGGTAGGTGATCTCGCCGAGGCAGTCGCAGCCGAGCTCGAGCGATGTCGTCATGAAGCCGAGCCCCCACTCGCCGATGTCGAACGCGGTGCGCCGGTAGTGATCGCTCGTGGGGTCGCGGTAGGGGACGACCATTTCGGCGAACGAGAGCCGGTGCGCCACGGGGCGGGTGCGACCGCCGTCGTCGTAGCCGACGGTGTGCAGCACCATGCCCTCGCGGTGGTTGAAGCCGACCCGCAGCGACCACTTCTGCCAGCGCAGGAGGTTGCCGTCGACGCTGAACGACACGCCCTCGGGTTGGGTGATCTCGAGCGGCCTGAGGTCGTCGCGCTGCCGCAACCCGGGCACCAGGTGGGGCACGTACTCGCCCATCGTCTGCGGCTCGTCGACGCGATGGGTGTCCTCGACCTCGAGCAGTTCCATGCGGTTGAGGTCGACGACGAAGTGCAGTCCGGTGACCGGGTTGGCGTACGGGCTCGAGCCGTCCTGGCTGCGGTACCAGACGTCGGCCCATCCGACGCGTCCGCCGCGGTGCGCCTCGGGCACGAGGTGCGCGCCGTACGCCCAGGTGTCGATGAGCACGCGATCGATGTCGGTGATCCCGCGATCGGCGAGCGCCTCGATCACGCGCGGGTCGCGGCGCAGCGTCTCGTCGCACTCATGGAACTCGTCGACGGTCATGTTCGGCTGCCCGTCTGGCTCGTGATGCCAGTCGACGACTCGGTCGCCGGTCAGCGAGACGCGCGCCTTGTAGACCTGCCCGTCGTCGCGGTTCCAGCAGATCACGGTCGCCTCGCGGTCGATCGGGTCGCCGGGCCTGTAGTCGCGCACCGTCTGCTTGGACGGCTCGCGCAGCTCGATCGAGGCGAAGCGCCAGCGCTCGCCGACACCCTGGTCACGGCGCAGGATGGCCGCCGCGGCGCGGATCTCGTCCGCCGCAAGCGGGTCGAGCGGATGCGGGGTCACGATCGCGATGCTCTGGCATGTCCGTGCCCGGCGCAACCGTCGCTGCCACAAACTGGGACGAGCTGGTTTGTCTTACAGCACGTTCCGGGCGAGCAGGTCGGCCATGCGCTCGCGCCGGACGGCGAGCCGCGCCTCGCCGTCGCGAACGAGTACCACCGGCGGGCGGCGTGCGCCGTTGTAGTTGTTCATGAGCGAGAAGCAGTAGGCCCCGGTGACCGGCACGACCACGAGGTCGCCGACCTCCGGCGTCGCCAGCTCGACGCCGGGCGCCAGCACGTCGCCGCTTTCGCAGTGGTGGCCCACGAGGTCGCACGTCTCGGCCGGCCGCTCGCGATCCAGGATCGCCGGCGCGAACTCGGTGCCGTAGATCACGTATTCGAGGTTGTCCCCCATGCCGCCGTTGACCGCGACATGCGTGCGCGCCGCGCGCTTGACCGTCACGACCGAGTACAGCGTGACGCCGGAGCGGCCGACCATCGAGCGCCCCGGCTCCACGATCAGCCGTGCGGCCGGGTCGAGGTGCTCGTGCAGCGCGCGCACGGTCGCCTCGGCGTAGTCGGCGATCGAGGGCGCCTGGTCCTCGGGCCGGTAGGTGATCCCCAGCCCGCCGCCCAGGTCGTAGACGGGGAAATCGCCGAGCCCGGCGATGGCCTGCGCGGCGCGCCCGAACCCGTCGAGGTCGAGCAGCTGCGAGCCGATATGAACGTGCAGCCCGAGCAGCTCGAGGCCGTCGAGCCCGGCGACGCGGTCGATCAGCGCCGGCGCCTGGGCCAGCGGCACGCCGAACTTCGCCTCCTCGCTGCCGGTGTCGACGGCCGCGTGCGTCTGACCCGGGACGGCCGGGTTGATGCGGACGAGCACCTGCTGGCCCTCCGCTCCCAGCCGCACCAGACGATCGACGTCGTCGGCGTTGTCGATCACGATCACCCCGACGCCGGCGGCCAGCGCGTCCCCGATGTCCTGGTCGCTCTTGGCGTTGCCGTGCAGGAGGACGTGCGCCGGATCGAACCCGGCGGCGAGCGCGATCGCGAGCTCACCCGCGGAGGCCACGTCGCACCCGAGGCCCTCCTCGGCCAGGACGCGCAGGACGGGCGCGCACGGCAGCGCCTTCGAAGCGAAGTGCACGTCGGTGTCGGCGTGCCGGCCCCCGAAGGCGGCCAGATACTCGCGCGCGGTGTCGCGCAGGCCCTGCTCGTCGAAGACCAGGGCCGGCGTGCCGAACTCGGCCGCCACATCGGCGAGGGCGCAGCCCCCGACGGTCAGGCGCCCGTCGGCGGCCGGCTCGGCCGTGCGCGGGAGGACGTCGAACAGGCTCCTCGCAGTCGTCGTGCCCATGGCCGGCGAGTATCCCTCACCGCTCGACCACCCCGCCGTCGCGCACCTCGAGCCGCCGCGTCACGCCGATCCCGTCGAGGAACGCGCGGTCGTGCGAGACGGCGACGATCGTGCCGTCGAAGGTGCGCAGCGCGCGCTCGACGGCCTCGAGCGTCTCGGGATCGAGGTGGTTGGTCGGCTCGTCGAGCAGGAGCAGCTCGGCGCCCGAGGCGACCATCGCCGCCATGTGCACCCGCGCCCGCTCGCCGGGGCTCAGCCGCCCGAGCGCGCGGTGCACGACCACGCTGTCCAGGCCGAAGGCGCCGAGCAGCATGCGCGCCGCACCCTCGTCCATCGCCGCCTGCGCGCGCAGCCAGTCGACCGCGCGCTCGTCCGAGGGCAGGCGCAGCGGCGTCTGGGGCAGCATCCGGGCGCCCGCGGCGAGCTCCGCGGTCCCCGCGGCCGGGACGAGCACGCCCGCGAGCACGTTGAGCAGCGTCGTCTTGCCGGCGCCGTTCGGGCCGGTCACCGCGACGCGGTCGCCGCGGTGCAGGTCGAGGTCGACGTCCCGCAGCCCCCGCGAGCGCACGCCGCGCAGCGCCGCCACGCGCCGGCGCCCGCGCCCGTGCGCCTCGAGCCGCAGGCGCAGCGACGGGCGCTCGGCCGGCCGCGCGACCGCGCGACCGCCCTCGAACTCGCGGCGCAGGCGCGTCTCGCGCGCCTTGGCCTTCTTGGCGACCTTCTTCGCCTTGCGCTTGAGCTGCGGCGCCGCCGCCCGGCTCACCGTGCGCTCGGTGTGCTGAGCCTGGCGGCGCGTCATCGCGACGTCCGCCTCCAGTCGCCGTCGTCGCTTCTGCTGGGCCTCGTACTCGAGCGCTTGGCGCTCGCGCCGGCGTTCGCGCTCGGCGCGATAAGCGCTGTAGCCGCCCTCGTAACGGGTCAGCGCCCCGCCGGGCTCGAGCTCGAGGATGCACCCGACCACCGCGTCGAGGAACGCGCGGTCATGGGAGACGACGAGCACGGTGCCGTCGAAGCCCTGCAGCCAGCCCTCGAGCCAGGCGAGGCCGTCGCCGTCGAGGTGGTTCGTCGGCTCGTCGAGCAGGAGCACCGTCGGGCCGGCCAGCAGCGTGCCCGCCAGCAGCGCCCGCGCCTGCTCACCGCCGGACAGCCGCGCGAGCGGCGTGTCGGGGTCGAGATGGTCGATCGCCAGCGCGCGGCGCGCCTCGTCGAGCGTCGCCTCGAGCGCCCAGCCGCCCAGCGCGGCGAAGCGCTCCTGCGCGCGGCCGTAGGCGTCGAGCACCGAGGTGTCGCCCCGCGCCAGCGCGGCCTCGAGCGCGTGGAGCTCGCCGCGCACGCGCCAGACCTCGCCCAGGCCCGCGCCGAGCAGGTCGCCGAGCGAGCGCGTCGCGTCGGGCGCCTCCTGCGGCAGCCAGCCGATGCGGTCGCCGCGGCCGGTCGCCGCGGCCCCGCGGTCGGGACGATCGGCGCCCGCGAGCAGCCGCACGAGCGTCGACTTGCCGACGCCGTTGGGGCCGACGAGCCCGGCGCGCTCGCCGTCGCCCAGGACGAACGACAGCCCGTCGAAGAGCGGTGCGCCGTCGTATGCCTTGCCGAGATCCGATGCCTGCAACATGAGTCCTCCGTCTCGCTGAGGCCGAAGGACTCGGACGGCGAAGCGCACGGGCGCGGGCGCACCGGCCCGCACTCCTCGCGCCACCGCACGCCCGAGCCACACGAGGCATCGCGCCTCGCCGGCCGGTGATCGTGTGCGGTGGCCGTCTACTTCACCGCGGGGCAGCGTAGCGGCTCGGATCCGCGCCGAGCAGTGCGGCTACCTCCACAGCGCAGCCCCACGCGAGCGTGACGCCCGCGCCGCCGTGGCCGTAGCAGTGCACGACGCGCCCCTCGGCTTGCAGCCTCACGGAAGGGCGCTGCGGGCGCAGGCCGACCGCGACGCCGACCACCGGCGCGTCGCGCACCGCCGGGACCAGCTCGGCGCAGCGCGCGTGGATGGCCTCGGTCGTTGCCGCGTCCGGCGCGCGGTCCTCGACGCCCTCCTGCGCCGTGCCGCCGAGCACGACGTCGCGCTCGCGCGGGACGACGTAGACGAGCCGCTGCGGGTCGCGCTGGTCGAGCAGCCACTCGGATACGCCCGGCGCGGAGACGCGGACCACCTGCCCGCGGACCGCGACGAGGCTGTCGTCGCCGGCGAGCCGCCGGGCGCCGAGCCCCGCGCAGTTGACGACGGCGTCGGCGGCGAGCTCGTCGAGGCTTTCCACCGTGCGCCGCTCGATGGTCCCGCCGAGAGCGAGCAGGCGGGCGGCGAGCCAGGGCAGGTGCACCGACATGTCGACCGCGGGCGCGGTGAGCCGCAGCCCTTCGGTGGTGCGGCGCAGGTCGGGCACCGCGTCGCGCCACCACGGATCGGGCGCGTCGGCCGACATGAGCTCGGTCCCCGGCAGCATCCTCACGCCGCTGCCGTCGGTGCCCGCGAGGCCGGCCAGCCACGCGTAGGTCGCCGCCGACCATGCGGTCACCCGGTCGACCGGCAGCGCGCGGTACGGGTACCAGAGGGCCGCGGCCACCGCCGAGGTCGTGTCCTGCGGCGCGTCGCGGGTGACGACGTCCGCCTTCACCCCGGCCTCGCGCAGGCACACCGCCGTCGTCAGCCCGACGACACCGGCGCCGACGACGATCGCCCTCACCGCGCGAGCACCTCGCGCACGCCGCGCGGCGCAACGCTCAGCAGCGCGCGCGCCCGCGAGCTGTCGAGCGCGATGTGCTTGGGTCGCTCCGCGCCGCCCGGGCCGCCCCGCAGCGCGTCGGGATCGCGCCCGTGATGGGCGGCGACGAGCCTCGCGAACTCCAGGCGCGTGACCGCTTCGGCTCCCGCGACGTGGAGGGGACCGGCGACGTCCGTCGCGGCCAGTTCGAGCAGCGCCCCGGCGAGGTCGCCGACCGCGATCGGGCAGCGCACCTCGTCGGTGAAGAAGGTCATGTCGCGCGCGCCGTCGGCGGCCTCGATCGCCGCGGTCTCGTGCCGCGACGGCCGCGCGCCGCCGTAGAGCAGCGACGTGCGCACGATCAGCGCCTCCGGCGGGCACAGCCGCTCGGCCTCGAGCTTCGACGCGCCGTACGCCGTGACGGGTCGCGGCTCGTCGTCCTCGGTCAGCGGCCGCGCGATGTCGCCGGCGAACACCAGGTCGGTCGACACGTGCATGAGCCTCGCGCCCGCGGCGGCAGAGGCGGCCACAACCGCGCGCGTCCCGTCGACGTTCACGCTCGCGTCGTCCATCCGGTAGGCGGTGTGGATGACCACGTCGGGCCGCGCCCCGGCCACCGCGGCCCGCATCGCGTCCGCATCGCGCACGTCGAGCTCGGCACTCCCCGCGATGCCGCCCACCTCCCAGCCCTCGGAGGGCGCCCGGCGTTCCAGCTCGCCGCCGAGATAGCCGCCGAGTCCGGTGACGAAGAGCCGCGCCACCGGCGGGACGCTACCCGCGCGGCCTGCGGCCCGAGACCGCGTCGTGCGGCGGGAGCGAGCGGCGCGGCAGGCGCGCCGAGCCAGGACGGCCCACGCGCGGGAACGGTCCACCGCGCGGCTGCTCTGCCGCGAGCATGTGGGCAAGGAGGATGAGCAGCAGCGTGGCGCGGTTGTACGGCGTCACAAACGCGTCGCTAGAACGGGACGTTGCCCCCGGCGTTCCAGCTGGCCGCGTCGAGCATCTTGCTCTCCGGAATCGCCTTCGGCGCGCTCAGCACGCACGTGTGGCCGCCGCGGGTCCACACCACGATCCGGCGCCCGTCGCGCTCGGTGACCCAGAGCTTCGTGCCGTTCTGGGTGGTCACCCTCGCTCCCTTGGGCGGATCAATGCTCTTGCCGTCGAGGATCGTGTACGCGGCGCGAGCGCCCTTGGGGTTCTCGTAGAAGACGGTCTTGGCGGAGCGGCCGTCGATGTCGTCCTTCCGTGCCCCGACCGCCTCCCACTGGAACGAGTCGCCCCAGTACGGGAACGGGACGCCGCTGACCGAGGCCTTGAGGATGCTGTCGTTCGACTGGTCCTCGGCGGGCGCGGGCAGCACGGGGCCCTTCGTCGCCAGCGCCGCCGTGGCGAGGACTGACGGGCTCGCCGATCCGCCGGCGAACACCACGAGCGCGATTGCCGCCGCGGCCACCACACCGGCCACCGGTGCGAAGACTCGCCAGCCGCGCCGCGAGCGCGTGCTGCGCGGCGAGCGGCCCCGATCCGCCTCGATCCGCTCGCGCAGCGCAAGCGGCGCGCGGGTCTCGGCGACAGCCGCCGCGATGAGCAGCCGACCCCGCTCGGCGAGCTCTTCGTCGAACGGTTCGGGGGGCATATGCGGGTCGGGGGGAACCACGGGCTGACTTAAAGGACGCTCTCTCGGCTCGGATCCATCCCGCGGGCGACCTGAGCTCTTGCGCGATACAGGCGGGACGTGATCGTCGCCTCCTTCGTGCCGAGAAGCTTTGCCGCCTCACCGTAGCTCAAGCCGACCACATCGACCGCAACCAGCGCGTCCCGGAAGCTCTCCGGCAGGTTCGAGATGTACTCGAACACCTCGCGCGCCTCCACGGCCGCGTCGGGCCGCGTGGCCGACGACGGGTCGGCCGGCTCGAGCTCCTCGGGCAGCGGCGCGGCCTGCGGACGGCGCATCGCCGTGCGGTGGCGGCTGACGAACGTGTTGCGCAGAACCCGCAGCAGATAGCCGAGGTCGTCGTCGTTGCGGATGAACCGCGGCTTGGCCAGGACCTTCGCGAAGGTCTCCTGCACGAGGTCCTCTGCGTCCTCGCGCGAGCCGCACAGGGCCCACGCCGCCCGATAGAGCCGGTCGACGTGATCGCCAAGCGCTGCCGGATCAAGCTGGCGCGAGGTACCGCTCACAGACACGCCCAGCATACGGGCAGTGTCACTCTCCGCGCTCAGCTCGGCGCAATCCGGTCAATCCCCAGACCACACCCAGTGCAACAAGGCCAAACCCCGCGAGGTACGCGAGGCCGGTGACTTCGGGTTGCCCGGACAGGAAGCCGCGGCCCGCCTCGAGCAACGCCGTCGCGGGGTTGTAGGAGGCGGCGGTGTTGACCCAGCCCTGGATGAGGTGCAGCGGGACGTACACCGGCGCCATGAAGAGGATGAGGAACACCGGGATCTGCATCACGGGCCCCGCCTGCAGGGTCTGGAAGCGCAGCGCCACGCCGGTCCCCCACAGGCAGGCGGTGGCGTTGGCCAGCAGCGCCAGGGACACCAGGCCGAGCAGCTGGGCCGCGTTGCCGTCGACCTGCATGCCGACGATGAGCGCCGCCACCGTCACGATCGTCGCCGTGAACAGCCAGCGGGCGAAGGCGGCGACGATGTAGCCCGCGATGATCCCCTTGCGCTGCGGCGCGCCGAGCAGCAGCCGGCGGCCGAAGCCCGACTCGAAGTCGGCCGCAACCGCGAAGCCCGTGAACACGCCGCCGAACGCCGCGGACTGCAGGAAGACGAAGACGAACTGGAACGCGGTGTAGCCCGACGAGAAGTCGAACCCCGGCACGTTGGCGACGTTCGACAGGCCTCCGGCGAAGGCCGTGAAGAACAGCAGCGGGAAGACCGCCGAGGGGATCAGCAGCGCGGGGTTCTTGAAGGCGTGGATGAGGTTGCGGCGCAGCACCGCGCCCGCGACGGCGGTGAAGTCGTTCGTCACGTGCGCGCCATCCTCGTGGCGAGCGCGCGCGAGGCGACCCAGAAGGACAGGACGAGCACCGCCACGCCAACCGCGAGGCCGCGCCACAACGCTGTCCCGTCCCACCCCGTGATGACGAGCGAGCGCAACCCCTCGACGAGGTACGACGCCGGGTTCCAGGTGGCGATCGTCCGGAACCAGTCGATCGAGATCAGGTCGCGCGGCATGCTCATCGACGACAGGAAGAACACGGCGAAGATCAGCGGAAAGACTCCCTGCACCGCCTCTGGCGAGCCGGTCCGTGCACCCATTGCCGCACCGATCCCCGAGAACGCGATGGCGATGAACACCGCGTAGAGCAAGAGGACGATCGCTCCGCCGACCCCCGACTTGACGTCGACACCCGCGATGAGTCCCACCGCCAGGTACACGAGCGCGCCGATGAGCGCGAGCGTCGTCGCGCCGGCCACCTGGCCGACGAGGATCGCCGCCCGGCGCAGCGGCGTCAGCTGCAGGCGGTTGAGGAAGCCGCTCTGGATGTCGGTGGCAAGCTCGGTGCCGGCCGTGATCGCCGCGAACAGCGCGCCCTGCATGAACGCGACGGTGATCGCGAAGTCCAGATAGGAGTCGGCGGGGAAGCCGGGAAGCTTGGTCGCCGAGCTCAGGCCGCTCGAGTTGACCGCCAGCAGGAAGAGCGGGAAGACG
>DATFRW010000065.1:0-14322 GCA_035262945.1 Solirubrobacteraceae bacterium
TCGAGCCGGGCGGATAGCCCGCCTGGGTGTTGCGGTTCAGCAGCGGCGCGTTTGGGTCGCGATTGAGCGCGTTGAACGCCTGCTGGTTCTGCACCGTGTTCGGGTTGTAGCCCGGGATCGAGGCCATCACCTTGACCGCGCCGGTGCGCGGGTCGAGGGCGACCACCGCGCCCTTGCGCCCGCCGAGCTGCTGCAGCGCCACCCGCTGCGCGGCGGGGTCGAGCGAGGTGATCAGGTTGTCGCCCTGCTTCGCCGAGCCCGAGAGCCGGTCGATGAGCGAACCGAGGTCGCTGCGGCGCCCGCTGAGGTCGTCGTCGTAGAAGCGCTCCAGGCCGGCGCGGCCCTGGCGCACGAAGCTGTAGCCGATCGCGTGCGAGAACAGCCGGTCCTGCGGATAGAGCCGCACGTAGGTGTCGTCGGGCTGCTTGACCGACCGGGCGAGCACGGTCTCGTCCCCGGCGCGGATGACCCCGCGGTGGATGCGCTGCTCCTCGAGCAGCTCGCGCCGGTTCTTCGGGTTGTCGCGCAGAGCCTCGGCGCTGAAGACGGTCCAGCGCGACGTGTACGCGACGAGCACGCCGAACAGCACGACGAAGACGACGAAGACGCGGGCGATCGGTGCGTTCATCGCGGCTCGACGGCCTCGCGCCGCGCCCGATCGGAGATGAGCAGCAGCAGCGCGAGCAGGACGAAGTTGGCGAGGATCGAGGAGCCGCCGTAGGAGATGAAGGGCAGCGTGACTCCCGTCAGCGGGATCACCCGCGTGACGCCGCCGACGATGACGAAGACCTGCAGCGCGAACACCGCGGTCAGCCCCGTCGCCAGGAGCTTGGAGAACGAGTCGCGCGCCAGCGTGGCGATCTTGAACCCGCGCTCGACGGCGAGGAGGTACGTGCACAGGACCGCGCACGCGCCGATGAGCCCGAGCTCGTTGACGATCACCGAGTAGATGAGGTCGGTCTGCGCCGCGGGCAGCAGCGGGGAGTGGCCCACCTCGAGCAGCGACTTCCCGAAGCCCCTGCCGAACAGCCCGCCGTCGGCCTGTGCGAACACCGACTGCGCGAGCTGATAGCTGCCGCCGGCCTGGTCGTAGAGCGAGCCGAAGGGATGCAGCCACGCGTCGACGCGGCGGGTGATCGTGGGACGCGCGTGGTAGAGCACCCACGCGCCGGCCGCGAAGAGCGATAGCCCGATCGCGACGAACGAGAAGCGGTTCGTCGCCACGTAGACCATGGCCAGGAAGCCGCCGAAGAACATCAGCGACGATCCGAGGTCCTGGATGAGGAAGAGCATCGCCATCGCCGCGCCCCAGACGACGAGCAGCGGCCCGAAGTGCTTGAGCGGCGGGATGGTGATCCCGGCGACGCGACGTGCCCCGATGACCAGCAGCTGGCGCGTGTCGCGCAGGTAGCTGGCGAGGAAGACGATGATCGCGATCTTCGAGAACTCGGCCGGCTGGAACGTCATCGGCCCCAACTTGACGCCGAGGTAGGCGCCGTTGACCGGCGCCCGGATGCCCGGGACGAGCGGGAGCACGAGCAGCCCGATGCCGATGGCCGCCACCGTGTAGCGGTAGCGCTCGAGCACGCGATAGTCGCGCAGCAGGATGATCGTCGCGGCGAACAGCCCGAGCCCGATGACGAACCACTGCGCCTGGTCGCGCGCGAGGTTGTCGTCGATCCGGTAGATCATCACGAGGCCGAAGCACGCGAGCACGGCGAAGAGCGGGAACAGGTACGGATCGGCGTAGGGCAGCGTGAAGCGCAGCACGATGTGCGCCGCGAGGCAGAGGGCGAGGAAGATCGCGCCGTAGGTCAGCGAGACGTTCGACAGGACGTCGTCGCGCTGGATGAACACGGCGGCGAACCCCGCCGTCAACAGCACCGACGCGGGGATGAGCGCGAGCAGCTCGCGGTTGCGTGCGCTCGTCACTGCGACGCCAGCTCCCCCGTCTCGAGCTGGCGCACGAGGTCGTCGGCGTCGTTCTTCGAGCGCAGCTTGTGCGCCGTGATCGTGCGCCGCTGCGCGGGCGTGAGCTCGTCGACCGGCACGCCGCTCTGGTAGTTGAGCGTGTACAGGTCGAGGCCGGCCGGCAGCTCGTACGGCAGGCCCCGGTAGACGCTGACGAAGCCGTCGTTGCTCACGCCGACGAAGTAGACGGTCTGCGACGCGAAGTAGGCCCCCAGCAGGACGCAGGCGACGAGGAAGAGCACGAGGATCGGGCCGACACGTATTCGGAACCGCCGCCGACGGCCCTTCGTCTCGGCGCGTGCGCGCGGCGCATGCGGCTCGCGCCGGGCGACCGTGGCCGACGCCGGGGCGGGCGCGGTGGCCACCGCTCCGGCGGGCGCGGGGGCGGCCGTGGGCAGCTCGTGCTCTGAGGTCGGCTGCGCCGGCGCGGGCGCGGCGCCGATCTCCTCGAGGCGGAAGAGGACGACGGTGATGTTGTCGCGGCCGCCGGCGTCGTTGGCGAGGTCGATCAGCGTGCGCCCGGCGCTGCTGAGCGACGGCGCGTTCGCGACCACCTCGGCGACACGCGACTCGGGGACCATCGAGGTCAGGCCGTCCGAGCAGATGAGGTAGACGTCGTCGGCGCGGGCGGGCCACGTGCGGCTGTCGGCCTCCACGCCGGCCTCGGCGCCGAGCGCGCGCGTGATGATCGACCGCTGCGGGTGCTCGTCGGCCTCTTCGGGCGTCAGTTTGCCCTGGCGCACGAGCTCCTCGACCAGCGAGTGGTCGTCGGTGAGCCGCTCGAACGTCCCGTCGCGCAGCCGGTACAGGCGGCTGTCGCCGACATGCGCGACGGTGAGGTCGTCCTCGCCGACGTAGGCGGCCGTGAGCGTCGTGCCCATCCCGGCGAGCTGGTCGTCGCCCTGCGCGCGGGCGAGGATCCGCTCGTTGGCCTCGCGCACGCGCGCGCGCAGGCGCTCCTCGACCGACGCCGCGCCCTCGGGCAGCCCCTGCTCGAGCACCTCGACGGCGAGGTGCGAAGCCACCTCGCCCGCCTGCGCGCCGCCCATGCCGTCGGCGACGGCGAACAGCGGCGAGCGCGCGTAGAAGGCGTCCTCGTTCCCCCGGCGCTGGCGGCCGGTGTCGGTGCGCTCGAAGTGCTCGGCGACGCGCAGCATCAGCGATCAACGTAGGTGAACTCGCTGTCGCCGATGCGCACACGGTCGCCCTGGTGCAGCGGCTGCGGGCCCGAGAGGAGCTCCTCGTTGAGGTAGGTGCCGTTCGTGGAACCCAGGTCTTCGAGCACGACGATGCCGCTCTGCCGCGACAGCCGAGCGTGGCGCGAGGACGCGAACGGGTCCTCCAGGCGGATCTCCGCCTGGTCGCCGCGGCCGAGGACGGCGCCCTCGCCGACGTCGTACTCCATGCCGGGAGTGTGCCCCGGCGCGCGCTCGACGATGAGCCGCGGCTCGAGCGCTCCGTTGGGCGTCGGCGCGCGCGACGCGGGATACAGGCCCGTCGCGTCCGCGGCCATCGCCGGCTCGGGCCGCCCGGCGGGACGCCGCAGGTCGCGCAGCGCGCTGCGCGTGATCCAGATCAGGAAGAGATAGAGCACGGCGAGGAAGCCGAACTGCAACCCGACGGAGATCGGTTCGACGGCCGCGGCGAGGAGCATCAGTCGACCTCGAAGCTCGCGTCGACGGTCCCGACGTCAAGCCGGTCGCCGGCGCGCAGCGGGTGCGGCTCGTTGGCCGACAGTTCGCGCCCGTTGACCCGCACGCCGTTCGTCGACCCGAGATCGGTGATCGTCCAGCCGTCGCCCGCCGGCCGCAGCTCGGCGTGGCGCCGCGACACGTTGGAGTCCGAGAGCACGATGTCGCACTCGCGGCTGCGCCCGATCGTCGCGCCGCCGGGCGCGACGGCGTAGCGCTTGCCCTCGGCCAGGAGCATGGCCCGGCCGCGCCGCACCGACCGCGCGTCGTCGAGGTTCTCCTGAGCGCGGGCCGCGGTCGAGTAGACCATCGTGTGCCCGTGATCGGCCTGCTCGACCGCCTCGGCGGCGGCGCGCACGAGCCGGGCCTGGATGCCGAACTCGCCGAGGCGCAACCGCTCGTCGGTCTTGAACGAGATCTGCGGCCGGCTCACCAGCGCAAGCTTCTCGCGGCGCGCGTGCTCTAGCAGGTACGCGCCGAGTTCGTCGATGACCTCCTGCTCGACGCCCTCGAAGCGCTCGCGGTCCTCGGGACCAAGCCACACGACGTACTCGTTCGGCACATAGGTCCGTGAGAGCGACACCGTCTTGTGCTCGTCCATCTCGCGCGCCAGCTTCCGGGCGATCTCGACCGGCCGCACCTGGGTGCGGAAGACGCGGCCGAACGTCCCTTCGACGAGGTCGGCGATCTTGTCCTCGAGGTTGCGGAGGAGACTCATGGCAGGTGTGACCGGTCCGGCCGCGACGCGGCGGAACCCGGTGATGCTACGAGGCAGAACGCGGGTACGCCTCGCTCCGTGACGCCGCGGCGGCTACGGCGACGCCTGCCGCAACCACCGCCCCGGCGACGAGACCGCGCATCTCGGGTTGCCAGGCGAGCGTCTCGGCGACAGCCTGCGTGCCGGAGCCGAGCGCCGCGGCCCATGCGCTGGCGCCGACGAGGTCCACGGCGAGGCGCCGCCCGCGCACCAGTACCGGCAGCAACACGGCGGCGGCGGCCCAGAGCGCGGCGAGCGCGAGCGCGCCGCTCGTGACCAGCGGGGTGATGTGCGAGCCGTCGAGCGTGGCGTCCGGCGGCGCGCCGAGCGCGAGGCGGTGGCCGGTGAGCACCTCGGCGAGCGCGAGCCACCAGCAGCCGAGCGCGCCCAGGGCGGCGCGGTGCCACGGCCGCGCGGCCTGCGCCGCGAACGCGGGCCAGGCGCCCGCGAGGCCGGCGAGGCCGAGCACCGGCGCGCCGGCGGGCAGCGACCACAGGCCGCCGGCGCGGCGCAGCAGCACCGCGGTGGGGATCGCCGCGGACGCGAACACGACCGCGGTGGGGCCGCCCGCCCACGCGGCGAGCCCGACGGCCATGAGCAGCCAGCCGACGCGCGGGAAGGCGAGCACCGCCAGCGCCGCGGCGACAGCGCCGGCGACCGGCTGGACCTCGGTGCCGCTGCGTGGCGAGATCCACGCGAGCGCCGCGGCCGTCAATGCGCCGGCGGCCACCGCGGCGAGCACCCGCGCGCGCGGCGGCACCCGCGGCCGCGTCGCGACCCGCGCCAGGCCCTCGATCGGGCTGCCTGCGACGGTGCCCCGCTCGTCGTCGGCCTCGGGGAGCGCCTCGGCCAGCGGGCTGCGCAGCTCGGCGATCGTGCCGCGCTGCTCGGGACGCGGCAACACCGCGCGGTCGAGCGCGCGACACAGCTCGAGCGGGAGGTCGCGGCGCAGGCGGCCGAGCGCGGGCAGGCGAGCGCCCAGGCGCCGGGCGGTGGCCGCGGCGCCGCGCGCGCGCACGGGGTTGACGCCGCTGAGCGCCTCGTAGAGCACGAGGCCGAGCGCGTAGAGGTCGGCCTCCTCCGCGGCCTCGCGCCCGTCGGCCTGCTCGGGCGCCATGTAGGCGAGGGTGCCGACGACGTCGCCGGTCGCCGTGAGCCCCTCGTCGCCGGCCATGCGCGCGACGCCGAAGTCGGTGAGCTTCGCGACGCCCGCCCCGTCCTGCGGGCGCTCGGGGATCATCACGTTGCCCGGCTTGACGTCGCGGTGGATGACGCCGCGGCCATGCGCGTGGGCCAGCGCGTCGCACAGCGCGACCCCGATCCGCACCACGTCGCGGTCGGACAGCTCGCCCTCGTGCATGAGGTCCCCGAACGTGCGGCCGCGCACGAGCTCGGAGACGAGGTACACGGCCTCCGCGTCGCGGCCCGACTCGTACAGCGTCACGATCCCGGGGTGCGCGAGCCGCGCCGCGGCGCGCGCCTCGCGCTCGGCCCGCGCGGCAGTGGCGGCATCGTGCATCGTGATCCGCTTGACCGCGACCATCCGCCCCAGCCGCTCGTCCTCGGCCAGCCACACCACGCCGAATCCGCCCGAGCCGATGCGGCGCACGAGGCGATAGCGATCGAGCACGACCTCCTCTCCGGAGCCGGTCGTGGTCGTACCTGTCGGCTCGTCGGCGGTCCTCACCGCCTCCCTGCTTCGCCGCGCGAGTCATGCCTCCTCGCGTTGCAGGACGACGTGCGTGTGAGCCTTTGGTCCGCCCGGACGGGCATACTGCACGGCTTCGAGCAAATCTGAACCGGCCTTCGGCCGGGGGGACTCGCCTCCGGCGGCCACGTGGCCGCCTCCGGCACCCCTACGGAGCAGGTTTTTTTGTCGTTCTTCGACGAGGGTGACGAGCCCACACGAACGCGCGCGCGTCCCGCACGCCCGCGCCAACCCGAGACCGCGGGGCACGGCCCTGCCCCGCCCGACCGTCAGACGGCGCGTACGCGCCAGGCCGTCGCGCTGGGCGCGATCATCATCCTGCTCATCCTGATCGTGCTGGGCGTCAAGGGCTGCCTCGACAGCCGCAAGGACAACGCCCTCAAGGACTACAACCGCAACGTCACCGCCGTCGTCGAGGACTCCGCGAACACCGTCGGCAAGCCGTTCTTCCAGCGGATGGGCAGCGGTGCGCGCAACGCGCAGGACCTCCAGGTCCAGGTCAACCAGCTGCGCCTCGCCGCAGAGGACGACGTCAAGCGCGCCCAGAGCTTCAACGTCCCGGGCGACATGAAGGCCGCCCAGCGCAACCTCGAGCTCGTGCTCAACCTCCGTCAGGAGGGCCTGCAGAAGATCGCCGACCAGATCCCGGCGGCGCTCGGGCGCGGGCAGACCTCGGAGGCCGCGATCAACAAGATCGCCGCGGAGATGCAGTCGTTCCTGGCCTCCGACGTCGTCTATCAGGCGCGGACGGCGCCGTTGATCAAGGACGCGCTCGACAAGAACGGCATCAGCGGCCAGCAGATCGCCTCCAGCCAGTTCATGCCGAACGTCTCCTGGCTGAGCCCGGCCACGGTCGGCGACGCGCTGGGCCGCACCACGAGCGGGGGCGGCACGGGCAGCACCGCCACGCCGGCGCCCGGCCTGCACGGCCACGCCATCGACGCCACCTCGATCGGCAACGTCACGCTGCAGCCCGAGGCACCGGGAGTGACGAACCGCGTCGCGGCGGGCGCGAACCCGACGGTCGCCGTGAAGTTCACCAACGGCGGCACGAACAACGAGACCGACGTGAAGGTCTCGGTCTCCCTCAAGGGCGGCGGCAAGACGATCTCCCAGACCAAGACCGTCGGCCAGACCACCGCCGGCCAGGCGTCGACCGTGAACATCCCGCTCGGCCAGACGCCGCCGATCGGCACGCCGACGACGCTCACGGTCTCGATCGCCAAGGTGCCCGGCGAGAAGACGGTCGACAACAACCGGTCGACCTACACGATCATCTGGAACCGCTAAAGCGGCCCGCCGTCGCCGCCGCGCCTATGCTTGGCGGGCGTGGACGATCTTTCCTCGACCACCGGCATCGTCGCGCTCGCGGCTGCCGCCCTCGCTCTCATCGCGCTCATCGCCGTCCTGGTGCTCATCCGTGCGCTGCGCCGGCTGCGGGCCGATCAGCGCACCGTCCTCGGCGGCAGCGCCCCGCGGGACCTCGTCGCCCACGCCGCCGAGCTCGACCGCGGCTTCAGCTCGCTCAACGACTACGTCTCGGATGTCGTCACCCGGCTCGACGGGCGCCTGAGCAACGCCGAGCAGCGCCTCGACGGCGCCATCGCCTACCACGGCCTCGTCCGCTACGACGCCTACAACGAGATGTCCGGCCGCCAGTCGACCTCGCTGGCGCTGCTGGACTCGAGCGGCTCGGGGATCGTGCTGTCGTCGATCCACCACCGCGACCAGGCGCGGCTCTACGCCAAGCAGGTCGTCGAGGGCCGCGGGACGCTCGAGCTCTCGCCCGAGGAGGAGGAGGCGGTGCGGGTGGCGCTCGCCCGCGAGGTGCCCGACGCCGCCGAGCGGCGCCGGTGATGCGCCTGGGCTACCTCGGGCCGCCCGGGACGTTCAGCGAGGAGGCGGCGCGGCAGGCGGTCCCGACCCCCGAGGCCGAGCTCGTCCCGTTCGCCTCGATCCACGACGCCGTGCTCGCCGTGCAGCGCGGCGACGCGGACCGCGCGCTGGTGCCGGTCGAGAACTCACTCGAGGGCGGCGTGAGCGCCACACTCGACGCGCTCGCCTGGGACGCGCGCGACACCGTCATCGTCGGCGAGACGGTCCTCGCGATCCGCAACTGCCTCATCGCGCGCGCGGCGCTCGCGCTCGACGCGATCACCGCCGTCCTCTCCCACCCCCAGCCGCTCGCGCAGTGCGCGCGCTTCCTGCGCACCGAGCTGGCCGGCGCGACGGTCCGCCCGGCCGCATCGACCGCCGACGCCGTGCGCACGGTCGCCGATGCAGCCGAGCCCTGGGCGGCGCTCGGCCCCCGCGGCGCCGCCGAGCGCTACGGCTGCATCGTGCTGCGCGAGGAGGTCGACGACGAGCCCGGCAACGCGACCCGCTTCGTCTGGCTCGCGCGCGACGGCGACCCCACACCCGCCACTGCTGCCGACGGGCCGTGGAAGACCTCGGTCGTCTTCACGGGAACGGGCGACGCCCAGCCCGGGTGGCTCGTGCGCTGTCTGTCGGAGTTCGCGTTCCGCGGGGTGAACCTCACGAAGATCGAGTCGCGCCCGATGCGCGGGCGTCTCGGGCACTACCTCTTCCACGTCGACATGGAGGGTCGCGCCGACGCGTCGTCGGTGGCAGACGCGGTCACTGCGCTCCGTGCGCACTGCGACGAAGTGCGCGTCCTTGGCACCTATCCGGCGGCGTGACGCGCCGCTGAAGCCGCCGGGCCCGCCCGCTTGGTGCTCTACACTTCCGGCGCAGATTCGCCATGCGGAGGCAATCGCCACCAGGCCAAGTGGGGTCCGCGCCGGTCACCGAGCACCGGCGGCGCGGGCGTGACGCTGGCCGGGTGCTCGTCCTCAACGCGACCTTCGAGCCGATCAACGTCTGCTCCGTAAGGCGCGCGGCGGTTCTCCTGCTCAAGGAGAAGGCCGAGTGCCTCGAGCACGCGTCGTGGGAGCTGCGCTCCGAGCACACGGCGCTCCCCCGGCCGGTCGTCATCCGGCTCGTCACCTTCGTCAAGGTCCCGCGCGACACCCACCGGCGCAAGATCACCCGCCGCGCGGTCTTCGCGCGCGACGGCTGGGCGTGCCAGTACTGCGGGTCGCGCTCGAACCTCACGGTCGACCACGTGATCCCGCGCTCGAAGGGCGGGGCGTCGAGCTGGGAGAACATCGTCGCGTCGTGCGCGCCGTGCAACCGGCGCAAGGGCGACCACCTGCCCGAGCGCGCGGGCATGCACCTGCGCCGCAAGCCCGCCGCGCCGAGCCCGCACATCTTCATCCACGTCGCGAGTCCGACGATCCCCGCGGCCTGGCGGCAGTGGCTGCCCCAGACGGGCGCCGTCGCCGACGCCGCGTAATGAAAACGAACGCGGGGCCCGCCTCCGGCGGCCACGTGGCCGCCTCCGGCACCCGCTAGGTGCTCTGGGCGCAGTCCGTCCCGGTCGCCTCGCTCCGTTGGGCTGAGGCGCAGGCGGGCGCGCGCGTCGTCGCGGCGCTTCCGCTGCAGAGCAACTGGCTGGCCAACCACGTCCTCGTGATCGAGGACGGGCGCGAGCTCGTGCTGCGCCGCTGGGCGCGACCCGGCTGGGAGATCGACGACCCGGACCTCACCGCCGCGCGCGAAGCGCTCGTGCTCGAGCGCCTGGCCGACACGCCCGTGCCGGCGCCAGAGCTCGTCGGGGCCGACCCCGACGCGCTGAGCTGCGACGTCCCCGCGCTGCTGATGACCCGGCTGCCCGGCGAGCCGTTCGACGGCCGGCCGCCACTCGGTCCGCTCCTCGCAACGCTCGCGGCTATCCACGCCGTCGACCCCGAAGGCATCCCGCCCTATCGCCGCTACCGCGAGCCCGAGAGCCTCAGCGTCCCGGCATGGGCCGCCGACCGCGCCGTGTGGGAGCGAGCGATCGCGCTCGCGCACGAGGCGCCGCCCGATCTTCCGGCGCGCTTCATCCACCGCGACTACCACCCGGGGAACACGCTCTGGGAGGGCGTGGCGCTCACCGGCGTCGTCGACTGGACGACGGGCTCACGCGGCCCGGCGGCGGTCGACCTCGGCCACCTGCGCTGGAACCTCGCCTTCGACTACGGGCAGCGTGTCGCCGACGCTGTCCTCCCCCACCCCGAGTACCACCCGTACTACGACGTCGTCACGGTGCTCGACGTCCTCGACGACCTCGGCGCGGACACGCCGCACGCGCAGCTGTTGCGGCTGGAGGAGCACGTCGCTCGGGCCCTTGCCGCTCTCTGACCCCGGACGCACGAAGGGCGCCCTCGATGGAGCGCCCCTCGCGTGACACATGACTGGATAAAGGTTCGGACGGTCTGTAGGTCCTACGCCGGGGGGACCAGGTCCGGCATGCCGTCCGACGGTGGCCCGGGTTGGATTCCGCTACGCGGCTCCAGCCTTCCGACCTAGCGGCCGGTCACCTCCAGGGTCCCGCAAGAACTAGAACAACTTATTCGGACCACCTCCTTTCTCTGGTGGTGCGAGAGTAGCAGTCCCTGACGACGACTCAATCCCCGTTTGGCGACGCGCCATCGCCGGACACGTCGTCGACGCCCCGCTCATCGTCCTCGAGCGCCACGACGTCGCCCGAGTCGGCGGAAATCTCCACCGGTCCGGCGTCGGCAGTGGCGTCGCCGGCGACCACCGCCGACGTCGACGCCTCGGACTCGACCACGAGCGCGACGGCCGAAACGCGGTCGTCCTCGCGGACGTTCATGAGCGTCACGCCCTGGGCCGCGCGCCCGGTCTGACGGATGCCGCGCACGCCCGTGCGCTGGACCATGCCCTCCTGCGAGATGAACAGCAGCTCCTGGTGCGGGCGCACCACGAGCGCCGCGGCCAAACCGCCGCGCTTCTCGGAGAACTTGATCGTCTGCACGCCCTTGGCGCCGCGCGAGGTCTTGCGGTACTCGCTGACCGCGGTGCGCTTGCCGAAGCCGTTCTCGGTGACGACGAGGACCTCCTGGTCGTCGCGCGCGACGTCCATGGCCAGGACCTCGTTGCCCTCGCCGTTGATCGCCATGCCGCGGACGCCGCTCGTGTCGCGGCCCATCGCCCGCGCGTCGGCCTCCTCGAAGCGGACGGCCAGACCCTCCTTGGAGATCATGAGGATCTCCTCGCCCGGGTCGACCCGCCGGACGGCCACGAGCTCGTCGTCGTCGCGGATGTTGATGGCGATGATGCCGTCGGCCTTGATCGGCGTGTTGTACGCGCCGAACTCGGTCTTCTTGATCGTGCCCTTCTTCGTCGCGAAGACCAGGTACTTGGCCTCGGAGAAGTCGCGGGTCGAGAGGACCGACTGGATGCGCTCGCCCTCGCGCAGCGGCAGGACGTTGACGAGCGCGCGCCCCTTGGCGGTGCGCGACGCCTCCGGCAGCTCGTAGACCTTGGACCGGTAGACCTTGCCGCGGTTGGAGAAGAAGAGCAGGAAGTCGTGCGACGAGCACACGAAGAGGTGCTCGATGAAGTCGCCGTCCTTCATGTCCATCCCGGTCACCCCGACGCCGCCGCGGTGCTGCTTGCGGTAGGTCGCAAGCGGGAGCGACTTGATGTAGCCGGACTTCGTGATCGTGATGACCATCTGCTGGTCGGCGATCAGGTCCTCGATGTCGATCTCGTCCTCGCTGGCGGTGATCTCCGTGCGCCGCTCGTCGGCGAAGCGCTCCGCGATCTCCTGCAGCTCCTCCTTGATGAGGCCGAGGACGCGCGACTCGTCGCCGAGGATCTCGCGCAGCTCCTTGATGCGCTCGAGGACGTCGGCGTGCTCGGAGCGGATCGACTCGGACTCGAGCGCCGTGAGCTGCGACAGGCGCAGGTCGAGGATCGCGGAGGCCTGGATCTGCGTCAGCGAGAAGCGCGACATGAGCTGTTCGCGCGCGCTGTCGCGATCGCGCGACGCGCGGATCAGCTCGATCACCGCGTCGAGATTGTCGATCGCGATGAGCAGGCCCTCGAGGATGTGGGCCCGCGCCTCCTTCTGGGACAGCTCGTACTTCGTCCGGCGGACGATTACCTCGCGCTGGTGCGCGACGTAGGCGGCGATCACCTCGCGCAGCGACAGCGTGCGCGGCACGCGGTCGACCAGGGCGACCATGTTCACGCCGAACGTCGTCTGCATCGGCGTGTGCTTGTAGAGCTGGTTGAGCACGACCTTCGGGATCGCGTCGCGCTTGAGCTCGATGACGAGCCGCATCCCGTTGCGGTCCGACTCGTCGCGCAGGTCGGTGATGTCGGGGATCTTCTTGTCGTGGACGAGGTCGGCGATCTTCTGGATCAGGCCGCCGTCGCCGCCCTTCTTCACGGTGAAGGGCAGCTCGGTGACGATGATCGCCTCCTTGCCCTGCCCGATCGGCTCGATGTGCGCGCGCGCCTGCACGCGCACGCGGCCGCGGCCCGTGTCGTAGGCGTCGCGGATGCCCTGCCGGCCGAGGATGAGTCCGCCAGTCGGGAAGTCGGGGCCCTTGATGTGCCGCATCAGCCCTTCGACCGTGATCGACGGGTCGTCGATGAACGCGATGACCGCGTCGGTCACCTCGCGCAGGTTGTGCGGCGGGATGTTCGTCGCCATGCCGACGGCGATGCCCGACGACCCGTTGACGAGCAGGTTCGGGAACCGCGCCGGGAGCACGACGGGCTCCTGGCGGCGGCCGTCGTAGCTGGGCACGAAGTCGACCGTGTCCTGGTCGAGATCGCGCAGCATCTCCATCGCCAGGCGCGTCATGCGCGCCTCCGTGTAGCGCATGGCCGCCGGGGGGTCGTCGTCGACCGAGCCGAAGTTGCCCTGGCCGTCGACCAGCGGGTAGCGCATCGAGAAGTCCTGCGCCAGGCGGACGAGCGTGTCGTAGATGGGCGAGTCGCCGTGCGGGTGGTAGCGGCCCATAACGTCGCCGACGACGCTCGCGCACTTGACGTAGCCGCGCGCCGGCGTGAGGCCGCCCTCGTTCATCGAGTACAGCACGCGCCGGTGCACCGGCTTGAGGCCGTCGCGCACGTCGGGCAGCGCGCGCGACACGATGACCGACATCGCGTAGTCGAGATACGCACTGCGCATCTCGTCTTCGAGCGCGCGCGGCTCGATGTTGCCGCCGCCGATGATCTCCGTCCCAGCCATTCAGGTACGTCCTTCCTACGCGTCGACCGTCGCCGCGAGCGCGTTGTCCTCGATGAACTTGCGCCGGAACTCGACGACCTCGCCCATCAGCATCGAGAAGATGCGATCGGCCGCCGCGGCGTCCTCCATCGTGACCTGCGCGAGGGTCCTGGTCTCCGGGTCCATCGTCGTCTCACGCAGCTGGTCGGCGTTCATCTCGCCCAGGCCCTTGAAGCGCTGGACGTTGATCCCGCGGCGCGCGACCTCGAGCACCGCACCGCGCAGCGCCTCGAACGACAACGCCTCCTCGGTCTTGTCGCCGAGAGTCACGGTGAACGGCGGCGTGCCGGCCAGCTCGACCAGCGCGGCGTGCACCTTCACGAACGTCTTGTACTCGGGCGAGTCGAACAGGCCGCGCTTGATGCGGTGCGTCTGCGCCAGGCCGGTGCGGGTCTCGACCGCCTTGATGCGCAGCTCGTCCTCGTCCTCGCCGACGAGCTCGGTCGTGTGCACGGCGCCGTCGGCGGCGGCGCGGCGGATGACCGCCAGCGCCTCGTCGACGGTTGCGACCTGCTCGTCGAGCAGCGAGCTCTCCTCGAGGAAGCGCACGGTGTCGTGCCCATGCTCGGCGCGCAGCGCGCTCGCCCAGCCCTCGTACTGCTTGCGCAGGCGCGTGTACTTCTGCCAGCGCGCCTCGGTGAGCTTGAACGAGTTGCCCGCGCCGTCGAGGATCTCGAACTTGTCGAACTTGTCCGAGAGCAGAATCTCCTCGAGCTCGGAGTCCTTCTCGATGTACCGCTCGTTGCGGCCCTGCTTGAGCTTGTAGAGCGGCGGCTTGGCGATGTAGACGTAGCCGGCCTCGATGAGCTCCTGCATCTCACGGAACAGGAGCGTGAGGACGAGCGTGCGGATGTGGGCGCCGTCGACGTCGGCGTCGGTCATGAGGATGACCTTGTGGTACCGGGCGCGCTCGAGGTCGAACTCGTCGCGCACGCCCGTGCCGATCGCGGTGATGAGCGCCTGGACCTCCTGGTTCTGGAGGACCTTGTCGATCCGGGCGCGCTCGACGTTGAGGATCTTGCCGCGCAGCGGCAGGACGGCC
>DATFRW010000066.1:0-5090 GCA_035262945.1 Solirubrobacteraceae bacterium
CGCGCCTCGTGGTCGCTCTCGATGTCCTGGAACCCGGGCAGCTTGTTCGGGATCGCGCCCATGTCGCCGCCGCCCTGCACGTTGTTCTGGCCGCGCAGCGGGTTCAGCCCCGAGCCGTAGCGGCCGACGTGGCCGGTCAGCAGTCCGAGGTTGATAAGCGCAAGGACGTTATCGACGGCCGTGACGTGCTCGGTGATGCCCAGCGTCCAGCAGATGATCGCCCGGTCGGCTCGCGCGTAGGCGTGGGCGAGCTGGCGGATGACGGGGGCCGGGACGCCGGTCACGCGCTCACCCTCCTCAAGCGTCCACGGCTCGACCGATGCCCGGTACTCCTCGAACCCGGTGGTGGCGTGCGCGATGAAGTGCTCGTTGGTCAGGCCCGCGTGGATGATCTCGCGCGCGATCGTGTTCGACAGCGCGATGTCGGACCCGACGTCGAGGCCCAGCCACGTGTCGGCCCACTGCGCGGACCCCGTGCGGCGGGGGTCGACGACGTACAGGGGCGCTCCGCGACGCACGGCCTTCAAGACGTGGTGGAAGAAGATCGGATGCGTCTCGCGGGCGTTCGAACCCCACAGGATCAGCAGATCCGTTTCCTCGACCTCCTTATAGGACGACGTGCCGCCGCCCGCACCGAATACCGTCGCCAGACCGACGACGCTGGGGGCGTGTCAAGTGCGGTTGCACGAGTCGATGTTGTTCGACCCCATCACCGAGCGGACGAACTTCTGGGCGATGAAGTTCACCTCGTTCGACGCCTTGGAGCAGCTGAACATGCCGAAGGAGCGCGTAGCGTCCTGCGCCCTGGCACGTGCCAGGCCGGCGGCCGCAACGTCGAGCGCCTCATCCCAGCTCGCCGGGCGAAGCGTCCCGTTCTCGCGCACCATCGGCTCTGTCAGCCGACCGCGGTTCTTTCGCAATCCGATCACCCCCTCTCGTTCCTCGAGGAGCCTCAAATATGCACTTTAACCATTCAGGCTCCGACACCGAGTTCGCGGGCGGCCGCGGCGGCTTCTCGGCGCGACCGTACTCCGAGTTTGCCCAGCACGGCCGCGACGTGGTGGTCGACGGTCCGCACGGAGACCACGAGCCTGTCGGCGATCTCGGCGTTCGTCATGCCCTCGCGCAGCAACTCGAGGACCACGAGCTGGCGCGGCGTCAAACCGGCGGGGTTGGCGCGGGTGTCCGCACGCGGACCGCGCGGCACCCGCGCGCCCATGGCGCGCAGGCGCTCGCGCACGCGCGCTGCGGCGGGGGTGGCGCCCAGCTCCTCGAGCGTCCGCAGCGCGGCCGTGGCGCTCTCCACATCGCCGGATTCGGCCAGCGCGAGGGCCTCCTCGTAGGGATCGCCCGCCGCGCGCCAGGCGCCGGCGGGCTCGGCGGGGACGCCGGCGCGGGCGAGATAGGTGATGAGCTCGCGTCGCCACGGCGCGGCGCCGGGCTGGGCGAGGCGCGGGAGCACGGCATCGGATACCTCGCTCGCGATGGCCGGCTCGCGTGCCAGCCAGGCCCATTCGACCCGCGCGATGCCCGCGTAGGCCACGCCGATGAGCAGGCCCTGGCGGCTGGCGTGCTCCCAGGCCGTCTCCAGCAGGTCTGCGGCAGCCGGGTCGCCGCGCCGCGCGAGCAGCCGGCCGAGCCACGGGACGCTGTAGGCGTAGAGCATCCCCGGGTCGTCGACGGCGCCGACGAGCCCGCGCAGCCCGTCTTCGGCGCCGTTCCAGTCGCCGCGGCGCAGGAGGAGCAGGCAGCGGTGGACCTCGAGGTTGTACGCGTGCGACCAGAAGCCGCGCTCGCGCGTGAAGGCCAGCCCGTCGGCGACGCACCGCTCGAGCTCGTCCAGCTCGCCGCCGCGCATGAGGAGCTCCGCGAGGTTCGTGTAGCCGCGCGCGGCCGCCTCGTGGTGGCCCTCGGCCAGCGCGGCCGTGAGGCTCTCGCGCAGATCCCGAAGGCCCGACGGGTCGCCTGCCTCGTAGCGCGAGATGCCCAGATAGTTCAGGCACAGCGCGTCGAGGTCGCCGCGCCGCGACCGCAGGGCGAGGTGGCGGGCGCGGTGCAGTAGCGCGCGCGTCTCGGGCGGGTTGTCGGTCAGCGCGAGGATCGCGCCCCGGTAGATGAGCGCCTGGGCGAGGGCGGCGTCGTCGCCGGCCCGCTCGAGGATCCCGACCGCGCGCTGGGCGCAGCGCTGCGCCTCGCCGGTCTCGCCGGTCATGAAGATGTGGCGCGACATCCGCACGAGGCACAGGCCGAGCGCGAGGCGGTCGTCGAGCTCTTCGTAGAGGCGGGCGGCCCGGGTGCCGGCCTCGACGGCCTCGCGGAAGCGGTGGGCGTTGTAGAGCTCCCAGCCGCAGTCGTCGAGCACGGCGGCGCGCTCGGCCGGCGGGAGGCGCGCGACGTGCGGCATGAGCGACTCGTAGTGCGCGAGCGCTTGGCGGTGCGAGCCGGCGCGGGATGCCTCGCGCGCGGCGTCGGGCCCCGCCGCGATCAGCGTCGCGACGTCGCCGGCCTCAACCGCGTGGTGCACGAGCCGCGCGAGCTCGGGCTCGGGGCTCTCGCGCAGCGCCGCGACCACCGCCTGGTTGAGGATCTGGCGGCGGATGGCGGGCAGGCCCTCCTCGACCGCGCGCCGGGCGAGCTCGTGGCGGAATGCGATGCCCTCGGGGCGCGCGACGACGAGGCCCGCGAGCTCCGCGTCGACGAGGGGATCGAGGTCGCCGTCGAGCAGCACCGAGGCGAGGTCGTTGGGGACGTGGGAGGGAACGACCGAGAGCCGCTCGACCGCCTCGCGGCTCCGAGGGGCCAGGCGCCGCATCCGGGCGAGCACGGCGTCCTTCACGCTGGCGGGCACCTCGTCCGCGGGCGCGGCGAGCGCCTCGGCCACGAAGAACGGGTTGCCGCCCGTCACCGTGTGGATCGCGTCCGCGTCGCGGCCGGTGCCCCGCGCCAGCGCGCGGACCGCCCCGCGCGACAGCGGCCACAGCGCCAGGCGGTGGACGCGGGCCCCGGCCAGCGCGCCGAGCAGCCGCTGCAGCGGGCTGTGCGGGTCGATCGCGTCGTCGCGCATGGTGAGGACGAGCACCGCGCCGAGCGGCTCGATGCGGCGGGCGGCGAACCCGAGCACGTCGAGCGTCGCCTCGTCGGCCCAGTGGACGTCCTCGACGATGAGGACGGTCGGGCGCCGGAGCGCCAGCTCGTCGAGCAGCGCGCCGAACACCGCGTCGGGAGCCTCGCCGTCGCGGAGCGCCGCGGCCAGCGGGCCGTCGCCGGCAGCGGCGGCGGCGTCGTGCAGCGGGCCGAGGGTGCGTGGAGCCATGAGGTCGTCGCACGCCGCCGGGAGCACCCGCGCGCGCGACGCGACGCGATCGGCGAACGCCCGCACGAGCGTCGTCTTGCCGATCCCCGCCTCCCCGGTCACGAGCGCGGTGGAGCCGCGCCCGGCGGCCGCGTCGTCGGCGGCCGCATCGAGGACGCGCAGCTGGGACTCGCGCTCGAGCAGGAGGACCTCGCCCATCACCCACATGGTGACGCCGGGCTAGGTAGTCGGGAAGCAAAAGATGGGCAACGCTGCCGATGTGGGCGGCGGCTTGCGTGCGTACAAGATCGAAGATGCAGCAATCACGTTCAGCGCGAATAGGGCGCCTCGCCGAGCCCGCGGCGTGGCGCCTCGCGCTTGCGCCGCCGCCCACCGCTCCCGCCGCCCGCCGGCACGCGGACCTCATCATGCCGGGGCGACTGCCCGGCCTCGACGACGCGGCCGCCCGCCCGCCGCGCTGGGTCATGACCCATCCCGAGACGCAGCGGCCGGTCACCGTCCAACGGATCGAGGCGGGCGACGGGCGTCGCAGCACCCAGCAGCACGCCTTCGCGGAGCTCCTGCTGATCGTGCCGGCCGACCAGCTCGTGTGCGAGGTCGTGCTCGGCGACGAGGTCTACGTTGTCGACGGCCCGGCGACGGTCTTCGTCCCGGCCGGGCTCGCCCACGCCGTCAACGCGAAGTCCGGCGCGGGCTTCTACGTCGAGCTGTCGGCCGAGGGGTGGAACAGCGGGACGGCCGCGCCGTCCCATCCCGCGCGCAGGACCGCGACGAGCGACGGTGGCGTCAGTAGGCGCACGCGCTCGTCGACCTGGCGCGAGACCTGCGCGTCGTAGCCGGCCGGGGTCCAGCGCAGCAGGCGGGGGCCGAGGACGAGCCAGGGGGCGCCGTCGCGCAGCACGAACGCGCCGTCGGGGAGGTCGTCGAGCCGCACGTCGTGCTGGCGCTGGCCGCGCGTCGCGGGGTCTAGGCGCTCCGTATGCAGGCGGGCGTCGATGTCGTCGGCGCCGTGCGGCCCGGGGTGAAGCTCGTGCCACAGCTCGCCGAAGCGCACGTAGTCCTCGCGGCAGCAGAGGGCGCACGGGCGGTGGCCGGCGGCAATCGCGGTGGCCTCGTCGAGGAAGAACAGCTCGGTGAACTTGCCGGGCTGCAGGAGCGGGTGGCGGTGCCAGCCCTTGAAGCGCAGGCGGCAGGCGATCCAGCGCTTGCCGTTGTAGCGGCGCCGGATGCGGCCGCCGCCGTCGTGCAGGCAGCCGCGGTTGCCGTAGACGAGGCCGCGTGCCGGGTCGGCGATCAGCTCACTCTGTGGCGTGACCCGGTTGCGGAGAGGCATCCGCCCGAGCCTAACGACGGCTCGGGCGGCGCCTTCGAGGGGCAGTTGCTCAGGCGGGCTCCGGGGCGGCCTCGGCCGCGACCCGCGGCTCGCCCTTGATCACGGTCGCCGCGACGATGGCGGCGGCGACGGCCAGCGCGGCGCCGATCCACAGCGCGAGGTGCAGGCCGCCGGTCAGCGCGGAGGCGGCGGACTCGCCGGCCGACTGCAGGTGCTCGGTGCGCGTCGTCGACAGGGTGGCGAGGACCGCCAGGCCCAGCGCGCCGCCGACCTGCGCGGTCGTGTTGACCAGGCCGGAGACGAGCCCGGCGTCGCTCGGCGCCGTCCCGGACATCGCGAGGCCCATCAGCGCTGGGAAGCAGATCCCCGCGCCGGTGCCGAGCAGGACCATGACCGGCAGGATGTCGGTGACGTAGTTGCCGTCCACCGGCACCTGGCTGAAGA
>DATFRW010000067.1:0-16738 GCA_035262945.1 Solirubrobacteraceae bacterium
CCGGGATGCGCTTGAAGGGCCAGTAGGCGGCGAACGCCATCAGGAACGGGGCCACGAGCAGGTCCCCGCCCATGTCGCCCAGCCACCACAGGCGCCAGGCCGACCCGAACGTTTCGCCCCCGAGCCGGTCGCCGGCCGCGAGACTTGTCACACCGATGGTCGCGGCGATCGCGGTACTCACCACCGCGGCGAGGGCCACGAGTGCGAGCACGTCGCGCACGCGCTCCATCGAGGGCCGGAACGCCGCGACCCGGCGCAGCAGGAACGCGCCGACCACCGCCTCGAGCGTGTTGCCGCATGTGATCCCGAGCGCGGTCACGAGCGGGACCCCGGTCCAGGCGTTCGCCAGGAACGCGCCGATCGCCACGCCCGGCCACACCGACGGCCCCCAGAGCACCAGTGCCGCGAGCGCTATCCCGGCCGGGGGCCAAACCGCCGTGACGTTCATCGTCGCGAAGGCCAGGTGCAACCCGACCTTGGCGGATCCGTAGTACGTCGCCGCGATCACCGCGAGCTTGGCGGCATAGATCAGCGACGCACGATTTTTCCCGTGCGTTGCCGCGGACGCTGGCGCACGCCGAGCCGCGACGGGTTCACGGGAGCCTGCGAGTACCAGACGCCAACTCTAACCAGGAGCCGGCCGGTTCAGTGCGAGTCAAGAGCCGGTCGTGCGCAGGAGCCCACGCTCCACCACCAGCGGCACGAGGAGGTCGCGGTAGCCGTGATCGTCGAACAGCACCGTGACCTGGTCCCCGTCGTAGCGCTGGATGGTCCCTTCGCCCCAATGGTCGCTGGCCACGCGCGTGCCGACCGGGAACGGCTCGGCCGCCGGCTTCCCGGGCGAGCGCCGCCGGTCGTTGTCGCATGCGCCGCACGGGCCGGGGTAGTCCTGCCCGAAGTACGAGAGCAGGAACGACCGCCGGCACCCCGTGTGCTCGGCGTATCGGCGCATCATCTCCAGGCGCGAGCGCTCGACCTCGCGCTCGCGCTCGCCCTCTTCCCGGGACGCGTCCAGCGCGCCGGCGATGTCCATCGCCCCCGTCCAGCGGACGCGCCCGTCGGCCGCCCACGCGGCGGCGCCGACGTCGACCAGCCGCGCCAGGGCCAGCGTCGTCGCGCGCGAGCCGAGCTCCCAGACGCCCGCGGCTGCGAGCCCCGCCGCCGCCTGCCCCACGACCCGCTGGGACACCCCGCGGGCGGTCAGATGGCGCGCGGCGCCGACGTCCTCGGGCCGGTAAAGGAGCCTCGCCTCGGCACGCCCGCCGTCGCGACCGGCGCGGCCGAGCTCCTGGTAGTAGGCGTCCAGCGAGACCGGAGCATCGGCGTGGAGCACCCAGCGCACGTCGGGCTTGTCGACCCCCATCCCGAACGCGACCGTCGCCGCGACGATCCGCGCCGAGCCGTCGAGGAACTCCGCCGCCGCCCGGCGCCTCACGGCGGCGCCCAGCCCGGCGTGGTAGAGCGTCACCCGCTCGCCCGCCGCCGCCAGCGTGTCCCTCGCGGCCTGCGCGTCCGCGTGCGTGGCGGCGTAGACGATGCCCGACCCGTCGAGCTCGCCCGCCGCCTCCGCGATCAGCCGCTGCTTGTCCTCGGGCGAGCGCGCGTGCTGGACGGAGAGCTCGATGTGCGGGCGGTCGAAGTCGCCGATCACCTCCTCGGGATCGCGGAGCCCGAGCCGCCGGCGGATCTCGCGCCGGACCGGCGGAGCCGCCGTGGCCGTGAGGGCGACGCGGACGCCCGCACCGAGCTCGTCGGCCTGCGCGCCGAGCCGCAGGTAGTCGGGCCGGAAGTCCTGGCCCCACTGGCTGACGAGGTGCGCCTCGTCGACGACGAACAGCCCTGGGCGGGCGCGTCCGAGCGCCGCGCGGGTCTCCGCGTTGGAGAGCTGCTCGGGCGAGACGAAGACGAACTCGTCGGGCCCGCAGGCCTCGACGAGCGCGGCCGCCCGCGCGCCGGCCGACTGCGCGGAGTTGAGCACCGTCGCGGGCAGGCCCGCCGCCCGGAGGTGCGCCAGCTGGTCGTCCTGCAGGGCGATGAGCGGCGACACGACGACGGTCGGCCCGCCGCGCAGGAGCGCGGCGAGCTCGTAGATCGCCGACTTGCCGCCACCGGTCGGCAGCACCGCGAGCACGTCCCGGCCGGCCGCGGCGGCGGCGACCGCCTGCTCCTGCCCCGGCCGCAGCCGCTCGAACCCGAGCCGGTCGCGCGCCAGCTCGCGGATCGCGTCCATGCACGCATGCTGCCCGACGGCGGGGCGCGGCGTCGGGCTGCTACCGCATGATCGTGAAGCGAGCGCGCTGGGCAGGCGACGGCCGCCCTGCGCTATCGAGCGCGACGAGCGAGAGCCGGTAGGTGCCGCGGGCGAGCCGCCGGCGGCTGTCGAGCACGCCGTCGAAGTGGATCCGGCTGGCGCCGGCCCGAGCCGCCAGGCGCACCCCGCCGGCGACGTGCTTGTACCGCCGCCCGGGCCGCGCGCGCTCGAAGGTGAGCCTCACGTCCGCCGCGGCGGACAGCGCGAACGACACCGTAGTGCCGGCCCGTGAGCGCCCGCGCGGCGCGAGCCGCGCGCGATGCGTGCCGCGGCGGAACTTCGATGGGCTGAGCTTGAGCGCGCTCACGCGCGGCCTCGCGGCGGCGCCCGATCCCGCACCGGCCGTGGTGAACGTCACCGCCGCGCCCTCAGCGACGCCATACGCGTTGGTGGCCACCAACGTGACGGTGTAGCGCGTCGTGGGCGTGAGCCCCAAGAGCGTCGCGCTCACGGCGGTTGCGGCATCGCCGGCACCGAGTTGCTGCGCGCACGGGACGGTCGCGCCGGTGGCCGCCGCCGGCGCGATCGTGAAGTGACAGTCCGTGACCTGCGAGAGATTGGGGTTCACCGTCCCGGTCAACGTCGCGCTCGCGCTCGTGATCGCGGACACGGCTCCGGTGCTCGCCGCCGCCGGCGGCGGCGTCCAGCTGAACGTGACCGACGGCCCCGTGGTCTGGGACGTCGGCACCAGCGAGAAGCCCGACACGCCGCTCGCACCCGGCGGCACACCAGACGAGCCGCCTCCTCCGCCGCCGCCGGCGCCGCCGAAGAACTGCTTGGTGTAGAAGTCGGCGAACGCGTTGCCGGCACCGGCGCCACCGCCGCCGAACAGGCCGCCTCCGCCGCCACCGCCGCCGCCGGCGATCGACACGCCGCCCGCGCCTCCGCGTCCGAGCTGGCCTGCGGTCGCGGGTGTCTCGTACGAGTTGCCGCCCGCGGCGCCGCCGCCGCTCGCGTTGCCCGCCTGTCCGCCACCGCCACCGGCGTCGTGCTTCGTCGCGTCGAACTCGCCGTCCGAGCCGGCCATGTCCGCCGGCCCACCGTTCCCGCCGTTGATCGTCGGAGTCGTGTCGCGCCCCGCGCCGCCACCGCCGCCACCGCCACCCGCGACCACCATCGGCGTACAACCCGCTCCCGCGGCCGGGCACGTGCGCACCGCCGAGGCGCCGCCGCCCCCACCGCCTCCGGGAGCGCCGCCGAGCAGCGCGACGACGGGGCCGCCGGCGCCGCCCCCGCCGTAACCGCCGTCGCCGCCGGCCCCGGCCCACGCGCCATCGGCCGCGACCTGCGCGTAGAGCGTGGCGCCGGGCGCTACCGACAGCGTGGCCCGCGCCGTCGCCCCCGGCCCGCCTTCCGCTTGGTTGGTGCTGCCCAGGCTGCCCGCTCCGCCGTGCCCGCCGACAAGCGTGACCTGCACGGTCCTCACACCGACCGGCACGACGAACGCGTGCTCCCCGGCTGCGGTGAACGACTGCTCGGCCGCGGAAGCGGCCGCGGCCGCGCTGCTCGTCGCCGCCACGAGCCCGGCGACGAGGGCGAGCGGACGCCAGGCGGTTCGGATCCCAAGCATGAGGGCGAGGATGCCCGCGGGTGCGTAGGGCGGCAATACGGATCCCCGCCGACGCCTGGCGGAAATCCGACAGGCGAGGCCGGGCTATATACGATCCGCCCTCGTCGTGACCCGCGACGACGTCACGTCTCGCAGCAGGGGACCCCCGCTTCCTTCCGGGCCCCTCACCAACCGGTCCTCTCTCGTCCATGCCTCGGAGGCGCTCCTCGCCTCCGCAACTTTCCGCACGAAGAAGGAGTACGAGGATGAAGGCCTACAAGAAGCTGGTCGTGACCGTGCTGGCGACGATGGCGCTCCTGGCGCTGGCGGCCGGTGGCGCGATGGCGGGCAGGCTCCACGGCGACGGCCACCATGGCAACCATGAACGCCACGGGCACGGCCCCGGTCGTACCGTCGACCCGCTCACCGGCTTCCCCACCAAGATCAACCAAGTGGACCTCACCGGGTACCGGATCGTCACGAGCTACCCGCTCGGCTTCGACGCCGGGAACACGTTCCAGCAGGACTACAGCGCCGGTGGCAACTTCAGCGCCGTCGCGCTGAGCGGTCCGTTCGTCGGCCAGCCCCCGACCACCGCCAAGTACATCGCGCTGCCGGTCGGGCACAAGCAGATCCTCCTCGTCTGGCTGTTCGCCGACGGCACGCACAACACGTTCTTCATGAACTTCCGCACGCACCTCGTGTCGGTCGTCACCTCCGGCCCGGACGGGGCACCGAGCCTCGGCACGGTCCAGATCACGAAGGTGGGCGACCACCGCATCCCGTAGACGCTGCTGCCGCCGCCCCCGGCTATGGGGGCGGCGGCTCGTAGCAGTCGAAGGTCTCGTGCTCCACGACGCGTCCGTCGGCCACGGTCAACCAGGCCGCGATGTGCGCGACGAGCTCCGCGCCCGCGGGCAGCGCACCCGCGTCAGCTCCGAGCGTCCCTCGCCAGGTCGCCCGGACCGCCACACGATCGCCGGACACGACCAGCTCGAGGATGTCGATCGTCTGCGTCGCGAGCAGCTCCTTTCCCGCGAGGAACCCGGCAACCGCACCGTCCCGGTCGCGCACGGTCCCGCGCGGGTTGATCGCGTTCGGGCGTTCGGTGATGCGCACGTCGGGATGCAGGACGTCGCGCAGCGCGTCGGGCGTGGAGCCCAGGTCGGCCACGGCCTCGAAGTAACGCCTCACGACGTCGGCGGGATCGCTCATGGTCAGGCGGACGGTTCGACCGGCAGCCGCGCGCGCAGGACGGTCCCCGTGCCTGGGCGGCTCTCGACGTCGAGCGTGCCGTTCACCGCCGCGACGCGGTCGCGAAGCCCCTGAAGTCCGGAGCCGGAGTCCATCGATGCGCCGCCGACGCCGTCGTCGCCGACCTCCACGTCCACATGGCCGTTGCGCTGCTGGACGTTGACCCACGCGCGACTCGCGTGCGCGTACTTGTCCACGTTGGTGAGCGCCTCGCAGACGGTGAAGTACGCGGCTGCTTCGACGGCCGCCCCAAGGCGCGACTTCGGCAGCTGGACGTGCAGCGCTACGGGGACGCTGCTGCGGTGGGCGATGTCGACCAAAGCGTGCTCGAGCCCGCGGTCGCTCAGCACCGCGGGATGGAGGCCGTGGGCGAGGTCACGGAGGTCGGCGAGGCCGGTGCGCAGCTCGGCCAGGACCGCGTTGAGCTCGCTGCGGACGCCGGCCGCCAGCTCGCCGTGCGCCGCGAGGCAGAGCTGGAGCTGAAGCGCGACGGAGACGAAGCGCTGCTGCGCGCCGTCGTGGAGGTTGCGTTCGATCTCGCCTCGCGCGCGGTCGGCCGCCTCGAGGATGCGCGCGCGTGAGGCGCGCACCTCGGCCAGCTGCGCCTCGACCATGACGTGCTCGCGAAGCGCCTGCTCGGCGGCGCGGCGAGCGGTGATGTCGAAGATCGCTCCGTCGAGCCAGCGCCGGCCGTCGCCGGCGTCCTGCGCCTGACCGCGCTCGAGCACCCACCGCACGCCCCCGTCACACCGCCGGATCCGGTACTCGAGTTCGAAGGGCCGGCCGGCGTCGACGGCCTCGATGACCGACCGCTCGACCTGCTCGCGGTCATCGGGAACGATGATGCTCGCGAACGTCCGCACGGCGCTGTCGATGAAGTCGCTGGCCGGGTAGCCCGAGATCTGCTCGATCTCGTCGGTCAGCCACTCCATCGTCCAGTGCTCGTCGCACGCGCAGCGGTAGACGGCGCCGGGGATGTTCGCGACCAGCGAGCGCAGCAGCGTCTCGTTGGCGCGCAGGCGCGCTGCGCCAAGGCCCGCCGCGACCCGCGCCGCCAGCACCTCCGGCTCGAAGGGCACGCGCATGACGTCGTCCGGGCCCGCGTCGAGGGCCTCGCGCAGCTCACCCTGCGAGCCGACCGCGGCACAGAGGACGACGTAGGCCGACGCGACCTCGCGGCTCCGGCGCATCGCGGCCGTGAGCGCGCGTCCGTGAGACGCGTCTGCGATGACGACCTGCGCAGCCTGTTCGCGCAAGGCCCGCACCGCGCCCGTCACGTCCGCGACGCGCACCAGGCGGACGCCGGCGTGGGCGAGCCCCGCCCAGCACTCGTCATCCAGGTTTTCCAGCCCGAGCAGGACCACGGTCGCGTCGTCGGCCGCTACGGCCTGAAGCGTCCTCGCGGGCTGACGGTCGTCGCCCCCGGCATGGTGGCGCAGACGGCGGGACCGCTGGACCATGCTCCGACTACGAGGCATGTCATGGCGACCGTACAGGCGTCGCCCGCGCGCGGCCACCCTCGCACGTCGCCGTGTCTCCGGGATGACCTGCGCTCGTTCCGGGCGGAGTGAGCGGCGCCGCGCCATCGCTTGCACCCGTCCCCGCGGCGGCAGAGGATGGGCCATGGTCACGCTCGAAAGTCGGGTGCGCCCTGTGGGCTTCGGCATTCGCGCGTTCCTCTGGGTCGCCGCCCCGCTCGCCTTTCTCGGTGGCGCGCAGGTCACGCTCCTCTCCGAGCACACCGAGACGTACTGGGCATGGACGATCGCCCTGCCGATCAGCGCGATCTTCATCGGCGCCAGCTTCCTCGCCACCTCGGTGCTGTTCGCCTGGGGCCTGGGACAGCGGGAATGGATCCGCGTGCGCGCCGTCGTCTCCGGCGGACCGTTCGTCACGCTCGGCCTCCTGATCGCGACGGTCCGGCACGTCAGCGAGTTCCACGGCGCCGTCGGCGTGATCTGGGTGGAGGCCTACGTCTTCGCCGTGCCGGCGTTCTTCGCGGCCGCGTGCCACCAGCGGCTGGTGCTCGGGCGCGACCGGCCGGTCGAGGCGCGCCTGCCCCCGTGGCTGCGTGGCGCGCTGGGGCTGCAGGCGCTCGTGATGCTCGTCTGGGGCGTCCTGCTGTTCGCCCGGCCCCACCACGCGAGCGCGGTCTGGGCCTGGCCCCTCGCGCCGCTGGCGGCCGAGGCGATCGCCGCGTGGCTGCTGGGCATCGGCGGCAGCGCGGCCTACATCGCGCTCCGAGGCGATCGCGCCGACATGCCCGGAGCGGCGCTCTCGTACATCGTCCTGGGCGCCATCTGGATCGGCGGGGCGATCTTCGCCGGTGGTGCGTTTCACAACGGCCGCGACGCCGTGCTCTACATCGCGTTCGCCGCGAGCGTCATCGCGGTGGGCGCCGCCGGCGCGTTCCTGAGCTACCGCGAGGGCCGCTACCAGTCGCAGAGTGGCGGGCTCGAGCTCGCCGACAGGTAGTTGCCGCGCCTTGGCGCGGCGGTCGAATCTGGGACGCTTGCCGTATGCCGTGGGTTCCCGAGCTGTTCTCGGCGCCGGTGCTGGAAACCTGGCTGCAGAAGCGCCGGAACGCGCCGCGACGCGTGCCGTACTTCGACGGCCTGCTCGCCGGGGAGGTCGACGCGCTCGTCCAGTCGTTCGCGGGCGAGCCGGAGCTCCACCACCCCGTGCGCGGACGCATCAAGGGCGGGCGGGCGTTCGCGGCCTACGTCGCCGACACGAACGCGTGGCTCAGCGAGCGCAACGCGTCCATCGAGAACGTCGAGCGCGTCGTCACCGAGGGGCGCGGCTTCGAGGAGGTCGTGCTCCACCTCGACGGTGGCTCGGCACCCGTCGGTCTCCCGGTCGCGGTCGTCGCGGACTTCCAACCCGGCAGCGAGCTCATCGACGAGCTCCGCGTCTACTACTCGAGCTGGCCGCTGGCCGGTCGCCACGCGACCCGTCCGCCCGTGCTGCAGCCCGACCCGGAGCTGCGCGAGTCAGACGTCGTGGCCGAGTACCAGCGCGCGCTCGCCGCCGGGGACGTCGACGCGATCGTGGCGGCGTTCGAACCGGACGGTTACGCGCGCGAGCCCGCGGGCGGCGAGCACGTCCACCGCGGCACGGATGCCCTCCGCGCCTTCTACGAGCGGCTGTTCTCGAACGGCGGCGGCATCCCGCTGGAGCACTGCGCCGTTGTGGCCGACGACCGCGTGACGGCGCTCGAGTACAACGTCGTTCGGTGGGGCAGGACCGAGCTCGCGCCGGAGGCGGGGATCGCCGTCTACGTCCGCGGTACCAACGGCAAGCTCGCCGCGGCCCGGATCTACGACGACACCGACCCTCCCATGGGCGAGGTCTGATGGCCGGGCGCATCGTGCTGTTCGGCGCCACCGGCTACACCGGCGATCTGACGGCGCGGGCGATGGTGCGGCGTGGCATGTGCCCGGTGCTCGCGGGTCGCAACGCGGACAAGCTGCAGGCGCTGGCCGGCGAGCTCGGCGGGCTCGACACGCTCGTGGCCGACATCGAGCGACCGGAGAGCGTTCGCGCGCTCGTTGAGCGTCGCGACGTCCTCGTGACGACCGTCGGCCCGTTCGCGCAATGGGGAGAGCCGGCGGTGCAAGCGGCCGTGGACGCGGGAGCGCACTACCTGGACTCGGCCGGCGAGCCGCGCTTCATCCGCGACGTGTTCGAGCGCTACGGACCTCAGGCGCGGGCCGCTGGATGCGGCCTGGTCACCGCGTTCGGATACGACTGGGTCCCGGGCAACCTTGCCGGCGCGCTCGCGCTGCGCGAGGCCGGGGACGCCGCGGAGAGCATCGAGATCGGCTACTTCGCGCCCGGCAGCAGCCCCACGACCTCGCTCAGCCCCGGCACCCGCGCGACGATGGTCTCGATCACGCTGGAGCCGGCCTTCGCGTGGCGGTCGGGGCAGCTCGTCACGGTTCCCAGCACCAACAAGTGGCGGACCTTCGATCTCCCGGCCGGGCGCGCCGAGGCGATCTCGGTCGGGTCGACAGAGCACTTCACCCTCCCCCGCTTGTCCCCCAGCCTTCGCAATGTGCGCGTCTACATCGGCTGGCTCGGCTGGGCGTCGCGACCCGCGCAGGCCCTGGCGCTGGCGACGTCGTTCGCCGCGAGCGTGCCGGCCCTCAAGTCAGGGATGCTGGGGTTCGCAGAGCTCGTCGCGCAGGGCGGGCCCGGCGGACCGGACGCCGAGGCGCGCTCACACACCAGCTCATTCGTCGTGGCGGAGGTCCGCGACGGCGGCGGCACGCTCGTGAGCGAAGTCCGCCTGGAGGGCGTCAACCCCTACGAGCTCTCGGCCGAGCTGCTGGCCTGGGGCGCCGAGGGCGCCGCCGCGGGCCGCTTGCTCGACACCGGCGCGTTGGGCCCCGTCGACGCCTGGGGCCTCGACGAGCTCGAGGCCGGCGTCGCCGCAGCGGGCATGCGCCGCGTTTGAGCGACACCAGCCGGAAGGCCGGGGTGATCTTGCAGCGCGCGTTCGCGCGAGGTTAAGGTCGTCGCAGACGGCCCGTCTGCCGAAGAGGACATGCCGATGACGACCGCCACCGAACAGGTCCGGTCCAAGACCCCCGAGGAGCTCAAAGAGGACGCCTCGCTCCGCTACGCGATGCTGAGCGTCTACTACCGATCGCTCGGCAGCGAGCTCGAGTCGCGCGGCGCGCCTGTCATGGTCGTGCCGCCGGAGGTCGCGCCGCTGCCGCTCGACGAGGCGCTCGAGCGCCTCGACGTTCGGGAAGACCTTCTGTGGGACGCGTACTGGCGCATCGTCCGCTCGGTTCCCGTCGAGGGCTGGGAGAGACAGAGCTTCGATCGCCGCTATCCGCCGGCCTTCGTCGAACGTCTTGAAGACATCGGCCCGCACGAGCTCGCGACGCTTGACCGGCTTCGCCGGCACGCTCGAGTGCGAGCGCACTTGCTCACAGCTGCCCTGCTGGCGTGCGTGGAGGGACGGTCGGATCAGGCCTTGGCGCTCGCCGACCTGCTGGAGAACGAGAGCGCCGCGATGCTGGATGACACCGACGGTGACGACGCAGAGGGTGACCCTTCGGCGGCCCTCAACGAGGGCACGAAGGCCATTCTGGGCCGGACCGCGGGCGATTACATGCGCTGGCTGGCGCGGTCGAAGAAGAGCCGCGGCGACACGAGGAAGGAGCTCCGCACGCTTCAAGCGGAGGTAGGGCTCAACCTCAGCGACTTCGTGGAGGACTTCTTCGACGCGGTCGCCTTCGAGAGCTTCAAGCGGCGTCGCAAGGCTCCCAAGACCGTCCTGACGGCCTCGTGCATCGTTCGCCAGGACGCGAACACGCTGACGACAAACGCGACCGTCACCACCCTGGTCGACGCCAAGTTCGAAACGTTGAGGGACCTGATCGACCCGCTGAACTGGTCCCACGGCAGCACGGTCATTGATGAGACGTCCTATGTCGCTGCCCCGTTCGACCTCAGCACGGTCGAATACAAGTCGGCCACGCGGGGCTTCTCGGAGCCGCGCTTCCTGTACGAGCGGGTCAGCGTCGATTGGGGGGACGACGACCTCGAGACCGGCGGGTTTCGCAATGTCCTCACCATCGACAACTTCGAGGTCGACAAGCGGCGCGGCAGGATCACCCTCCCGTTCAAGCTGTGCCGCAGCATCGACAGCAGGATCCTCTGGGACTCCCGGCCGGGCGGCATCCTCATCGACGGGGGATACATCACAGCGCGGAGCATCGGTGAAGACCGCTGGCGGGTGACCACCCGCAAGATCCTGCAGTTCAGCGACCGCACGCCGTACTCAAACGCAACAGGCTGGCTCGATTACGGCCAGTTGCTCAACTTCCTGACTCCGGCTGCGGTGACGTGGTGGCTCGAAACCGACTTCTACAGCGCCGCGTCCATGCGCGAGATACGGATCGCACCCCGACGGCCCAAGACACAGCAGCAAGGGGACAGGTGATGGCTGACGACGACAAACAGACGTCGGAAGAAGTCGCGTGGGACCGCGTGGGACAGTTCCTAGGCGACATGTCGGCAGTCGCCGGATCGGTGTGGAGCCGCAACCTCACGTTGTGGAGCAGCGTTTCGGCGAACATCCGCAAGCCCGGATACGACGCGGACGCGATGGCCAAGGACGCCGCGAAGGCGATGGTGACCGCGATCGACAACGTCGACGACATCTGGTCTTCCTTGACGAGGCCGCTGGAGCGCCAGAAGGTCGCAACCCCGATACCCACGGCGTTCTTGTACTTCGATTGGCAAGAGGGCTCCGGGCCGCGCGGCGAAGGCGCAGGGCACTCCCTCGTCGATCCCGTGTGGATTCTCGTGCCGTCGCATGAGCTCAAAGACCTTCCAGACCAAGCGAAGATCGATCTGTCCAGGCCTAAGGCGGAGGCGGACGCGGTCAAGGATTGCCTGGAGGTGAGCAAGCAGGAACCCAAGGGCTATCTGCTGCAAGCCGCTGCCGTCAAGGAACTCACTGCCGGGACATACAGCGGGGCCGTGTATCTGACCGCGCCCCGTCCGCGCGTGTTGGCCAATCTCCGCGTAGTGGTCCAGGAGAAGCCCACGCGTCCGAGAGCCGGGGGGCGATCGCGATCGGCAAGTCGGAGCACACGTCCGAAGCGCTGAACGGCGATCCGATCGCCGATCGCATCGCCGACCTCCTCGGCGACGCGCGCGCGGCGCACGAGGCCGGCGACTGGAACCGGCTGCGACAGATCGTCGCCGCGGTCCGGATCCTGGATCCCGAGAACGACGAGGCCGCGGCGTTGTTGCCCGGCTCGGCGCAGCGCTGCCAGATGACGATCATGTTCTGCGACATCGTTGGCTCGACGGCGCTGGCCGACGGGCGCGATCCGGAGGACATCAGCGACATCCTGCGCGACTACCGTAGGACGTGCACGGCAGTCGTCGAGCGGTTCGGTGGCTTCGTCGAGGACCACCAGGGCGACGGATTGCTCGTTCGCTTCGGCTACCCCGAGGTGCACGAGGACGACGCCCGCCGCGCCGTGCTGAGCGGCCTCGAGATGATCCGGGAGCTTCGCGACCGCGCGGAGCGCCTCGGCGTCGACGAAGAGCTTGCGCTGCAGCTGCGGGTGGCGGTACACACCGACCTGGTCGTCCTCGAGGGTGATCGCATCGAGGGCGCGACCGCCAACGAAGCCGCGCGCCTGCAGACCCTCGCCGAGCCCGACACGGTCGTCGTCAGCGACAACACGCAGGCACTGGTGCGGGGCTACTTCGATCTGGCGTCGATGGGGCCCGTCGAGCTTCGCGGCGTGTCGCGCCGGATCGAGGTGTTCACCGTTCGTGGTGAGCAGAACTCCGGCCGCCTCGCCGCGGGAACACCGCTGAGCCCGTTCGCGGGCCGCCACGCCGAGCGCCAGAAGATCGCCGAGGTCTGGGCGGCGGCCTGTGAGGACTGGCTGCAGGCGCAGCAGGGAGCGCGGCCGTGACCGCGCCGGCGCTGCTCGTCACGGGCGAGGCCGGGGTCGGGAAGTCCCGCCTGATCATGGAGGCGGCGAGCGCCGCGGGGGCCCACTGCACCGAGTGCCGCTGCTCGCGCTACCACGAGACCACGAGCCTGTACGCGTTCAGGCCGGTGCTCGAGGCGGCGTGCGACATCGCCTACGACGACGCGCCCGACGCGCGCCTCGGCAAGCTCCGGGCGCGGCTCGGAGCGCTCGATGCCAACGGCGCCGACCTTCCGTTCCTCACGGCGGCGCTGCAGATTCCGTCGTCGGAGATCGCTCCGCCTCCGGACGTCGATCCGACCGGCCTGCGCCAGCTGGCGCTCGACGCCGCGGCGACGCTGGTCCGCGCTCACCTCGAGGGCGGCCCTTCGATCCTGTTCGTCGACGACGTCCACTGGGCCGACCACTCGACGCTCGACCTGATCTCCGCCCTGCTGCTCACCCCGCGCCCGGGCCTCGTCGTCATGCTCGCCGCGCGCGACGGCTTCGACCCTCCATGGCCGGCGACGTTCTTCCAGCGTCTGCAGCTCGCGCCGCTCACGGACGACGAGCTGAAGGAGATGGCGCGGCTGATGCCGGAGGCCTCGCGACTGTCGCCCGAGGAGCGGGAGGCACTCATCGAGCGGTGCGACGGGATGCCGCTCTTCCTCGAGGAGCTCGTGCGCACCGCCGAAGCACTCGACGACGGCCGCGCCGCGTTCCATTCGATCAACTACGCCGACTTCCGGATACCCCCGGCGCTGCGCGACCCGCTGCTCGCGCGCCTGACGTCCCCAGGGGTCGATCTCGAGCTCGCGCAGGCGGCCGCGACCATCGGCCGCGAGGCCCAGCGCGACCTGCTGCGGCGGGTCACCGGCTCATCGCCCGCCGAGTTCGATCGCAAGCTCCGCACGCTGATCGATGCCGGGCTCGTCCATCCCCACGGGAACGCGGTCCGCTTTCGTCACGAGCTCATTCGGGAGGTCGCCTACGAGACGCAGGGACTGACCACGCGCCGCGAGCACCACGGCCGGATCGCGGACGAGCTGCTGCGCGATGGCGTCGCCTCGGCCCGCACCGACGCCTGGGAGGCCGCGTTCCACCTCGAGCGCGCCCGGCGGTACGACGAGGCGATCGAGGCCCGCGTCGGCGCCGCGCAGCGCAACCAGGAGCTCGGCGCCCACACCGAGGCCATTGCGGAGCTCGCCCGGACGCTGGACCTCCTCGTGCACCTGCCCGAGGGACCGCAGCGCGACCACACCGAACTCCTCGTGCGCGAGCTGCGCAGCTTCAGCGCCGTGATGGCCGGCGGCTATGCCGCGCCGGAGGCAGCCGAGGATCACCAGCGATGCGTCGAGCTCTGCGAGGGCTTCGGCCTGCCGCCCGAGCTCCTCCCCAGCCTGATCCGCAGCTGGTCGTTCTATGCGTTCCGCGCCGAGATCGCCGAAGCCGAGCGCGTCTGCGACGCGATGGAGCAGGTGGTGAGCACGGGCGCGCTGGCCTTCCCCGCCGAAGCGATCGGCAGGGGCCTCACCGAGTTCTTCCGGGGCAACTTCGGCGAAGCGCGCCGCCTGATGGAGTCGTTCGTGGAGAACCCGTGGGGCCACACGCCGGGCCGACCGCCGCCCGAATGGCCACTGCCCAACGACGCGTTGGCGGCCGTCTACGGCCACCTCGTCCCGATCCTCTGGATCTGCGGGGAGCGACGGGCGGCCTATGCGATGGGCGAGCAGGGGCTTCGCCGTGCCGTGGGCCTGGACTTCCCGTACGGCCCGTTCACGACCGCCTACGTCAACAGCCTCGTGTCGGTGACCCGGCGGATGGAGGGCGACCACGACGGTGCGGCCACACCGACCCAGACGATGCTCAACCTTGCACAGCACCACGGCTTCGCCTTCTTCGCCGTCACGGGGATGCTTCACCGCAACCTCGGCCGGGCGCACGACGGCGAGGCCGGGGCCATCGACGAGCTGCGCGGAACGGTCGACGTCTGGCGCCACGTCGTCATGGGCGAGGCCTACAGCCCTTGGACTCTGGTCGGGCTCGCTCAAGCGCAAGCGGCCGACGGGCGCATCGACGATGCGCTGGGCTCTCTCGACCAGGCGCTGGCCTTGGCCGATGCCACCAGGACGGAGTGGTACTCGGCAGAGGCGCTGCGGATGCGAGGCGAACTGCGCGCCGGCGCGGGCGACGCGGGCGGCGTCGCGGACATCGAGGCCGCGCTCGACAAGGCCCGCCTGCAGGGGGCCCGGGCGTTTGAGCTGCGAGCCGCCATGGCGCTCGTGCGGGCCACAGGGCACTCGGCCGAGGCCCGCGCCGCGCTGCGGCGCGCCACAGAAGGGATCCAGCCCGACCCGGACAACGACGAACTGCGCGAAGCCCGCTCGCTCGTCGAGCTCTGATGGCGCGAGGGCCCGAGCCAACACAGCGGGTCGCGATCCTCGGCGGCGGCATGGGCGGCCTCGCGGCAGCATGGGCGCTCAGCGGGCCCGAAGTGCGCGGCGAGATCGACGTGACCGTGTACCAGCGCGGGTGGCGCCTCGGAGGAAAGGCGGGCAGCAGCCGCGGCGTCAACGGCCGCATCGAAGAGCACGGCCTGCACGTGTGGCTCGGCTACTACGACAACGCGTTCCGGCTCGTGCGCGACGTCTACGACGAGCTCGACCGCGCGACGACCGACCCCGCTTGCCCGATCGCGACCTGGCGCGATGCCTTCAGCCCAACCGACCGGGTCGGTGTCGGCGACGCGTCCGGGGACGACTGGTCCCACTGGGTCGCGACCTTCGGACGCAACGACGAGGAGCCTGGGGCAGCCGGTGCCCCCGGGCGTCCCCTGTCCGTTGCGGCCTTCGTGCGCAGGGGCCTGCGGCTCCTGCTGGACTTCTCGGCCTCGATCCGCCCAGAGCCCGTGCCGGCCGGCGTCGTGCTCAGCAGCCGGCCGGACCCGCCGCCCGCCCGAGCCGCCGCATCACCGCTGGCCGAGCTGGGCGCGCTCCTGCGCCAAGCCGAGATCGCGGCCATGATCGGCGCCGTCGAGTCGATCCGGCTGCTCGAGAGCGCGCTGCCTCGCGGCGGACCGCTCGCGGCAACGGTCCTCGCGTACCTCGAGGGCATGCGCGATGAAGTCGCCGGGCGACTGCGGCGCCAACACGACGGCCGCCGGGCGTCCGAGGTCGCGGATCTCGTGATCACGTGCCTGCAGGGAGCCATCCGTGACGGCTTGCTCCTGCATCCCGCCGGCTTCGCCGCGATCGACGATCTCGACTTCAGGGAGTGGCTCGCGAGCCACGGCGCGCGGCCCGACACGACGGACTCGCCGATCGTGCGAGGGATGTACGACCTCGTGTTCGCCTACGAGGACGGCGACCCCCGCCGTCCTCGCTTCGCCGCCGGGCTCGGGCTCTTTCTCGCGGGCAAGCTGTTCTTCGAGTACCGGGGCTCGATCTTCTGGGGCATGGAGGCGGGCAGCGGCGATGTCGTCTTCGCCCCCCTGTACCAGGCCCTGCGGGCGCGCGGCGTGCGGTTCGCGTTCTTCCACCGTGTCGACGGCCTGCAGGTCGCCGACGACGGCGGCTCGATCGAGGCCGTCAGCGTGGGCGTGCAGGCACGCGTCTCAGAGGGGCGCGCCGAGTACGAGCCGCTCATGCGGGTCAAGGAGCTCCCGTGCTTCCCGTCGCGCCCGCGCGCCGAGCAACTCGCCGGCGCGGAGCAGAAGCTGGTCCTACGCGCCGGCGAGGACTTCGACGCCCTCGTGCTGGCGACGTCGCTCGGCATGGTTCGCCGGGTCTGCGGCGAGCTCGTCGCCCGGTCGCCGCGCTGGCGCGAGATGGTTGACCGAGTCGCCACGGTGCCGACCCAGGCGCTGCAGATCTGGCTGCGGCGAACGGAGTCCGAGTTGGGCTGGCACCATCCGCGCGCGACGGTCAGCGGCTACCTCGCACCCTTCGACACCTACGCGTCGATGAGCCACCTCATCGCTCGCGAGGACTGGCCGCAAGAACGACAGCCGGAGGCGATCGGCTACTTCTGCAGCGCGCTGCCGTCGGGCGCCGCGACCGATCCGCAGACCGCCGACCGCGTCGTGCGCGCCAACGCCGTCGATCAGCTCACGCGATTCGCCGGGCACATCTGGCCGGGCGCGACGACGCCCGAGGGCGACTTCCGCTGGGA
>DATFRW010000068.1:0-11247 GCA_035262945.1 Solirubrobacteraceae bacterium
GAACTGGCTGAGCTGGCTGGAGCCGAAGAACTCCTTGAGCGCGGCGACGACCGGGCGGATGTTCACGATCGTCTGCGGGGTGATCGTGTCCTCGTCCTCGGTGGTCAGGCGCTCGCGCACGACGCGCTCCATCCGGTAGAGCCCGATGCGGAAGGCCTCCTGGATGAGCTCGCCGACCGTGCGCAGGCGCCGGTTGCCGAAGTGCTCGTACTCGTCGAGGTGCTCGGCGACCGGCTCACGCGGCATCGACACGGCCTCGGCCGCGTAGTCCTTGATCTCGACCTCGCCGTCCTCGGGGATGCCGAGGAGCTTGGGCAGGTGCACGAGCTCGCGCACGAGCGCGTGGATGTCGTCGTGCGTGAGGGTGCGCGTGTCGAGGTCGATGTCGAGACCGAGGCGCGAGTTGAGCTTGTAGCGGCCGACCCGCGTGAGGTCGTAGCGCTTGGGATCGAAGAACAGCTGCTGCAGGAGCGCGTAGGCGGCGTCGACGCTCGGCGGCTCGCCGGGACGCTGCTTCTTGAAGAGCTCGATGAGCGCGCCCTTCTTGGTCTTCGTGTTCTCCGGGTCGCTCTCGATCGTGTTGCGGATGTAGAGCGAGCTGTCGAAGAGATCGAGCAGCTCCTGGTCGAGGCGCTCGATGTCCTCGTGGCTCTCGTCGACCGAACCGTCGGTCTCGGGGTTGTAGGTCATGGCCCGCAGCAGGACGGTGACCGGCAGCTTGCGCTTGCGGTCGATGCGGACGTAGACGCGGCCCTTCTTGTCGATCTCGAGCTCGAGCCACGAGCCGCGCGCAGGCATGAGGTTCGCCGTGAAGACCTGCTTCTCGCGGTCCTTCGGCTCCATCAGGTAGGCGCCCGGCGAACGCACGAGCTGGGTGACGACGACACGCTCGGTGCCGTTGATGATGAAGGTGCCGCGCTCGGTCATCCACGGGAAGTCGCCCATGAAGACCGACTGCTCACGGATCTCGCCGGTCTCGTGGTTGATGAAGGCGACGGTGACCGTCAGCGGGCGGGAGTAGGTGAGGTCCTTCTCGCGGCACTCGTCGATCGAGGCCGCGGGCTCGTCGAAGTGGAACTCACCGAAGTTCACGGCAAGGTGACCCGTGTAGTCCTCGATCGGCGAGATGTCGTCGATCGTCTCGCGCAGACCACCGTGCTCGGGGTCGACGAGCCAGTCGAACGACTTGCGCTGGATATCGATGAGATTTGGGACGTCGAGGACCTTGTTCAGGCGCGCGAAGCTACGGCGCGTCCTGGGAGCGTCAACTCGGGGCAAGACAGCGACTCCTCGGGGGGTCGAAGGCGGGCAAAGCGGCGGGAGGTGCGCTCGCGGCGGAGCGCGACCATCCAAGATAGCACAGCAAAAGGATGCCTCCGCAGGCCGAAGCTGGGCCCTGCGGGGCGGTCGACGCTCACGGACCCCGCCCGCGGCGGCCGCGTATGTGGCGCGGCGCCGTGTCGTTGGGCGGCTACGACTATTGGTCGACGGCGGAAGGGTAGCGCCCGGCGGCTGGACGCGCCACCCCGGCGGCCGCGAGGAGCGCTTCGCCGACCGCGCTGACCCTGTAGAGGACCGAGCGGCCGGCCCTCCGGCGGATGAGCAGACCCGACCGCTGCATGACCGTCAGATGCAGCGAGATCGCCCCCGGCGTGAGGTCCAGGCGCCGCGCGAGCTCGCTCGTCGAGCACGGCGCGGCGAGCTCGCGCAGCACCGCGGCCCGCGTGCGGCCGAGCAGCGCGTCGAGCGCGACGCCGTCGCCGTCGGGCGGCGCCCACAGCGACCCGACGCCGCGCGGCGGGTAGGTCATCGCGGCCGGGTAGCCGTCGGCGACCATCGGGCAGACGAGCGGCCATGCGAAGACGTTCGGGACGAGGATGAGCCCGTCGCCGTCGAGGGCGACGCGCCCGGTGTGGCGGCAGCGCACGCGCAGGGTTCCCTTCCGCCAGGTGACCGCGGGGTGCAGGTCGCCGAGGAGCGACCCGGTGCCGGTCAGCGCCTGCTGGCGCGCGCGCTCCACGATCTCGCCCTCGAGCAGCGCGCGGACCCGGGGCCACTCGGGCTCGATCGCGCGGGCCCAGTACTCGCGCAGGAGCTCGACCAGGCGGTCGCGGGCGGCGGCGGGCCGTTCGAGGTACGGGCGGGCGGCGTCCGGCACGGCACGGCCGGCGAAACGCCGCGCGACGTCGGCCCGGATGCGCCGCGGCGGCGTGCCGCGCATGCGGTCGAGCTCGTCGTCGATCGCCGGGAGCGACACCTCGGGCGGCGGGGTCAGGAAGTCGGGGATGTAGCTGCCGAGCGGGACGAGCATCAGCAGCTCGTCGAGCGGGAACCCGTCGAGCCGCGCGGCGCTCGCCGCCTCCCACGGCCCGTGGACGACGAGCGCCGAGGGGTCCTGGCGAACGCGCAGGCTCTCGATGAGCTCCCACAGCGGCGAGCAGGCGAAGCGCGTGTGGGCGAGGTCGTCGGCGGTGAAGTCGAGGGTCAGCACGGATTCAGGCCTGGCTGAAAGTGTCGACGGTCTTGGCCCCCTCTGCCAGCGTCGGGTTCGATGGTCCCGTTCATCGTGCGGCGCCTGCTGTGGATGGTCGTGCTGCTCCTCGTGATCAGCTTCCTGACCTTCCTCATCTTCTACACCCTGCCCGCCGCGGACCCGGCCGCCCTGCGCGCCGGGCGCCAGCCGACGCCGGAGCTGCTCGCGTCGATCCGGGAGACCCTCGGCCTCGACAAGCCCTGGTACGTGCAGTACCTCAAGTACCTCGAGCGCCTCGTCTTCCACTTCGACTTCGGCTACAGCTTCCAGAACAACATCTCGGTCAAGTCGCAGATCTTCGACCGCCTGCCGGCGACGGCGACGCTCGCGATCGGCGGCGCGATCGTGTGGCTGTGCGCCGGGATCGCGGTCGGGATCACCTCCGCGGTCCGGCGGGGCACGTGGATGGACCGGGCGGCGATGGGCGGCGCGCTGGTGGCGATCTCGGCGCCGGTCTACTGGCTCGGGCTCGTCTCGCTCTACCTGTTCTCGCAGGACCTCGGCAAGCTGCCGATCCTCCCCGGACAGGGCGCCTATCCAAGCTCGGGGAACATCTTCAGCGATCCGGCGACGGTGATCCCGGCGATGATCCTGCCGTGGTGCGTGCTCGCCGCGGCGTACGCCGCCTCGTACGCGCGCTTCCTGCGCGGGAACCTCGTCGAGACGATGTCCGAGGACTACATCCGCACCGCGCGCTCGAAGGGCCTCGGCGAGCGGCGGGTCGTGCTCAAGCACGGCGTGCGGTCGGCGCTGACGCCGGTGGTGACGATCCTCGGCATGGACCTCGGCCTGCTCCTCGGCGGCGCGATCCTCACCGAGACGGTGTTCAACATCCCCGGCGTCGGGCGGCTGGCGTTCGACGCGATCCAGAAGAGCGACCTGCCGACGGTGCAGGGCACGGTGCTCATCGGCGCGTTCTTCATCATCGGGTTGAACCTCGTGGTCGACGTCGTTTACGCGTTCCTGGACCCGCGGGTGCGTTATTGAGCTCAAGTCGGAGCGGGCTCGCGCCGATGGAGGGAAACGTGTCCGGGAGGCATACACGCGGGTTGAGCCCCGCGATCGTCGTGGCGCTCTGCGTGGTTGGAGCAACACTTGCGGCAGGCGCCGTGTGCAGCACGCTGCTCGGGTTCGGCTGGGAGCCCTCGCGGAGCGAGGCGGTCCCGGGGTCCGTACGGCTGGCGGACACTGTGCCGAATCGGTCTGCCGCCCCCCACGCTCCCGCGCCGTCCGCGGCAGTGCCAATGGCGCACACCGCGGCGAGCTTCGTCGCGCCTCACCGGGCGAGCGCGCCGCGGCATCGCCGCACCGCGCACCGTGTGCGCGCGCAGCGCGTGAAGCACCACTCGGTGGCGAAGAGCCCCGCGACGAAGACGTCCGTCGCCGCGACGGCCCCCGCGCCCGCCCCCGCCGCTCCTGTCGCTGCTACGCCCGCCCCCGCGGCGCCGGCTCAGCCTCCCTCCCCTCAGGCGCCCGCGCCGACGCCGAGGAGCGGGTCGCAGACCGCCCGAGCGCGGGACGCCGAGCCTTCGAGGCAGGGTCGCCAGGGCTCCGGCCCGAAGCACCCGCATCCCGGCGCAACGCCCGCGCCGCCCACGCCCGCGCCGCGGTCCCAGCAGTCCGCCGCGCCCGGCCCGAAGCCCCGGGGCCACGGCCAGCGGAACGAGGACCGCGGGCACGGTCCGCGCAAGCAGCGGCCCGCCGCGCCCGGCCCGCCGCCCGCGGCCGCAGCGCCCGCGCCGCCCGTCGCCGCGTCGCCCCCCGGCCCCGCGCCGCCGCCGCATGGTGGCGGGCACGGTCACGACGGCGACCGTGGCGGCCACGACGGGCACTCGCGGCACCACTCTTGAAATCAGACATAGCTGTCTGATTTACTAACTCAGACATTTTTGTCTGAGTTCATGGAGCTGCTCGTGTCCGCCCTCTCTCCCGCCCGTCGCGCCGTGCTGGTGCTGCTCTGCCTCGCCCAGCTCATGGTCATCCTCGACATCTCGGCCGTGAATGTCGCCCTGCCGGACCTGTCGCGCGATCTCGGGATCGCGCGCGGCGACCTCGAATGGACGATCACGAGCTACTCGCTGCTGTTCGGCAGCCTGCTCCTGCTCGGAGGCCGCGCCGCCGACGTCCTCGGGCGCCGGCGGACCTTCCTCGCCGGCCTGGCGCTCTTCACCGTCGCCTCGATGGCCGCCGCGCTGGCGCCCACTGATGCGGCGCTCTACGCGGCCCGCGCGTCGCAGGGCGTCGGTGCCGCGCTGCTGTCGCCCGCCGCGTTGTCGATCATCACCACGACGTTCGCGTCGGGACGCGAGCGGGCGATGGCACTCGGCGCGTGGGGCGCGGTCGGCGGCGCGGGCGCCGCGATCGGCGTCCTGCTCGGCGGCGTGCTTACCGAATGGATCGGCTGGCGGGCGATCTTCTTCGTCAACGTGCCGGTGGGCGTCGCGCTCGCGATCGGCGTACTGCGGGCGGTGCGGCCGGATCCCGAGCCGGCGCGCCTGAGCGGGCTCGACCTTCGCGGGGCGCTCGTCGCCACCGCGAGCCTGGCCGCGCTGCTCTATGCGATCGCCGGCGCCGACAGCGCCGGGTGGACGTCCGCGCGGACGCTCGCGCTCGGCGGCGCTGCCCTCGCCGGCCTGGCGGCGTTCGCCGCGCTCGAGCGCCGGGCCGCGCGGCCGCTGCTGCGCGTCGAGCTGCTCGCCGACCGCGCCGTCGGCGGCGGCTGGGTGCTCATGCTGCTGGCCTCGGCCGTGCTCATGGGCTCGTTCCTGCTCACGTCGGTGTACCTGCAGGAGGTGCTCGACGCCTCCGCCCTGGAGACCGGCCTGGCCTTTCTGCCGATCGCCGTGGCGACCGCCGCCGGCGCGCACGGCGGCAGCCACCTCGTGCGTCAGGTCGGCGTGCGCGCGCCGATGGCGGTCGCGTTCGCCCTCGCCGCCACCGGCATGCTGCTGCTCTCGGGAGCCGGCGGCGGCGGGAGCTACCTGACCGACGTCCTGCCGGGCATGCTCGTCGCCGGCGTCGGCCTCGGCATCGCCATGGTGTGCGTCGCAGTCGCCGTGCTGACGGGCGCGAGCGAGGAGGACGCCGGGATGCTCTCGGGGCTGAACAGCACCGGCCACGAGGTCGGCGGAGCGCTCGGCCTGGCCGCGCTGACGACGATCGCCTCCGCGGCCAACCCGCTCGCCACCGGCGTCGGCGACGCGTTCCTGGCCGCCGCGGCGATCGCCGCCGCCGGCGTGGTACTGGCGCTCGTGCTGCTCCCGTCGGCGGGCCTGTTCCAGCGCCGGATGCAGCAGTCGCCGCACCCCGTCAGCATCCACTGACCCGTGCCCGCCGCCCCGCACACGCGCCGTGCCGACGCCCGTCGCAGCATCGCGAGCATCCTCGACGCCGCGATCGAGGAGCTCGCGCGCGATCCCGACGCGAGCATGGGCGCGGTCGCGGGGCGCGCGGGGGTCGCGCGCGCGACGCTCTACGCGCACTTCCCGACGCGCGAGGCGCTCATCGCCGAGGTGACCGACCGCGCGATCGCGGAGGCGTCCGAGACGATCGCCGCGGCGGCGCCCGAGGAGGGCGAGCCGCGCGAGGCGCTCGCGCGCGTCGTCGCCGCGGCGTGGCGGACGCTCGGCCGCTACCACGCGCTCGTGGCGATCAACTCGCGGCTGTCGCCCGAGCGCCTGCGGGCGCTCCACGAGCCCGTCGTCGGCCGTCTGCGCCCGCTCGTCGAACGCGGTCAGAAGAGTGGCGCGTTCAACGCCGATGTCCCGGCCGACTGGCTGCTGACGGTCGCCCTGGAGCTCGTCCACGCGGCGAGCCGCGAGGCGTCGGCCGGCCGGCTCCCCGAGGCGGCGGCAGAGCCGGCGCTGCTCGCGGCCGTGGCGGGAGCGCTGTCGGCGCCGGCTACTTCGGCCGGCGCACGCTGAACGTCGCGGTCGCCGTCGCGCCGACCAGTCCGTGGAGCTTCGGCTTGGCGGTGAGCCGATAGGCGCCCGGCCGGAGCCGGTGCCCGCGGACGCGCCCGCTGAAGTGCAGGCGGTTCGCGCCGGTGTGGTCGCCATGGGTGATGCTGCCGAGGGCGACGTAACGCGCGCAGCGCTTGGCCTTGGGGACCTTCTGGTGCGGGCGCGGCGCGGCGCACGTGTGGCCACGCCTCACGCCGGCCTTGCGGCTGGACACGGTGAGCGTGGTGGTCGCGGGCTGGGTGTCGGTGTAGGTGATGCGCGCGCCGGATGCCGCACGGAACGTCCGCGGGGTGACACGCAGGTGCGCGATCGACGCGCGCACGGCGCCCTGGGCGGTCATGGTGAACGTGCCGAAGCCGCCCGCCGTCGTGTCGGTCGGGTTCGTCGCGACGACGCGATAGCGATACGCGACACCCGGCGAGAGGTCGCCGACGTCGGCGGACACCGGCGTGTCGGCGGCGCTCGACCCGATGTTCTGCGCGGCGGTCGTCGTCACGGTCTGCGGGCGGGCCACCTCGCTGATCTCGAAGCGCACCGACGTCGGCTGGGCGTGCCCGTTGACGACCGCCGCAAGCCGCGCGGACGTCGCGCCGAGTCCGGTCGCCTCGCCGGTCACGGCGGCCGGCGGCGTCGTCATGCGCGCGATGCGGCCGGGGTTGGCCGTCTCGGCGAACCAGATGTTGCCGTCCGGCCCGACGGTGATGCCCTCCGCCGAGAACGAGATGGGCGAGAACCCCGGGGTGGTGCCGCTGGGGAACTCGGTGACCGAGCCATTGGTCGTGATGCGGCCGACGCGCCCCGGATCGCCGAACTCGGTGAACCACAGCGCGCCGTCGGGACCCGCCACGATCTGCTCGGGATCCGAGCCCGCGGTGATGCCCGCCCGGAACTCGGTCACGGCTCCGGCCGGGGTGATCCGACCGATGCCGTCGGCGTTGTACTCGGTGAACCACAGGTTCCCGTCGGGACCGACCGTGATGAGGTTCGGCCCGGCGTTCGCCGTGAACCCGGGGACCGATCCGGCGGTGAACTCTCGGACGGCGGCGCTCGTGGCGACCCGCGCCACCCGGCCCGGGTTGCCGTACTCGGCGACCCAGAGGTTGCCGTCCGGTCCGGCGACGATGCCGAAGGGCGTCGCGTTGGCGGAGAAGCCAGGCGTGACGCCGCCCGTGTGCTCGTTGATGCCGCCTCCAGGGAGGATCTGGGCGATCCGGCCGGGGATGGCCCGCTCGGTGAACCACAGCCTGCCGTTGGAGGCGGTGACGATCTCGGTGGGTTGCGCGTTGGGCGAGAAGCCGGGGGTGACCCCGCCGGTGAGCTCGGTCACCGTCCCGGCGGGGGTGACGCGCGCGACGTGGCCTGCCCCTGCGCTCTCCGTCATCCACAGGTTGCCGTCGGGGCCAACGGTGATGTCCTCCGGCTCGCCGTCGGCGCTCACGCCGTTGGAGAACTCGGTCACCACCCCGTTCGTGGTGATCCGTGCGACGCGCCCCGGAGTCCCGCTCTCGGTGAACCAGAGGTTCCCGTCCGGGCCGCTCGTGATCCCGTATGGCCCGGCGTTCGCGGAGAACCCCGGCGCGACGCCGCCCGTGTACTCGGTGACGGTCGGCGTCAGCGCTGCGGCGGGCGCGGCCGCAGCGAGTGCCGCGGTCGCGAGCGCAGCAAGCTCGGCGCCGAGTGTGCGAGCGGACAACACGAGGACGGTGCCTGGCCTACGGCGCGTGGGTCAAGTCGAAAAGACGAGGGGCGCCGTGCGGCGCCCCTCGGTACGGCGTTCGTGTGCGGACGAGCTACTTGAGCTCGACGCTCGCGCCGGCCTCCTCGAGCTCGGACTTGAGCTTGTCGGCCTCGTCGCGCTCCAGGCCCTCCTTGACGGGCTTGGGGGCCTCGTCGACGAGCGCCTTGGCCTCCTTCAGACCGAGGCCGGTCGCCGCGCGGACGACCTTGATGACCTGGATCTTCTTGTCGCCGGCAGCGGTGAGGACGACGTCGACGGTGCTCGACTCCTCCTCGGCGGGGGCGCCGTCGCCGGCGGCGGCAGCGGCGGGAGCGGCGGCGGCGACAGCGGTCGCCGAGACGCCGAACTCCTCCTCGAGCGCCTTGATGCGCTCGCTGAGCTCGAGCACCGAGATGCTCTTCAGCTCTTCAATCCACTCCTGGGTGGTGGTAGCCATGGTTACTCCGAATCCTCCGGTGTCTCAGTGGTGTCAGTTGGGGTGTCGTCGGCGGACTCCGCGGCGGGAGCCTCGTCGGTCGCGGTGGTCTCCGGCTCGGCCGGAGCGTCGGCGTCGGCGGGAGCGGCCTCCTCGGTGGGAGCGTCCGCGCTCGCGGCCTCGGCGTCGGCGGGAGCGGCCTCCTCGGTAGGAGCGTCCGCGCTCGCGGCCTCGGCGGCGTCGGCGGTCGCGGCCTCAGCCGCGGCCGCGGGCGGCTCGCCCGCCGGGATCTCGCCGCTCTCCTTCTTCTCGGCGATCTGGCCGAGCTGGATGGCGAGCCCCGCGATCAGCGCGTTCAGCCCGCGGACCAGTCCGGTGATCGGCGACGCGACGACGCCGACGAGCTGGCCGTAGAGCATGTCGCGGGCGGGCAGGCGCGCGAGCGCGAGGATCTGCTCGGTGTCGACCGCCTCGGAGCCGAGGAGGCCGCCCTTGAACTCGAGCAGGTCGGTCTCGCGACGGAACGTCTGCAGCGCCTTCGCGGCCAGGGCGGCATCGCCCTTGACGAAGGTCAGCGCGGTGGGGCCGTCGAGCAGCACCTTGAGGCTGTCGGCGCCCGCCTCGTCGGCGGCGCGCTCGGTCAGCGAGTTCTTGACGACGCGGAAGACGGCGTCGGCCTCGCGCAGGCGCGTGCGCAGATCGGCGGCCTGCGGCACGGAGATGCCGCGGAAGTCGACGGCGAAGACCGCCTCGGCCTCCTTGATGGATTCGGCGATCTCAGCGACCGCCGCAGCTTTCTGTTCTCGGTTCATGGGCCTCCTAGCCCGGGCTTCCACGCCGCATCAGGCGGCGCTGCCGGGGGTCTTTGGTGGCTCGATGGAGTCTGCGTCAGGCCGCGGCCGGAGCAGCCTCCTCGAGGATGTCGCGGGTGCGCGTCGGGTCGACCTTCACGCCCGGACCCATGGTCGAGGCCATGGTGATCGAGCGGATGTACCTGCCCTTGGCCGCCGACGGCTTGGCGCGGATGAGCTCGTCGATGACGGCTGCGTAGTTCTCCAGGAGCTGGCGCTCCTCGAACGACGTCTTGCCGATGGTGAGGTGGACGATCGCCGTGCGATCGGTGCGGTACTCGATCTTGCCGGCCTTGGACTCCTCGACGGCCTTGGCGACGTCCATCGTCACGGTCCCGACCTTCGGGTTGGGCATCTTGCCCTGCGGGCCGAGGATGCGGCCGAGGCGCCCGACGACGGGCATCATGTCGGGCGTCGCGATCGCGACGTCGAAGTCGGTGAAGCCGCCCTCGATGCGCTCGGCAAGGTCCTCCGCGCCGACGAGGTCGGCGCCGGCCTCCTCGGCCTCGCGCGCCTTGTCGCCCTTGGCGAAGACGGCGACCGAGACGCTCTTGCCCAGGCCGTTGGGCAGCGCGATCGTGCCGCGCAGCTGCTCGTCGGCGTGGCGGACGTTCAGGCCCGTGCGGACGTGGATCTCGACGGACTCGTCGAACTTCGCGCGCTTGAGCTCCTTGACGAGGTTGACCGCCTCGGCGGGCGTGTACTCGTGCTCGCGATCGACCTTGGTACGAGCCTCGACGAACGAGCGACCATGCTTGGACATCAGCCGACCACCTCCACACCCATGGAGCGGGCGGTGCCCGCGATGATCTTCGCCGCCTGGTCGACGTCGTGTGCGTTGAGGTCGGGCAGCTTCTTCTCGGCGATCTCGCGCAGCTGGGCCTGGGTGATGCGGCCGACCTTCTCGCGGTGCGGCTCGCCCGAGCCCTTCTCGAGGTTCGCGGCCTGCTTGATGAGCACCGCGGCCGGTGGCGTCTTCGTGATGAACGTGAACGAGCGGTCCTCGTAGACCGTGATCACGACCGGGATCACCGTGCCGGCGTCGCTCTGCGTCTGCGCGTTGAACGCCTTGCAGAACTCCATGATGTTGATCCCGTGCTGACCCAGGGCGGGGCCCACCGGCGGGGCGGGGCTCGCCTGCCCGGCGTTCGCCTGCAGCTTGATCGTTGTCAGAACCTTCTTTGCCATAGCGCCTTCCTAAAGCTTCTTCACCTGGTCGAAGGAGACTTCCACCGGGGTCTCGCGGCCGAAGATTGATACCAGCACCTTCAGGCGCGCGCCGTCCTCATTGATCTCCGAGATCTCCCCGGAGAAGTCCGACAGCGGGCCGGAGATGACCTTGACCGACTCGCCGATCGAGAACTGCGCCCGGCTCGGCGCGCGCACGGCGACCTCGCGGTGCAGCAGGCGGTCGACCTCGGACTGGGTCAAGGGGATGGGCTCGTTGGACGCGCCGACGAAGCCGGTCACGCCCGGGGTGTTCTTGACGAGCGACCACGAGTCCTCGTTGAGGTCCATGTTCACGAGCACGTAGCCGGGCATCGTGCGCTTCTCGACGGAGACCTTCTGGTTGTCCTTCATCTCCTGGACGGTCTCGGTCGGCACGACGACCTGGCGCACGGCGCGTGCCTGTCCCATGGACACCACGCGGTGCTCGAGGTTCTGCTTGACCTTGTTCTCGTGCCCGGAGTAGGTGTTGACGACGTACCAGCGATACATGGATTCAGCGAAAGCTCTTCTTCTCAGAT
>DATFRW010000069.1:0-9423 GCA_035262945.1 Solirubrobacteraceae bacterium
CTGGACCTCGAGCGTCAGCGTGTGCAGGAAGTTGTAGACGCGGTGCGCGGCCTCGTCGACGTGCAGGCGCTTGCGCAGCTCGGGGTCCTGCGTGGTGATGCCGACCGGGCAGCGGCCCGTGTGGCAGTGGTAGCACTGGCCAGCCGGGACGCCCACCGTGCCCTCGTAGTCGGTGACCCCGGGGATCTCCTTGTTGCAGTTGAGCGCCATCAGCGCCGAGTGGCCGATCGCCACCGCGTTGGCGCCGAGCGCCAGGCACTTGGCCACGTCGCCGCCGTTGCGGATGCCGCCCGCGACGACGAGGTCGATCTCGTCGGCCAGGCCCACGTCCTCCAACGCGCGTCGCGCCTCGGGGATCGCCGCCATGAGCGGGATGCCGGTCTCCTCCGCCGCGACGTGCGGTCCGGCACCCGTGCCGCCCTCGGCGCCGTCGAGGTAGATGATGTCCGGCCCGCACTTGGCCGCCATGCGCACGTCGTCGTAGACGCGCGCCGCGCCGAGCTTGAGCTGGATCGGGACCTCGTAGTTCGTCGCCTCGCGCGTCTCCTGGACCTTGAGCGAGAGGTCGTCGGGGCCGAGCCAGTCGGGGTGGCGCGCCGGCGAGCGCTGGTCGATGCCGGGCGGCAGGCTGCGCATCTCGGCCACCTGCTCGGTGACCTTCTGGCCCATGAGGTGGCCGCCGAGCCCGACCTTGCAGCCCTGGCCGATGAAGAACTCGATCCCGTCGGCCAGCATGAGGTGGTGCGGGTTGAACCCGTACCGGCTCTGGATGACCTGGTAGTACCACTTGGTCGACAGGTCGCGCTCGGGCGGCGTCATCCCGCCCTCGCCCGAGCAGGTCGCGGTGCCCGCCATCGACGCGCCCTTGGCCAGCGCCATCTTCGCCTCGAGCGACAGCGCGCCGAAGCTCATGCCGGTGATGTAGACCGGGATGTCGAGCTCGAGCGGCTTCTTGGCGAAGCGCGCGCCGAGCACGGTCTTCGTGTCGCACTTCTCGCGGTAGCCCTCGATGACGAAGCGCGTCAGCGTGCCCGGCAGGAACATCAGCTCGTCCCAGTGCGGGATCTTCTTGAACATCGAGAAGCCGCGCATCCGGTAGCGACCGAGCTCGGCCTTCACGTGGATGTCGTCGATGACCTCCGGGGTGAAGATCGGACTGCGACCGAGCGCCATCAGAGCACCATCTTTCTTTCCGCGGGCTCGAGGTTGTCGTAGTTGTAGAGCTTCTTCCCGCACACGAACTTCTGCAGCTCGGGCGGCGCGCCGAGGTCGTAGATGCGGAACTTGCGCTCGATGAACTCGCTGTCGGCGTCGGTCCACTCGCCGGGGACGCAGTCGATGCCGAGCGAGGCGATCTTGCCGCCGACGTAGATGACGCCGTCGTACATCGAGTCGCCCAGGCCCGGCCCGACGTTGCCGCAGATGATCTGGCGGCCGCGCTGCATCATGAAGCCGGTCATCGAGCCGGCGTCGCCGAGCACGAGGATCGTGCCGCCCTTCTGATCGATCCCGGTGCGGGCGCCGACCTGACCCTTGACCACGAGGTCGCCGCCGCGCAGCGCCGCGCCGGCCAGCGAGCCCGCGTTGCTCTCGATGACGACGACGCCCGACATCATGTTCTCGGCCACCGACCAGCCGACGCGCCCGTTGATCTGCACCTCGGGGCCGTCGATGAGGCCGACGCCGAAGTAGCCCAGGCTGCCCTCGAAGGTCAGCCGGCAGCGGGTGAGGATGCCGACGCCGAGCGAGTGCCGCGCGCTCGGGTTGAGCACGGTGACGTCTGCGATCCCCTCCTCGTAGAGCAGCCAGCGCAGCTCGGCGTTGATCTTGCGCGTGGACAGCTCGCGCGCGTCGAGCACGGCGCGGTCGCCGTCGATCTCGGAGATCTTGGGGACGGTCCCGTCGAGCTCGACGAGCCCGCGGGCGTCGTAGGTCGCGCCTATCGCGTCCATACCATCACGGTCCCCTCGTAGGGGTCGTAGGTCTCGATCTCACGGTCGACGACCTTGCGGATGGCGATCTCCTCGGAGGCCAGGGCGACGAGGTCGTCGGACTCATAGAGCACAAGCGGCTTGGCGCCGAGCTCGTCCTTGGCTACGCCGAGCGCGTTCTCGGTCACGCAGATGTAGGTGAAGACCCCGTCGAGCTCGTGGAGGCTGCGGCGCATCGCGTCCTCGAGCGAGTCGCCCTTGGCCATCCGCTCGGCGAGATACACCGCGATGATCTCCGAGTCGCACTCCGACTGGAACCGGTGCCCGGCGCGCTCGAGGCGGCGGCGCCACTGGTGGTAGTTCGTGAGCTGGCCGTTGTGCACGACCGCCACGTCGGGGAACGGATAAGCCCAGTACGGGTGCGCGTTGGCGATGTCGACGTCGGACTCGGTGGCCATCCGCGCGTGGCCGATCGCGTGGGTGCCGATGAAGTCGTTGAGCCCGTAGTCCTTCGCCACCGTCTCGGCGTCGCCGAGGTCCTTGACGATCTCCAGCGAGCGCCCGAGCGAGAGCACCTCGGCCCCGCGGATGTCCTCGATGTAGTCCGTGAGGCCCTTGAGGTCGCCGTCGTGGTCGAACGTGACCGTCATCGCGTGCTCGGCGCTCGCGTCGACGTCGCGGATGCGCGCGCCGAGGCTGCGCAGGCGCTCCTCGATCTGCGCGCGCTGACGGCGTAGCCGCTCGGCAAACTCGAAGCTCTGCTGGCCGTTGGACTCCGCCAGCTTGACGTGCATGACGTAGCCGTCGGTGTCGGGGCGGTAGAGCGCGTAGCCGGTCGAGTCCGGGCCGCGGTGCTTCATGGCCTGGAGCATGCGCGTCATGTCGCGCCCGACCTCCTGCCGCTCCTCTCCGTTGCGGTAGATGATCCCAGCGATACCGCACATCTACGGCAGGACCTCCAGATATTCGTCGCGCTCCCAGTCGGTGACCGCGGCGAGGTAGCGCTCCCACTCGTCGCGCTTGTAATGGTGGAAGACCTGCCACAGCCGGCCGGGCATGGCGCCGTCGCGGATGACGTCGTCGGCGGCGAGTGCCTTGAGCGCGTCGCCGAGGCTGTCGGGCACGCGCTCGAGCGGCTGCTGGCCGTTTGAGCCGTCGAGCAGGTCGTAGGTGTTCGCGCTCTGCGGCTCGCCGGGATCGCTCTCGCGCTTGATGCCGTCGAGGCCCGCGACGAGCAGCGCGGCGACCGTGAGGTACGGGTTGCAGGAGGAATCCACGCCGCGGTACTCGAAGCGCCCGCCGGAGGCGACGCGCACGGTGCAGGTCCGGTTCTGCCAGCCCCAGTTCTTGTAGACCGGCGCCCAGAAGCCGAAGTCCCACATGCGGCAGTAGGAGTTCACCGTCGGGTTGCCCACGCACATCAGCGCGCCGAAGTGGTCGAGCATCCCGCCGAGGAAGTGGCGGGCGGTGTCGCTGAGCTGCGCCGGGCCGCTCGGGTCGTGGAAGACGTTGTTGCCCTCGTCGTCGACCAGCGTGAAGTGGTGGTGGTGGCCGTTGGCCGACACGCCGGTGAACGGCTTGGGCATGAAGCTCGGCAGGAGCCCGTGCTTGCGGCCGACCGCGGCGCACACCTGGCGGTAGGTGGTGATGTTGTCGGCAGTCCGCACCGGCCGGTCGAAGCGGAAGTTCAGCTCGAGCTGGCCCGGGGCGTCCTCGTGGTCGCCGTAGCTCATGTCCAGGCCGAGCGCTTTGCCGTACGCGACGACGTCGAGCAGCACCGGACGCAGTTCCTCGAACTGATGGATGTGGTAGCAGTAGGGCTTGGTGGCGCCCTCCGGCTCCCCGCCGTCCTCGCCGCGCTTCATCCACATCATCTCGGGCTCGATGCCGATGAGGAAGCTGTACCCGAGCTCGCGCTCGAACTCGGAGACGACGCGCTTGAGGTTCTGGCGCGGGTCGGCGTCGAGCAGCTCGCCGGTCTCCGTGTCGTAGCAGTCGCAGTAGACGCGCGCGACGCGCGGGTCCCACGGCAGCGTGGCGAAGGTGTCGAGGTCGGCGACCGCGGCGAGCTCGGACTCCTCTGGGCCGAAGCCGATGTAGTTGCCGGCGCGATCGGTGAACAGGTTGGCCGTGGCGCCGTAGACGAGCTGGTAGCCCTTCTCGGCGACCTGCGGGAAGAAGGACGACACGACGCCCTTGCCCATGACCCGGCCGGTGATCGAGACCTGCTGGAAGAAGACGTACTCGATGCCCTCGCTCTCGATGCGGCGCGTGATCTCCTCGATGCGCTCGCGCCGCCCGGGCTGGTTGCGCGCCTCCTCCAACGTCGCCGGCGCGGCGGTCGCCCTCGGGGTCTCGAGAACCGTCTTCACGGTGCCCCCAAACGCCAGCGGAGCCTGCGCGTCGACGGCGACCCTCTCCTCGTAATGGCTCGTCATGCCCACTCTCCCAGTGGTCAGTTGGGGTGCGGATCACGCCCGGCGGCGCGTCGCGACTGTACCCCATTTGATCAAATTGGTCCATTGCGGCGCGTCCCTCAGAACAGCCCAACCGTTCGCCCCGTTTCGTCGATGTCGACGTTCAGCGCGGCCGGGGTCTTACCCAGGCCCGGCATCTGCTGGATGTCGCCGGCCAGCGGGACCAGCCACCCGGCGCCCGTGTAGGCGCGGATGTCGCGCACCGGCAGGCTGAAGCTCTCGGGGGCGTTGAGCAGCTGCGGGTCTGCCGACAGCGACAGGTGCGTCTTGGCCATGCAGATCGGCAGGTGGCTGAGGCCGTCGGCGTTGTACTGGCCGATCTTCTTCTCCGCCTCCGGATAGAAGTAGACGTCGGCGGCGCCGTAGACGCGGCGGGCGATCGCCTCGATCTTGTCCTGGATCGTCCAGTCGTCGTCGTAGAGCATGCGGAACTCGCTGGGCTCCTCGCACGCATCGACCACCGCCGAGGCGAGGTCGGCCGCGCCGATGCCGCCCTTGGCGAAGCCCTCGTTGGCCTCGGCGCGGTAGGCGCCGGCCTCGACCGCCAGGCGCTTGACGAGCTCGATCTCCTCGTTGGTGTCGCCCGGGCGGCGGTTGACCGCAACGACGCACGGCAGGCCGAACTGCTTGACGTTGGCCAGGTGGCGGCGGACGTTGGCCATGCCCGCCTCGATCGCGGCGCGCCCGCGGGCGCGGTCGGTCCGCGGGTCGTCCTCGATGCCGCCGTGGTGCTTGATCGCGCGCACGGTGGTGACGAGCACGGCGGCGCTCGGCGACAGCCCGCCGAAGCGGCAGACGATGTCGAAGAACTTCTCCATCCCCATGTCCGACCCGAAGCCCGACTCGGTGACGACGTAGTCGCCGAGCTTCATCCCGATGAGGTCGGCGACGAGCGAGTTGTTGCCGTGGGCGATGTTCGCGAACGGGCCGCAGTGCATCAGGCACGGCTGCCCCTCGAGCGTTTGGATGAGGTTCGGCTTGAGCGCGTCCTTGAGCAGCACCGCCATGGCGCCCGCCGCGCCGAGGTCCTCGGCCGTGATCGGCCTGCCGCCGTTGAAGGAGTGGGCGACGGTGATGCGGCCGAGGCGCTTGCGCAGGTCCTGCAGGTCGCGCGAGACCGCCATGATCGCCATGACCTCGGAGGCGGCGGTGATGTCGAAGCCGCTCTCGCGCGGGTAGCCGTTGGCGCGGCCGCCGAGCGCGATCGTGATCTGGCGCAACGCCCGGTCGTTCATGTCCATGGCGCGGCGCCAGCCGACGCGCAGCGCGTCGATGTGCAGCGGGTTGCCGTGGAGGATCGAGGCGTCGAGCATCGCCGCCAGCAGGTTGTTGGCGGCGCCGATCGCGTGGATGTCGCCGGTGAAGTGGAGGTTGAGGTCCTCCATCGGGACGACCTGGGTCAGGCCGCCGCCCGCCGCGCCGCCCTTGATGCCGAACACCGGGCCAAGCGACGGCTCGCGCAGGCACGCCACGGGGCGCTTGCCGACGACGCCGAGCCCCTGCGTGAGCCCCACGAGCGTGGTCGTCTTGCCCTCGCCCGCCTTCGTCGGCGTCATGCCGGTGACGCACACGATCTTGCCGTTCGGCGCATCGCGCATGCGGTCGAGCACGTCCAGGCTGATCTTGGCCTTGTAGCGCCCGTACGGCTCGAACTCGTCCTCTTCGAGCCCGACCTCCTCGGCGATCTCGTCGATCGGCTTGAGGACGGCTTCCTGGGCGATCTCGAGGCTGCTCTTCACAGCGGACTCCTTTCAGTGACTCACTGCGGCGGCGGCCAGCTCGGACACGAGGCGGTCCTCGTAGAACCGCTCGAGCGCGAACGGCGCGATGAGGTCGGGGGTGCGGCCCGTGTCGACGAGCTCGGCGAGCGTCTTGCCGACGATCGGCGCGGCCTTGAAGCCATACGTGCCCCAGCCGGCCGAGACGTGGAAGTTGTCGACCTCGGTCTTGCCGAGGATCGGGCTGTAGTCGGGAGAGAGGTCGCACAGTCCCGCCCACGAGCGCAGCATCCGCGCGCGCTCGAGTTGCGGGAAGAGCTCGAGGGCGTGGCGGCTGGCCTCCTGCAGGAAGTTCAGCGTGCCCTGCATGCGATAGGTCGTCCACGGCTCGATCTCGGCGCCGATGAGGAACTCGCCGCGGTCGGTCTGCGAGATGTAGACGTGCATCTGCGACGAGACGATCACCACGTCGAGCAGCGGCTTGAGCGGCTCGGTGACGAACGCCTGCAGGATGTGCGTGGTGATCGGCAGCGGCACGCCGGCCATGTCGCAGGTCAGCGTGCTCCAGCCCGCGGTGGCGCTGATGACCTGGCCCGCGCGGATCGTGCCGCGGTTCGTGCGCACTGCGGACACGCGGCCGTTCGCGCGCTCCAGGCCGAGCACCTCGGTATAGGGGTGGATCTCGGCGCCGCCCGCGTCGGCACCGCGGGCGAGCCCCCAGACCACCGCGTCGTGGCGGATGATCCCGCCGGGCGGGTGGTAGAGGGCGCCGAGGATCGGATAGGTCGTGTCCGCCCCGACGTACATCGCCGGCGCCAGGCGCTTGACCTCGTCCGGGCCGATGAGCCGCGAGTCGATCCCGTTGAGGCGGTTGACCTCGGCGCGGTTGGCCATCACGAACATCGCCCGGTCCGAATGGGCGAGCGTGAGATGGCCGCACTGCGAGAAGAGCAGGTTGAAGTTCAGCTCGGCGGACAGGCCCTCGTAGAGCTTCACGCTCGCGTCGTAGAAGCGCGCGCCCTCGGGCGTCTTGTAGTTCGAGCGCAGGATCGTCGTGTTGCGGCCCGCGGCGCCCGAGCCGATGTAGCTCTTCTCGAGCACGCAGACGTCGGTGATGCCGCGCTCGCGCAGGTAGTAGGCCGTCGCGAGGCCGTGCGAGCCGCCGCCGATGATCACGACGTCGTAGGAGTCCTTCAGCCGCGGGCGCCGGCGCCACATGCGGCGGTGGCGGAAGATGTCACGCACTGGCCACACCACCCAGGCTCTCGGCCGCGTCGGCGACGACGGTCCACATGTACTCGCCGAGCGCCCAGCCGAACAGCATCAGGAAGCGGTCCTCGTCCTCGCGCAGCACGTAGCCGGGGGTGCGGGCGACCGATCCGGGGCGAAAGCCCCCGACCGGCATCTCGCGCTCGCGCAGATCGAGCGCGCAGAAGCGCGCGAAGACCTCGCGGGCGAGCGCCCCGGCGATGCTCAGGGCGGCGAGGGTGGTGGTGACGTCGATCGGGGTCAGACCCCTTGAGTCGCTCCCACTCAAGGGGTCTGACCCCCCGATGACCAGCGCGCGGTCACGGGTGATCGGGCACCACCAGCTCCCGTTCACCTTCGACGCCAGGCCCGGTGTCAGGTCGTGGGCGCCGCGCACCTCGCGCTTGCGCAGATGCGACATGTCCGTCCAGGTCAGGGAGCCGTTCGCGGGGTAGGACACCGCGACGTTCCAGCCGTCGCGGACCTCGAACCGCGCCCCGGCCTCGAGCGCCTGGTGCTCCATCGGGCTGCGCGCGACCGCGTCGCCGGAGACCTCGAGGAACTCGAAGGCGGTCATGAGCGCAGCACCTCGCCCTCAGGGTCGTAGAACGGCTTCGTCATCACCGACGCGCTGAGCCGGCGGCGCTCGTCCGAGATCGTGATCGTCGCGCCGTCGGCGGCCATTGGAGAGGGAACCCACGCCATGCCGATGACCCGCCCGAGCTGGCGGGAGTGCCTGGCGCTCGTCACCTGCCCGACCGGCTCGCCGCTGCCGTCGAGGACGGCGGCGCCCTCGGTGGGGACGTCCCCGTCGGGCATCGTGAAGCCGACCAAGGCGGTCTCGCTGGGGTGCTCGGCGGCGTGCTCGAGCGCCCACTTGCCGATGAAGTCCTCGTCCTTGTCGAGCTTGACGATCCACGGCATCGCCGCGCCGTACGGGGTCGACTCAGAGTCCGTGTCCTGCCCGACGAGGATGTGCTGCTTCTGCAGACGCAGGATGCGCTGCGGCTCGAGGCCGAACGGCTTGATGCCGAACTCGGCGCCGGCGTCGAGGATCGCGTCCCACACGTCCTGCCCGTACGCGGACGGGAAGTGCATCTCGTAGCCGACCTCGCCCACGAAGCCGATGCGCAGGATCAGCGACGGGGCGCCCGCGACCCGCGCGCGCTTGCCGTCGAGGTAGGCGAAGGCCTCGTTGGAGCAGTCGAGGTCGGTGAGGCGGCCCATGATCTCGCGCGCCCGCGGGCCGGCGAGGTTGACGGCGGCCAGCCCCTGCGTGACGTCCGTGAGCGTCACGTCCATCCGCCAGTCCGCGAGCCACCACGCGAACCACTGCTCGACCGCGCCCGCGCCGCTCGAGGTCGTGGTGACGTAGAAGCTCTCCTCGTCGAGCCGGCAGATGGTCCCGTCGTCCATGATCCGCCCGGCGTCCGAGGTGAGCACGCCGTAGCGGATGCGACCGGGCGCGAGGTTCGTGAAGCGGTTGGGGTAGAGGCGGTCGAGGAACGCGCCCGCGTCCGGGCCGCGCACGATGAGCTTGCCGAGCGTCGAGACGTCGATGAGCCCCGCCGCTTCGTGGACGGCCAGCGCCTCGGCCTGCGGATTGCCGTAGTCGTACGCGCGCCGCCAGTCGCCGGCCCACATCACCCGCGCGCCGAGCTCGCGGTGGCGCGGGTGGATGGCCGAGCGCTTCGCGGGCTCGATCGGCCGCCCGGCGAGCGCGCCGAGCGGCACCGCCGTCCACGGCGGGCGCGCCGTCGTCGTCCCGACGTCCTGAAGGCTCTGCCCGGTCTCCTGCGCCATGAGCCGCACGGCGGGCAGCTGGCACATCCGCCCCTGGCAGGGGCCCATGGTCGTGGTCGTGTAGCGCTTGGAGAGCTCGATCGAGTCGTAGCCCTCCTCGACGCTGAGGTGGATGTCCTTCGCGGTGACGTCCTCGCAGATGCAGGCGAAGCACTTGCCGCGGTCGGCGCCCGCGACCGGCGGGGGCACCGCCTCGCGGCCGCGCCTCGGGGGCCGCGCGGGCGGCGGTGCGACGTCGAGGCCGAG
>DATFRW010000070.1:0-17825 GCA_035262945.1 Solirubrobacteraceae bacterium
TCGCGCAGCACGGGCACCATGTCGCGGGCCCGCTGCACCATCTCCTCGGCCGTCAGGCTCGGCTCGGGGACGGGGATCGAATGCGTGTCGGTCGTCGACATCGTGCGCCTCCTCCGCTGCCGAACGTCAGGCTACCTGATATGTGCTTGGGCGGCGTACCGCAGGAACGGCGCGGCGTCGATGCCGCGCGATGTCGCCTGCTGCACGAGCGGCTCGGTGTCGAGTCGCCGCCCATAGCGGTGGATGTGCTCGCCGAGCCAGTCGCGGATCGCGCCGACGTCGGCGGCCGCCAGCGCCTCGTCCCGCGACCCGAGCTCGCTCTCGAGCTGCTCCCACAGCTGCGCGGCAATGAGACACCCGAGCGCGTAGCTGGGGAAGTACCCGAACGAGCCCACGCCCCAGTGGACGTCCTGCAGCACGCCGACCGCGTCGTCGGGGACCTCGACGCCCAGCAACCGGCGCATGCCGTCGTTCCAGGCGGTCGGCAGGTCGGCGATGTCGAGCGAGCCCTCCACGAGCGCAAGCTCGAGCTCGAAGCGCAGCACGATGTGCAGCGGATAGGTCACCTGGTCGGCCTCGACGCGGATGAGCGACGGGCGCACGTGCGTCATCACCGCGTGCAGCGCGTCGGGCTCGACCGGGAAGCCGCCGGCGGTCACCTCGGCCGCGAGCACCGGAGCGAATGCTCCGTTGCGCGCGACGTGGTTCTCCCAGAGCTTGCTCTGGGACTCGTGAATCGACATCGAGGTGCCGTGGCCGAGGTTCGTCCGCCCCAGCTCCGGCGCGATCTGGCCCTCGTACAGCGCGTGGCCGAACTCGTGCAGCGCGGCGAGCAGCGACTCGGCGCCGGGGCGCTCGTAGCGCGTCGTCACGCGCAGGTCGTCGCGGCTCATCGACGTGCTGAACGGGTGCGGGGAGACGTCGATCCGCCAGCGCTCGTCGTCGACGCCGAGGCGGGCGAGCGTCGAGCGCACCGCCGCCTGCTGCGTCTTGATCGGGATCTCGAGGGCGGGCGGGTCGGGGCGCGCGGCCGCCGCGGCGACGAGCGGCGGCAGCGCCTCGGCCAGCGGCCCGAAGATCTCCTGGATCCGCGACGCGGTCAGGCCCCAGTCATAGTCGGCCAGCAGCGCGTCGTAGGGGTGCTCGCCGTCGTCGAGGCAGTCCGCGTACGCGCGCGCGAGCTCGAGGTTGCGCCGCAGCGCCGGTACGAACGCGGCGAAGTCCGATGCGGCGCGGGCGGACTGCCATGCCGCCTGCCCTTCGGCGGACGCCTGCGCGCGCTCGGCGGCGAGGTCGGCCGGGACGCGGCGCTCGCGCTCCCAGTCGCGGCGCGCGACGCGCACGAGGTCCCGGTCGACGTCACCGAGGTCGTCGCCGTCGATGGCGTCGAGCCACGCGCCGATCTCCTCGGCGGTGCCGCGATCGTGCGCGAGCCGCGAGATCGCGGCCATCTGGTACGCGCGCGCCGTGCCGCCCGCCGGCGGCATCATCGTGCGCTGGTCCCAGCCGGCCAGGCGGGCGAGCGATCCGAGGTCGGCCAGCTCGGCGAGCCGGCCGCGAAGCGAGTCGAGGGCAGCCATGGCGCGACAGCGTTGCACGCGTGGCGCCGGCGGCGCTGCCGCGCCCTAATGCGCCGGCGCCGGTGCTGGGCGCTCGATCTCCGCGACGTCCTCGTCGGTGAGCTCGAGGTTCGCCGCGATGACGAGTGGGTCGACCTGCGCGGGCCGGCGGAAGCCGACGATGGCGCCGTCGACCGCCGGGTTGCGCAGCGTCCACGCGATCGCGACGGCGCCCGGCGTGGTGCTATAGCGCTCGGCGACCGCCTGCAGGCGTTCCACCGTCGCCAGGTGGCGGGACAACTCGGGCTCCTGGAAGCGCGGGTTGTCCCTGCGCCAGTCGTCCGCGGGGAGGGCGGCGATGCGCTCGCGCGTCATCGCGCCCGTGAGCAGGCCGGAGCCCATCGGCGAGTAGGCGATCACGCCGATCCCCTCGCGCTCGGCGAACGGCAGGATCTCGGCCTCGACGTCGCGGTTGACGAGCGAGTACGGCGGCTGCAGGGTCTCGACGGGCGCGATCGCCTGCGCGCGGCGTAGTTGGGCGACGTCGAAGTTCGACACGCCGATGTGGCGCACGAGGCCCTGGTCCTTCAGCTCGGCGAAGGTCGCCCAGCCCTCCTCGATGTCCTCGTCCGGCCGCGGCCAGTGGATCTGGTAGAGGTCGATCGCGTCGGTGCGCAACCTCCGCAGGCTGGCCTCGACCTCGCGCAGGATGGAGTCGCGCTGGAGGTTGCTCTCGATGCGGCCTTCGCCGGCGTCGACCCGCGATGCCTTCGTGAACACGTAGGGACGTTCGCCGCGGCCCTCGAGCGCGCGCCCGACGACGTCCTCGGAGCGCCCGAGCCCGTACACCGCGGCGGTGTCGATCCAGTTCACGCCGAGCTCGAGCGCGCGGTGGATGGCGGCGACCGACTCGTCGTCGTCCTGCGGACCCCAGCCGAACTGCCAGTCACCGCCGCCGATCGCCCACGCGCCGAAACCGACGCGCGTGATGTCCATGCCGGTCGCCCCGAGCGCGCGTGTCTCGAGTGCTGGCTGCAGCGTCATGTTTGGAGTGTCGCTCAGATGGGCGACGAGGGGCGTGCCAGGCCCTCGGCCAGATCGCCGAAGCCGGGCGCGATCACGGCGCCGGGCTGCGCGATGAGCTCCTCGGCCACGAGCGCCTCGGTCGTCAGCATCAGCGCGGCCACCGACGCGGCGTGCTCGAGGCTCAGGCGCGTGACCCGCACCGGGTCGACGACGCCCTTGTCGAAGAGGTCGCCGAACTCGCCGGTGAGCGCGTCGAGACCGTGGCCCTCCGGCATCGCCTTGACCTGATCGATCGTGGCCTGGCCGTCGTAGCCGGCGTTCGACGCGATCCAATACAGCGGCTCCGGCAGCACCTTGCGCACGACGTCCACGCCGCGGCCGTACTCGCCGTCCTGGGATAGGGCATCGAGCGCCGGCGCGATGCGCAGCAGCGCCGTGCCGCCGCCCGCGACGATCCCTTCGGAGACCGCCGCCTGCGTCGCGGCGAGGGCGCCCTGCGTTCGCCGCATCCGCTCGTTGAGCACGACGTCGGTCGGCGCGCCGACCTTTATCACGGCCAGCGACAGCGCCAGCTTCGCCAGGCGCTCCTCGAGCACCTCGACGTCGCGCTCCTGGGTCGCCCGCGCGAGGCCGGTCCGGATCTCGTTCAGGCGCGCCTCGACGGCGTCGCGCGTGCCGCCGCCCTCGATGAAGGTCGCCGAGTCCTCGGTGACGACGACCCGGCGCGCGCGCCCGAGCGACTCGGCCTTGACGTGAGCGAGCGTGAGGCCCGCGTCGTCGGTGATCACCTGGCCGCCGGTGAAGGCTGCGAGATCGCCAAGGTGATGGACACGCCGATGCCCGAACCCGGGCGCGCGCACCGCGACCGCCTGGATCGTCTTGTGCTGGTTGTTCGCGACGAGCATCCCGAGCGCGGAGCCGTCGACCTTCTCGGCGAGGACCACGAGCGGGCGCGGCGCCTTCATGACCTGGTCGAGCGTGGGCAGCAGGTCCTGCGCGTGCGAGATCGGCTTGGTCGTCATGAGGATGTACGGGTCCTCGAAGACCGTCTCCATGCGCGTGCGGTCGGCGACCATGTACGGCGAGACCCAGCCGTTCTCGACGTGCATCCCCTCGACGAAGCTCACGCTGATCCCGGGGACGTCGGCCTCCTCGACGGTGACCACGCCCTCCGGCCCGACCCGGTCCAGCGCATCGGCGACCGCGTTGCCGATGACCTCGTCCTCCTTGGCGGCGATCGTCGCGATGTGCGCGAGCTGGTCGCGGCCCTCGACCGGGCGCGCCGTACGCCGCAACTCCGCGACGAGCGCCGCGGTCGCCTCCTCGATCCCGCGGCGCAGCAGCATCGGGTTGACGCCCTCCTCGAGGGCGCGCATGCCTTCGCGCACGATGGCCTGGGCAAGCAGCGTCGCCGTCGTCGTGCCGTCGCCGGTGAGGTCCGAGGTCTTGTTGGCGACCTCGCGGACGAGCTGCGCGCCCATGTTCTTGAACTGGTCGGTGAGCTCGATCTCGCGCGCGATCGAGACGCCGTCGTTCGTGATCGTGGGCGCGCCGGTCAGGCGCTCGAGCACCACGTTGCGCCCCTTCGGCCCGAGCGTGACCTTCACCGTGTTGGCCAGCTCGTCGACCCCGGCCTGCAGCAGCCGGCGGGCTTCGTGGTTGAAGTACAGCCGCTTGCCCATCGCGCCTCCGCTTCGTTGCTATGCCGCCGCCGGCACGCTCGCCGGGACGAGGATCCCGCGGCCTTGGAGCCGCCCGTTGTCGAGGTCGGCCATCGCGTCGTTGATGGCCTCGAGCGGATAGGTGCTCGTGTGCAGGGTCACCTTGCCCTGCGCGGTGAGCGTCATGAGGTCCTGCAGGTCGGCGTAGGTCCCGACGAGGTTGCCGATGAACGAGATCTCCCGCGAGATGATGTCGATCGTGGGGACGTTGACGTTCTCGCCGTAGCCGATGACGTAGTAGAAGCCGCCGTCCTCGATCATGGCGACGCCGTCCTCGAGCGCGCCCTTCTCGCCGACGAAGTCGATGATCGCCTGCGCGCCGGCGCCGTCGGTCAGTTCCTGGACGGTGTCGATGTGCGAGGTGCCCTCGACCTTGACCGTGTGGTCGGCGCCGACCTCGCTGGCCAGCGCGAGCGCCTTCTCGCTGGGGTCCACGACGATGATCTCGGTCGGCGTGTAGGCCTTCAGGCACTGGATGCCGATGTGGCCCAGGCCGCCGGCCCCGATGACCACGCACTTGGTCCCCGAGCCGAGCACCGGGATCGCCTTCTTGACCGCGTGGATCGCCGTCAGCCCAGCGTCGGCCAGCGCCGCGATGTCGGCCGGCTGCAGCGACGGGTCGAGCTTGACCACCGAGCGGGCGCTGGTCAGCAGGAAGTCGGCGAAGCCGCCGTCGCGGTTGATGCCCGGGAACGACCCGTTCGCGCAGTGCATGTCGTCGCCGCGCCGGCAGGCCCGGCACAGCCCGCAGGTGATGAACGGGTGAACGATGACCGTGTCGCCGACCTCGACGTTGGACACGTCGGAGCCGACCTCGTGGATCCAGCCGGCGTTCTCGTGGCCGGGCGTGTAGGGCAGGACGACCTGGGACTTCTCCGCCCACTGCCCTTCCTGGATGTGCAGGTCGGTGCGGCACAACCCGGCCGCGCCGATGCGGACGATGACGTCGTGCGGGCCGGTCGCCTTCGGCTCGTCGACCTCGTCCATCTTCAGTTGCTCGTGATAGGCGTGCAGACGGGCGGCCTTCATGCCGCAACCTCCTCATGGTCGGAGCTTGAAACGGCGGGCGAGCCGAGCAAGGCCGGCTCGCCGTAACGGACGGCCAGCAGCGAGCGGCAGATCTCGCCGTTGGCCTCGAGGCTCAGGGTCATGAGCCGGGCGCGGCGCAGCCACTTCGGCAGCTCCTCGGCGCTCAGCATCGAGCCGTCGCCGGCCACGAGCATGGCGTCGCCGGCGGCGTGGGGCAGTCCGAGCACCCGGCGCAGCTCACGGCAACGGACGCCGTCCGCACCGTCGGGAAGGTCGGCGACGCGCATGCCGGCGATGTCCTCGGGCGTCGCGCCTTCGGCCAGCAGTCCCTGGCACAAGCGCGCCTGACGGGCGACGAGCGCCTTGCGCCGGAACAGCTCGCGCAGCGCGTCGAGCGACCCCGTCGTCTCGCCGGGGAACGCGTCGTCGAAGTCGCCGCCGCGCGCGAGCGCCGCGTTGATCTCCGCGCCCGTGTAGTGGTCCTCGAGCACGACGCTCGCGCACGTCACTCCGGGAACCGCGAGGACGGCCGCGTGCGCGTCGGCGGCCATCAGGTAGGCGAAGTTCGGCGCGCACTGCGGCGTGGGCAGGCGCAGGCGGACGGAGACCTCCCCGCCACCGGACACGGCGCACTCCCCGACGAAGCCGAGAGCGGAGATCGGCTGATCGAGCTCGGGGTCGTACACCGTGCCCAGCGCGGTGAGGACTCTGTCCTCCAGTGTCAGCGTCAAGTGGCGCCCTCGACCAGCTGGGCGTCGTCGCGGGCCGCGGGCTCGCCGCCGTTGCCCAGCTGCAGCTCCGCCGGCACCTCGACGCCGTAGAGCTTGGCCGCGTTGAGGCCAATGATCTTCTTCTTGCCGTTGGTGTCCAGCCGCGGGTAGTCGGAGAACTCCGGGTCGTCGGGCATCTCCCAGTCGATGAAGCCCTCGACCTCCCACTGCGGCTCCCAGATGGCGTAGTCGGAGCCGAACAGCATCTTGTCCTCGCCGACCCAGAACAGCAGCTCCCCCATCACCTTGTTGAAGAAGCGCGGGCGGGCGTGCATCAAGCCGCCGATCACCACGGCCAGACCGGCGTAGACGTTGGGCTCCTGCGTCGCCATGAAGCAGAAGTCCTCGATCCGCGGCAGCCCGACGTGCTCAACGATGAAGTTGAGGTTCGGGAAGTCCGTCGCCACGTGGTCGATGTCGGAGACGTCGAACGCGTCCTTGTCCAGCGGCCAGATCGTCGGGCCCTTGTGGACGTGGAGGTTGCGGATCCCGAGCTCGTCGCACTTCTCGAGGAACGGCACCGCCTCCGGGTCGGTGAGCTTCCACCCGCGGGAGGCGCCCTTCCACTCGGCGGTGTAGAGCTTCACGCCCTGGATGCCGTACTTGGCGTGATCGGCCTCGAGCTGCTGCAGGCCGGCCTCGCCGTCACGCGGATCCCAGCGTCCGTTGACGATGAGCTTGCCGGGGAACTCGCTGAGCAGCGCGGCGTTGTGCTCGATGTCGTTGAAGCCGGTGATGTACCAGTCCTTCAGGTACGTCGACTGGAACACCGCGTTGTCAACGTGGCCGTTCTCGAAGACGTCCCGGCCGAAGTCCTCGACCGAGTACTTCTGGAAGTGCTCGAGCGTCCAGTGCGTCTCCGCCGGCGCCAGCCCCATGTAGGCGTGGAAGCACTCGATCCAGCCCTTCGCGTATTGCTCCTGCCCCGGGACCCAGTTGGCCGGACTCGCGTCCCAGAAGTGGAGATGGCTGTCGAAGACGAAGTACTTCTCTCCGTCCTTCTCGTACATATGGTCTCCTCTCCTCTCGTCAGTGGCTACTGCACCGGTTGGAGGTCGAACCCGATGTACTCGGCGGCGTCCTCCGGGTTGGCGAACAGCACCACACGATCGTCGAGGACGACCATACGCCCATAGTGGGTGGACATGATCTCCTCGAAGTCGTTGTTGCCGAAGTCGTCCCACCCGAGGGCTTCGGCGAGCTCGGCATAGTCGAAGTCGACCTGACCGACGCCGTCGACGCGGATCATCGACGGCAGCTCGGTGACCTCCACGCCATCCTTGCCGCGCATGACCTCGGCCACCACGTAACCGACCTGGTTGTTCATCAGGGTGACGCCTGCGCGGTTGGACGAGCTGCGATCGACAGCGAACTCCGTCATGCCGTGACCTCCTTCGGGGTGTTCAGTCCGATGTCGCCGACAAGGCTCTCCTGGCGCTCGCGCGAGCGGTCCAGGGAGTCCTCGAAGCGGACGACCTTCTCCGAGATCTGCGACCAGATCGGCTGCAGCTGGCGTGCGGCGGCGATCGCCTCCTCCGACCAGCTCTCAAGCCAACCCTGCATGAGCTCGCGGTTGGCCTCGCCGTGGGCCTCGTCGTCGGCGAGCATCCGGTACAGCACGCGCGCGCCGCGCTGCTCGCGGGCGGCGTCGGACTCGCCGGCGCCCATGATCGTCGGGGTGACGAAGTCGCCGTGCAGCGCCGACACCTGCATGACGAAGCCCGAGCGGAACAGCTCGCCCAGCAGCGGCTCGAAGACGACCGCCGTGACGAACCACTGCTCGCCCCAGTCGCGGATGCCGGTCATCCGCTCGACGAACTCGCGGGTCGGCTGCCAGACCGGGTCCTCCTGCCACGTCTTGCGATGGACGGACCCGTCGAAGCCGGGGACCTCCTCGGACAGCGTGAGGTTGTAGAGGATCAGGTCCTGCGCGAAGCGCAGCTTGTGCGCCGCGCCGACCGCCATCGCGTTGTTGATCATGTTCGTCGGCGCGTCGCGCTGGGCCGGGGTGTAGACGTGCATCCCGATCCCGTGCTCGGCGTGCGCCCACGCGAACACGTGGCGCTCGAGCACCTTCACCCACGCGGGATCCAGCGACGAGTACACGTGGGCCAGGCGGCCATGCTCGATGTTCTGCGAGATCTGGCGGACGACCGCCGCGTTGTTGCGGTAGATCGTCTGCTCCCATTCCTCGTTGGGGTCGAGGAACTCGTGCCAGTTCGACGATTCCAGCGCGGTCCACTCCTGCGGATAGCCGGCGTCGCCGTTGGCGAACGCGTAGACCCATCCCTGGGTGAGGTGCCTGGCCGGATCGGGCTGGACGTCGACCGTGACGTCCTCGTAGACCGTGGCCCGGCGCTTGCGCGGGGTGAAGTAGTTGTAGCTGCGGCTGTTGGACGAGGGGAACTCCTTGGCCCCCGCCTCAGCGTCCGTGAACACCGGCTTGGGGACGCTGCGCTCCTTCACCGAAGTGTCCGTGGCCATGGCTCTCCTCTCACTGATGCTCGGTGGTCGTGAACTTGTCGAAATAGACGTGGGCTTCGGGAACGCCCCGGGCCTCGAGCAGGTCGAGGGCGGCGTCGACCATCGGCGGCGGGCCGCAGAGGTACGCGTCGACCTCGGCGAGGTCGCCCTCCAGGCGGTCGACGACGTCGGTGATCAGGCCGGTCTCGCCCGCCCAGCCGTTGCTGTCCTCGGACAGCGCCGGGACGAACGCGCACGGCAGCCCGGCCAGCTCCTCCAGGTGGAAGAGGTCGGCCGCGCTGCGCGCGCCGTAGTAGTACGCCGCCTCGCGCGGGCTCGCGCTCTCCTTCATCGAGCGCAGCAGCGCGAGGATCGGTGCCATGCCGGCGCCGCCGCCGATGAACAGCAGCCGGCGCGGCGAGCTCGGCCGCAGGGTGAAGACCCCGTACGGCCCGGTCACGTCGAGCGTGTCGCCCGGCTTGATCGAGCCGTCCGCGAGCAGCCCCGAGAACTTGCCGCCGGGGTACTGCTTGATCATGAACTCGAGCGTCTCGGTGTCCGTGTTGGCCATCGAGAACGAGCGGTGCTCATCGCTGCCGGGGATGCCGATGTCGACGTACTGGCCGGGCTTGAACTCGAGCTGCTCTTCGGGCCGCAACCGGAGAAACCAGATGTCCGCGGTGAGCGGCTCGACGGCCTCGACGACCGTGGAGACCGTCCGCGGCGGCACACCGCCGCGGATGACCTCCTCGTCGTAGTTGATGAGCTCGACCTCGAGGTCGGAGTAGGCGTGCGCCCGGCACAACAGCGTCCAGCCCTCGGCCTCCTCGAAGTCCGGCAGGGCGAACGTCGAGTAGCGGTCGAGGTCGACCTCGCCGTCGAGCAGGAAGGACTTGCACGCCGAGCACTGGCCCTCCTTGCAGCCGTGCATGAGCGTGACCCCCTGGCGGAACGCCGCGTTGAGGATCGTCTCGTCCTCGTCGGCCTCGATCTCGACGCCGACCGGCTCGAAGCGAACGGTGTGGGTCTTTCCCATGGCGGCAGGCGGTGGCCGGGAGCTCGCGGGTGCTCCCGGCCGTATCCGCGTGTTCAGGCCGTCGCGTCCTCGGGCGCCGGGCGTCCGGCGGGGCCGCCCGCCTTGTAGTGGGCGACGTGCTTCTCGCGCCCCTCCGGCGACATCTCGTTGAGGAGCACGTTGGGGCTCTGGAGCGTGATGCCCTTGACCTCGTCGAGCGTCCACATCTTCTTCGGGTCGAGATTCAGATGCGGCTGCGGGACGAGCGTGTGCCCGTCGTCCCGGACGAAGCCGGACTCCTGCATCATCTCGCCGACGTCCTTGCCGTGGTGCAGGGTCTCCCACTCGCGCTTGCCCGCGAGGCGGCCCATGGACGGCGTCGGCCGCCCTTCGTACTCGGGCCGGAACGCGATCTTGTCGGTCCAGTGGCAGGTCTCCGAGCAGTACGTGCGCACCTGGCCGTCGACCTCGTCCACGACCATGTCCTCACGGATGAGGGCCGGCACCATGCACGTCCAGCACCGGTGCGGGTACTCGTACTCGGCGCCGGGCTCGAAGGCGATCGGCTTGTGGCCGTTCTTGACGGCCATCTCCGAGTAGCGCTCCCACCACTTGCCGTACTTGTCGTACCAGCCCGGGTACTTGTGCTCGAACCACTCGAAGTCCGAGTCGTCCATGCCGTCGATCCGCCAGTAGTTGGCGAACCAGCCGGTGGCGAAGAACTGGGCCACCTCATGGATGTAGCCCTTGTTCCAGATCCGGTTCCACGCCTCCTCGACGAGGTCGTGCGGGACGACGAGCCCGTACTTCTCGAGGGGGACGAGGTACGAGCGGTAGTAGTCGTCGTAGATCCACCGCCGCCACATCTCGGCGTAGCTCTCGCGGTCCTTGCGACGGTCACGGGTGCCGTACTCGATGAACGTCCCGATCGCCGCGTCGACCACGGCGTGGTTGTTCCACCACGCGTAGCGCAGGTCGCGCTCGAGCAGCTGGCGATTGCGCTCGTCGGCCAGCGCCATGATGATGATCGAGTAGCCGTTGGAGATGTGGCGCGACTCGTCGGACTGCACCGAGTGGAAGACGGTCGGCAGCAGGTAGTCGCCGTTGGCCGCCGCCTCGCCCGGCATCGCGACGAAGAGGACGTTCGTGAACGCCGTCTCGGCCACGATGGTCAGGTAGATGTCGGCCGCGGTGATGGCGTCACCGGTGATGAATCCCTCGCCGAACTGCCGGCCGATCGTCCCCGCGTAGCAGTTCGAGAACCCCTTCTCGGTGATGTCGAACCCCGCCGGGTCGATGTAGTGGTTCATGTACAGCCGCTTGAGGTTCATCTGGATCGTCGAGTGACGAACCTCGTCGATCATCTGGATCGCGAGCCCGTTGTGGACCTCGGGGTTCGGTACCGCGTTGATGGCCAGCGGCATCGCCCGGGCGGCGGAGATCTCGGGGAACGGGATGATGCTCAGGAACAGCTTCTGCCATTCCATCCACCGCTCCTGGACCTGGCGGAACATGTTGCCGCGGATCGCGCCGTCCATCGCGCCGAAGACGCGGTTGTCCTTCTCCTCCTCCATGGGGAAGTAGGAGCGCAGGACCTGCTTGAGCGGGTCCTTCTTCGGGGCCTTCTCGAACGTGTAGTCGGTCGGGTACTTGTCGACCGGCTCGACGAACGTCGGCTCCCAGGAGAGCTCCTGGATCTTCTGATGGGCCTTCGTGATGCTGGCTCGGCTCAAGGCCGGCACCTCCTTTGGACGCTCACGGCACGCTGCTTGGAGTCGCGGACGCTAGGTCTCGTTCGGCGGCCCGATCAAGAACGGGCCCGGTTTCGGCAAATGCCTGGAAATCGACGTCTGCATAGGCGTTCGCGACGCCGACGACGGCGCGCGCGAGCGCGTCGTGCTCGTCATCGAACGCCCGCCGCGTCATCGAGATCCCGACGACGCCGAGGAACCGCCGGCGCGGGTCGCGGACCGGCGCGGCGATGCAGCAGAAGTCGTCGTCGAACTCCTCGCGCTCGACCGCGAAGCCCTGGCGCCGGACGGCGGCGAGCTCCTCGCGCAGGGCCTTCGGGTCGACGATCGTGTGGTCGGTGAAGGGGCGCAGGCCCGGTCGGCGCAGGTAGCGCGCGACGACCTCGGGCCGCGCGAGCGCGAGCACGACCTTGCCGAGCGCGACGGCGTGGGCGTTGTCGATGATGCGCGGCGAGAAGCCCGGCAGCTTCGGCATCCCCTGGAGCCCGCGCTCGAAGACCACGTAGAGCTCGCCGCCGCGAACGACCGCGAGATAGGAGCGCTTGTGGGTGCGCGCGAGGAGGTCGGTGACGAGGCCGGAGAGGTCGTGGAGCTCGGGGGCGTTGTCCGCGCTCCCGGTCGCCACGAGCTCGCGGAAGGCGGGCGTAAGGCGGTAGACGCCGCCGGGATGGTGGGCGGCGACGCCCTCTTCGCACAAGCTGGCGAGGAGGTTGTAGGCGGTCGACATGCTCTTGCCGATGGCCTCGGCGACCTGGTCGGCGCGGACGCCGTCGGGTCGCGCCGCAAGCAGCCACTCGACCTGCAGCGCCGCTCGCGCGGTGCTCAGGCCCCGTCGACTCCTCCTCGACTGCATCGTGGCGTGCTCTCCTCGCCCGGGTTGCCGGCGGCGAGGCTCACTCCACCACCGCACCGTTACACGGGCGCTGCACGCGCCCCGATGCCTAGGCGAGCAAGCGGCGCAGCTCGCCCACGCGCGCGGCGCAGAGGCTGCGCCGCGGGTCATGGAACGCGAGCTGCGAGAGCAGTCGCTTCCACGCTCCGAGGTCTTCGCGGCCGGAGGAGCAGTTGACCCACGCCCAGAGCGCGTCGGCGTCGCCGCCGGTCATCACGGCCTGGCGCAGCCACGCCTCGAGCTGCTCGCGCGCATCGACGATCCCGGGCGCCTCCGAGCCGGGGAGCAGCGGGCCCGGGTAGGCCTCGGCGGCCTCGCGCACGGCGCCGGTGCGCAGCATGCCCTCGACCCGGCGCACGTCGGTCTCGACATCGCAGGTCAAGCGGTAGCGATCGGTGTCGATCCACGGGCCCAGCAGCTTGCGCAGGCGTGACACCTCCACGCGCACGCTGCCCGGGCTCCCCTCGTCGCCGTGCAGATCGGCGCAGAGCGCGCCCGCACTCATGCCCTCGGGGTGCGTGCACAGCAGCGCGAGGATCTCGGCGAGGCGCGGCCGCAGCTCGACGGCCCCGCCGTCGACCTCGAGGACCGCGCGCTCGCGCCCGAGGAGCTGTAGGCGCGCGAGCGGCCGCGCGTGGGATCGCGTGCGCGCCACGGCGGCGCTGACCAGGAACAGCTCCTCCGCCGGGCCCACCGGCTCGGCGTTGGCGAGCTCGCCGGAGGGCAGCGTGAGCCTGCCGCCGCCGGGCGGGATCGTCAGCCTCCCGGTCGCTCCCCAGCTCGCCGGGACGTCGGTGATCGGCCGGCCGTTGGGCGTGACGAGGGCGCGCGTGCCGGGGGCGGCGGCGACCTTGTCGCCGTACCGGGCGCGGAGGCGCTGGTCGTGCTCCTGCATGTCGAGCCGCAGCGAGGCCTCGACCGCCTGCGCGGTCGCCGTCGCGACGGCGAGGCTGTGCGGCTGCACCGTCGAGAAGTCGCCGGTGAGGTCGATGACGCCGAGTAGCAGGCCGCTGTCAGGGTCGTGGATCGGCGCCGCCGAGCAGGTCCAGCGCTGGACGACCTCGTTGAAGTGCTCGGGGCCGAAGACCTGGACGGCGTGGTCGGCCGCGATGGCGGTGCCGATCGCATTGGTGCCGGCGCCGTGCTCGCTCCACAACGCGCCCTCGGTGAAGTTCATGTGGTCGGCGGCGCGCAGGCGCAGGCGGGCGCTGCCCTCGACGCTCAGCAGCAGGCCGCTGGCATCGGTGATGACGATGAGGTGGTCGGCCTCCTCCGCGATCGCGGCGAGGCACTCGTGGATCAGCCCGGACTTGCGGCCGAGCGGGTGCTCGGCCCACAGCATCTCGGTCTCGTCCTCGTCGGCGAGGACGGGCGCGAGCTCGTGCGCGGTGGGATCGATGCCGGCGGCCAGCGAACGCCACCAGGACGCGACGATCGGCTCGCGGATGTCGTCGGGATCGCCGTCCTGGTCGAGGCCGTCCTGACCCAGGTCGGAGACGAAACGCTCCCACGCGAACCGCAGCTCCTGTGCGCGGAGCATCGGCGCCGTTCCGACGTCGATGGCAAGCCACGACTTGGACCCCATCTTCCTCCTGTTCCCCGGGAGTGCTGAGGCTACCGGACCTGAGCGCGGTGGCTGTCGATTTCGGCCCGGCCCGCGTGTCGTTGGGGTAGAAGGCCAACGAGCGACGGAGGTCGACATGCTCAAGCAGTTCGAGGTTCGCTGGGAGGGAGAGCTGCCCGCTCGCCCGCAGGACGTCTGGTACGCGGTGACCAAGCAGGCCGACGGCTATCTGTGGCCGATCGAGTACGAGCCGCGGGTCGGCGGCGCCGAGCGCGGGCTGACGTCGAGGGGCGGGATCGTGACGGCGTGGGAGCCACCGCACCGCTTCGCGACGCGGACGCGCGCGGAGGCTGACGGGCTCAACGAGCTGGAGTATCGGTTCGAGGCGCAAGGCCCGATCACGTACATGACCTACCGGCACCGCACCGAGGTGCCGGCCGACGACTTCGACCGCCAGCTCGACGCGTGCCGGCGGCATACCACCTTCTACCAGCACTCGCTCGGCCAGTACGCGTGCTACTTCGCCGGGCGCGAGCCGGCCTACATCAGCGTCGAGGCGCCGCCGTCGTCGGCGCAGGGCGGCTTCGCGGCGCTGCGCCGCGCGCTCGGCGTCCCGGACGACGTCGTGGCGGGCGATCCGGTCACGCTGACCCCCGCGGGCCTGAAGCCGATCGAAGGTGTGGTGGACTACGCGACGAGCCCGTTCCTCGGCGTGCGCACGCCGGATGCGCTCTACCGGTTCTACGGGCGCGACGAGTGGGAGTGGCCGGTCGCCGCGGCGCACCACCTGTTCGCCGACGGCGTCGATCGCGACGCGAGCCGGGGGGCGTGGGCCGACTGGATCGCGGGTGTGTTCGAGAGCGAAAGGGTGGCGTGATGCCCCAGTACGCAGTGCTGATCTACGAGCGCGTGCCTCCGGAGGAGCTGCCGCCGGAGGTGATGCAGCAGCACATCGATCTGCCCAAGCGGGTCGCCGAGCAGGGCGGGCGGACCGTGGCCGGGCTGGCGCTGGAGCAGCCGGACACGGCGACGACGATCCGGGGCGACCTCGTCACCGACGGCCCGTTCATCGAGACCAAGGAGGCGCTGGCCGGCGTCTTCGTCCTCGAGGCCCGCGACCTTGACCACGCGCTCGCGCTGGCCAAGATGACGCCGATCGTCGACGGCGCGGTCGAGGTCCGCCCACTGCTCGGCTTCGAGATCGTGGAGGCGAGCTGAGCGCGGTCGCCCAGGCCGTCGCCGACGCGCACCGTCGCGAGTGGGCCTACGTGCTCGCCGCGACGGTGCGCGTGACGCGCGACCTCGACGCCGCCGAGGAGGTCGTGCAGGACGCGTACGTCCAGGCGCTGCGCACCTGGGCGCGCGACGGCGTCCCCGACCGCCCCGGCGCGTGGCTGACGACGGTCGCGCGGCGGGCCGCGCTCAATGTGGTGCGGCGGCGCTCGGCGCTCCAGGCCAAGCTCCCGCTCCTGCTCGAGCCCGACGCGGCCGAGACGCCCGACGCCGACAGCGATGCGATCCCGGACGACCGGCTGCGGCTGATCTTCATCTGCTGCCACCCGGCGCTGGCGCCGGAGGCGCAGGTCGCGCTGACGCTGCGGCTCGTGTGCGGCGTCGCGACGCCGGACATCGCACAGGCCTTCCTGGTTGCCGAGCCCACGATGGCGGCCCGTCTCACGCGCGCGAAGAAGAAGATCGCGACCGCGCGGATCCCCTACACGGTTCCCGCGCCCGAGGAGTTGCCCGCGCGCGTCGACGCGGTGCTCACGGTCATCCACCTCCTCTACGCGACCGGCCACACGGCGCCGTCGGGCGCCGACCTCGTGCGCGACGAGCTGACCGGCCGCGCGCTGGACCTGGTGCGGATGCTGCGGCTGCTGCTGCCCGAGGATCGCGAGGTCGCGGGGCTGCTCGCGCTGCTGCTTGTCCACGAGGCGCGGCGCGCGACGCGCACCGACGACGACGGGCGCCTCCTGCGCCTCGAGGATCAGGACCGCTCCGTCTGGGACCGCGGCCTCATCGCCGAGGCCGACCGGCTCATCGTCGCCGCGCTGCGGGCCGGGCCGCCGGGACGCTTCGTCCTGCAGGCGGCGATCGCGGCGCTGCACGCCCAGGCGCCGAGCTACGCGGAGACCGACTGGCCGCAGATCCTGACGCTCTACGACGAGCTGCTGCGCCGCTGGCCGTCGCCGGTCGTCGCGCTCAACCGGGCCGTGGCGGTCGCGATGGTGCACGGTCCCGAAGCGGCGCTCGCCGAGGTCGAGGCGCTCGAGCGCGACGGGCGCCTGGCCGGCTACCGCTACCTGCCGGCGACGAAGGCCGACCTCCTGCATCGCCTCGGCCGCGACCGCGAAGCGGTGGCGGCGTACAGGGCGGCGCTGGAGCTCAGCGGCAACGTCGCCGAGCAGGAGTTCCTCCAGGACCGAATCGCCGCGACGTGATCCGACCGGTTGTAGGGTGAGCCGCTTCGCAAACCGTCTAGGGAGGATCGTCTTGCGTCGTACTGTCCTGCGCGCCGCCATCGGCACCGCCGCCGTGGCGGGCATGTTGATTCCCGCCGCTCCGGCGGGCGCCATCGTCGGGGGTACGCCCGACACGGTGCACACCAATGTGGGGCTCGTGCGCTTCACGACGGCCGATGGGCGCTTCCGCTGCTCGGGCACGCTCGTCTCCGCGCGCGTGGTACTCACCGCCGGGCACTGCACCGAGGGCCCGGCCACCGACGTCTACGTCTCGTTCGACGACGCGCTGCAGCCCGACCCGCTGCAGCCCGGCATCTCGGACGCCGAGAAGGCCGCGCGCGCGGCCCACTACATCACCGGCGTCGCGCATCCCGACCCGCTCTGGGACGGGAAGCTGTCGATCTCCAAGCAGCACGACCAGGGCGTCGTGGTGCTCGACGCGCCCGCGACGATGAAGTGGCCGAGCGTCAGGCCCGCGCCGCTGCCGCCCGTCGGCTTCCTCGACGCCAACCAGGGCGCGCTCAAGAACGAGACGTTCACGCTCGTCGGCTATGGCGTCGACATCGGCACCAAGAAGGCGCAGATCGTCAACCAGGAGCGCCAGTCGACCACCGCGTACCTCAAGAACGTGCAGGCCGAGGTCGTCGCGTTCCAGAACAGCGCCAAGGATTCGAAGGCGGGCGGCGGCTCGTGCTTCGGCGACTCCGGCGGCGGCGTGTTCGTGGGCCCGTACGTGCTCGGCGACGCGTCGTACGTCAACTCGCTGACCTGCAACGCCACCGGCGCCTACCAGCGTTCGGACACCGCGTACTCGCGTGCGTTCGTGAACTCCTGGATCGCCCAGGCCGGCTGATCGAGACGTAGACTCCGCGTCCTTGCGGAGCAATCGTTCGATCCCGTCCGCATCGGTGATCCCGGTCCTCGTCTATCCGGACGTGCGCGAGGCGGTCGAATGGCTGCAGTCGGCCTTCGGCTTCGCCGAGCGCGTCCGGATCGGCGAGAACCACCGATCGCAGCTGAGCTTCGGGGACGGGGCGCTCATCGTCGGCGACGTCCGGCATGAGCGCCGCCCGCCCCGCCCCGGCGAGGAGACGCACTCGGTGGTCGTGCGGGTCGACGACGCGCGCGCCCACTGCGAGCACGCCCGTGCACATGGCGCGACGATCCGCATGGAGCCGACCGACTGGGAGTACGGCGAGCGCCAGTACGAGGCCGAGGACCCGTTCGGGCACCGCTGGATCTTCTCCGAGACGCTGCGCGACGTGCAGCCGGAGGAGTGGGGCGGCACGACCGCCGGCCCGCCATGGGGAAGTTGACGCATGGCGATCGACCTCGCCATCGACGTCCAGAACACGCCGGGAGCGCTGGCGGAGATCGCCGCCGCGATCAGCGACGCCGGCGTGAACATCGCCGCGGCAACGTGCGTTGGACCGGCCGATCGGGCCGAGCTTCACATCCTCGTCAAGCACGCGGAGGCGGCGAGGCACTCGCTGGCGCTCTCGCACGACGTGTCGGTCTCGCGCGAGCGGGAGGTCGTCGTCATCGACGTCGAGGACCGGCCCGGCGTGCTCGC
>DATFRW010000071.1:0-19551 GCA_035262945.1 Solirubrobacteraceae bacterium
GGGCGCTCGGGCGGCGAAAACGCTCGCACGGCGATCTCGATGCGATCCTCATGGGCATCGTCGACCGGCTGTCCCGCCGGTTGCGGGCGGCCGAGCGCGTGTCTCGAACGGTGGTGCTGCGCCTGCGCTTCGACGACTTCACGCGGGCGACGCGGTCGCGCACGTTCCCCCAGGCGACGGCGCGGACGGCGACCATCCTCACCACCGCGCGCGAGCTCTTGGCCGCCGAGTTGCCGACCATCGACCGTCGCGGCGCAACGCTGCTCGGGCTCACGCTCACGAATCTGTCGAGTGCCGGCGCGCTCCAGCTCGCGCTGCCATTCGACGGCACGCCGAACGAGTCCCTCGACATCACGCTCGACGAGGTCCGCGACCTCTACGGCACCGCCGCCATCACGCGTGCGGTGTTGCTGGGCCGCGACTCGGGACTCGAGATGCCGCTCCTTCCCGACTGGCATGCCGTACCCGCCGAGTGACACCCGGCGCCTGCTCGCGGGCGAGGTGCTCGCGCAGGGCTCACACGACAGGCGGCGGCTTGCCCTCGGCGCTGCCGGCGAGCCCCGGGTCCCAGCCGCAGACGGAGCACGCGTGCTGGAACGCGGAGCGAGCGAACGCGAGCGCGAACGTGTGCGGGTCGTCGGCGGCCCGCACGTCGTCCCAGTCGAGGACGTACTCGCCGAGCCCGTCGTCCCAGCGCGAGGCGTCTGGCGCGAGCGTGCCGCCCGCGAACCCCGGCGGAGCCGGGTGCGCGTAGGCGTAGAACGCCGACTTGCCATAGCGGCCGTCGCCCGGCCACCACCCCACGGCCACCTCCTGCGCGTCCATGGCGTTGCGCATGATGAAGTCGTCCGAAGGCGGGTCGGCGGACTCGCCCGAGAACAGGTTCGTCGCGAGGTCGAACGAGCCCCACCAGGCGTTGACCGGGGTCGAGCGGCCCCGGTACGGCGCGCGGTAGGCGGCGAGGACGAGCGCGGCCTGGGTCGCGACGGCGAAGTAGGTGGCCACCTGACCGGTGTCGTACGTGGCGTGCTCGTCGTCCTCGTCGAGCGGCACCGTCCACGTGACCTCCTGCGGCGTCGGGTCGATCTCGACCGGACCGACGAGGCCGCTCACGGCGTCGAGGACCGCCCGCGTGACCTCGCCCACCGGCCGGTTCGGCGTCAGCGGCACGCGCGCGGCGCGCCCGTCGCTGTGCTCGGCCAGCGCCTCGTGGGCGTGGAGATCGAGCCCCACCACGAACGCGCCCGAGCCGTCGGGCGCGGGCATCGCCAGGGTCTCCCACCCGCGCGCGGTCAAGCGCAACGCCGAGTGCTGGAGCTGCGGCTCCGGCGGCGCGAGCGTCGCCGCGAGCTTGCCGAGGACCTGCGTGTGGGCGTGGAGGGTGTCGCACGTCGCGCTCCACGCCTCGTAGTCGAGGGCGGGCCAGGCCGGGGCCATGGCCTGGAAGCTACCGGCTGCGGACTGTCGGCCCGCGAACGACTAGGATCGCGTTGTCATGAGCGCCTCGCTTCCGGGAGAGCTCCTCGAGGTCTTCGAGCGATCGGTCACCGGGGAGCTGGTCACCATCGACGAGCGCGGCCACCCGCTGGCGTGGCCCGTGTCGCCCGCGCTGCGTCAGGACTCGGGGTGCATCGAGGTCGGGACCGTGGCGGCGCACGACCCCCACGTCGCGCTGCTGCTCTGCGACGACGAGCGGATGGTGCTGATCCAGGGCACGGCACAGGGCGTTCGTGTCCGGCCCGAGCGCGTCTACGCATGGCCGGGCGCGAGCCCCGACGCCGAGCCGCTCCTCTACGACTGGCACGTCGAGGAGGTCCGCTCCGCGCACAACGAGGAGCCCGAGGTCGGGCATGCCGCGCCCGAGGGCGGGCCGACAGCGTCGTGGGACGACCTCCTCGACCAGCTGACGCCCTCCGCCGCGCTTTCGTTCATGGGCCCCGACGGCTTTCCCTTCGCCGTGCGCGTCCCTGTGCGGGCCGATCGCGACGCGTGCGTCGTGCGCATCGCGTCCGACCCGGTGGGCGCGCCGATCGAGCCCGGGCCCGCGTGCCTGAGCGCGCGCAGCGTCCAGGTCCTCGGCGACCTCGTCGAGGAACACGGCGCCTGGGTGCTCCAGCCCCACCGCTTGTCGCTCCGGAACGGCTGATGGCCGGCCTCACCGTCGCGGTCACCGGCCCGACGGGAGAGATCGGCCGGGCATTCGTCCGCGCCCTCGAGCGCTCGCGCGACGTCGGGCGCATCGTCGGCATGGCGCGCCGCCCGTTCGACCCGAAGGAGCACGGCTGGAAGCGCACCGCGTACCGCCGCGGCGACGTGCTCGACCGCGCCTCGGTCGAGGACCTCGTCACCGGCGCCGACGTCGTGGTGCACCTCGCCTTCGTGATCCTCAAGGCGGGCGACGAGACCCGGCACGTCAACGTCGAGGGCTCGCGCAACGTGTTCGAGGCGGCGGCCGCCGCCGGCGCGCGGCGGCTCGTCTACGCGAGCTCCGTCGCCGCCTACGGGTTCCCGGAGAACGTGGACGGCCTGATCACCGAGGACGTACCCGCGCTCGGCCACCCGCGCCACCCATACGCGGCCCACAAGGCCGAGGTCGAGGCGGTCCTCGACGACGCGCTCGAGGGCGCCGAGACCGACGCTTGGGTCTTCCGCCCGTGCATCGTCGCCGGACCCGACGCGCCCGCGCTCGTCGAGCAGGCGCGCTGGCCCGATCGCCTCCCAGGTCCGCTCTCGTCGCTCGCCGGCGCGGTCGGCGTGCTGCCCGATCCCGGCGTGACCTTCCAGCTCGTGCACCACGACGACGTCGCCACCGCGCTGCGCGCCGGCGTGCTCGGCCGCGGCGAGCCCGGCGCCTACAACCTCGCCGCGGTAGGCGAGATCACGATGGGCGAGCTCGCCAAGGCGCTCGGCTACCGCACGGTGCCGATGCCCAAGCTCGCGCTCGACGCCACCGCCGAGCTCGTCGCGCGGCTGCCGTTCCTCCCCGAGGAGGCGACCTGGGTCGAGGCGCTGCGCCGCCCGGTGCTGATGGATACCTCGAAGGCGCGCCGCCTGCTGCGCTGGCGCCCGCGCTACGACGCGCGCGAGACGCTGCAGGCGACGGTCAGCGCGCGTCCACGGTGACCGGGACGCCGACGCACGCCACGCGGCCGCGCCCGCGCGTCTATGCCTTGGCCAGATCCTCGCGGCCCGCGGCCTGCAGCTGCGACTCGTAGCGCGGACGCAGCGGCTTCACGAGCGGGACGAGCTGGAGGATCTTCGCGACCGGGCCGCGCGCGCTGATCTGGCCGCGCGCGAGCGCGACGGTGACGTTGACCTTGCCCAGCCACAGGCGGTGTGCCGTGTCGGCATCCATGGCGAGCACGACCTCGGGACGCAGCTCGGTGACGCCGAAGTCCACGCGCAGGTCGTCGCTCTCGAGCGTGCGCAGCGTCAGCTGCGAGTCGGGACGGCGCATGCGGTACTGCACGACCGTGTCGGTCGCACGGAAGCGCGGCCCGAGCTCGTCGTCGGCGAGGGCGTCCTCGAAGAGCCTCCCGAGATGTGCGTACACGTCCTCCGCGTCCTTGAAGTACGGCATCGCTCGGGGAGCTTATTCGCATCGGTTAGCCTGCGATCCATGGACGACTCGCGCGTCAGCAACCACATCGAACAGCTGGTCGCCGAGGAGCACAAGCTGCTCCAGGCGCACTCCGAGGGCGGCGGTCTGGGCCCCGAGGAGCACGCGCGCCTGGAGCGCATTCGCGTCGAGCTCGACAAGTACTGGGACCTGCTGCGCCAGCGCCGCGCGCGCGAGCGAGCGGGCCTCGATCCGGACGACGCGTCGCTGCGCGACGAAGGCACGGTCGAGCGTTATCTGCAGTAGGTAGGGTCGCGGTCATGGCCACCGCGACGCAGACGACGAAGAACTTCATCGACGGCGAGTGGGTCGATCCCGCCGAGGGTCGCACCGATCCCGTCTACAACCCGGCGACGGGCGAGGAGATCGCCCAGGCGCCGAGCTCGACCGCTGAGGACGCGGACCGCGCCGTGAAGGCCGCGCGCGCGGCGTTCGAAAACGGCTGGGCCACCACCACGCCGGCCGAGCGCGCGCTCGCGCTGCTGCACCTCGCCGACGCGGTCGAGGAGCACGCCGATGAGATCGCCGAGCTCGAGTCGGCGAATGCCGGCAAGCCGTTGCAGGCGTTCAAGGACGACGAGATTCCCGCGATGGTCGACAACCTGCGTTTCTTCGCCGGCGCCGCGCGCTGCATGGAGGGCAAGGCCGCGGGCGAGTACCTCGAGGGCTACACGTCGTACATCCGCCGCGAGCCAGTCGGCGTGGTCGGCCAGATCGCGCCCTGGAACTACCCGATCATGATGGCCGTCTGGAAGATCGGCCCGGCGCTTGCGACCGGCAACACGATCGTCCTCAAGCCGGCCCCGACGACCCCGCTCAGCACGCTCAAGCTCGCCGAGCTCGCCTCGGAGTTCCTGCCCAAGGGCGTGCTCAACGTCATCGCCGGCGGCAACGAGCCGGGCGCCGCGCTGGTCGAGCACGACGACGTCGACATGGTCTCGCTCACCGGCTCGGTCGAGACCGGCAAATGGATCGCCGAGCACGCCGCGAAAACGCTCAAGCGCGTGCACCTCGAACTCGGCGGCAAGGCGCCGGTCGTCGTCTTCGACGACGTCGACCTCGACTCGGTCCTCGAGACGATCGCCGGCACCGGCTACTACAACGCCGGCCAGGACTGCACCGCCGCGACGCGCGTGCTGGCGGCCAGCGACGTGCTCGACGACGTCGTCAACGGCCTCGCCAGGGAGGCCGCGGGCTACGTCATGGGCGACACGCGATCGGCCGAGACGACGCTGGGTCCGCTGAACTCGGCACGCCAGCGCGAGCGGGTCGAGGGCTTGCTCGAGCGCAGACCGGCCAACGCGGAGATCGTCACGGGCGGCAAGGAGCCCGACCTCCCCGGGTTCTTCCTCGAGCCGACCGTGGTCACCGGGCTCAAGCAGAGCGACGAGATGATCCAGCGCGAGATCTTCGGCCCGGTCATCACCGTCCAGCCGTTCACCGACGAGGCCGAGGCGATCACGTGGGCCAACGGCACGCCGTACGGCCTGGCCGCCTCGGTGTGGACGCGCGACGTCGGCCGCGCGCTGCGCGTCTCCAACGCGCTGCGGTTCGGGTGCGTGTGGATCAACGACCACATCCCGCTCGCCAGCGAGATGCCGCACGGCGGGTACGGGCAGTCCGGCTACGGCAAGGACCTCTCGATGTACGCGCTCGAGGACTACACGCAGGTCAAGCACGTCATGGCGTCGCTGAGCTAGACGCGTGGCGTCGCTGAGCTAGACGCGTGGCGTCGCTGCGCTAGACGCCCGGCAGCTCGACGACGACCCGGCACCCCTGCGGCAGGGCGCGCTCCGCACGGAGCGCGCCGCCGTGGCGGCCGACGATGCGACGCGCGCCGGCAAGGCCGGTGTCGCAGTCGCCGTCGCCCTCGTCGACGACCTCGAGGCGCACGCCCGACCGCACCGGGCGCGCGGCCAGGGTGACGATCGCGCCCGGCGGCGAGCGGCGCGCCGCATGCGCGATGAGCTCCGAGAGCGCGCGATGCAGGCATTCGGGATCGCCGATGGTCCTCAGCCGCGTCGGCGTCACGTCGACGCGGACCGCGACCTCCGAGAGCCCAGGGCGCGCCTCGTGCGCCGCGCGCGACAGCAGCGCGCGCACGCCGAAGCTGCGGTGCTCCGCGCGGTCCTCGACCGGCTCGAACGCCGGCACCATCGCGCGCGAGAGCAGGAGACCGAGCAGCGTGCCGACCGCCAAAGCGACCGGCGCGTAGACGAGCGGCGCGACGCCGGTCCCGGCGCCGGTGGCCACTCCGAGCGCCGTCACCGGCATCGCGGTGACGATGAACGCTCCAAGCCTGGTCTTGTTCGACGGTCCAAGTGTCATGAGATCTGCTGCGTTCCGGTGGCCTGCCACGGCTCCGGCCCTCGTGGAGGGATGCGCTTTGAGGGCCGGAGCACGTGGCTGGCTGCGGCGATGGGCCGGGCCGTCCCCCCGGATAGCCCGACCCACTAGCGCCTGTGTGCCCCCCGCACCCTGTCTCGTCGCCGCCCATCACCCCTGGACCTGGGGGCATTCGCCCCGAGTGATGGAGCCCTGGACGAGCTCAGGGCACGTCTTATGGCGCGCGGGGCGCGGCCCCGAGCGGCGGGGGAGCGGCCCACATCCTCCACTCCTCCATGCCGCGGTCGCTGCCGCGCTCGCGCGCCTCCCCGGAGACCTCCGTGCTTCCGGTCCCCTGGAATTCGATGACCGGTCCCCCCGAGAATCGCTCACGCCGCAGCGTCATCCGGTCGTCCGCGGCCTTGCGGAGGGCCGAGCCTTCGCTGGCGAGGAGAATCAGCATCAGGCGGCGGGCGTGTTCGCGACTCGTCATGTGGTCATCGGCTCCAGGGGTGCGTACGACCGCTGGGCGTGACTTGGCGTTGAACGGTGTTCCAGGGGTCGCCGGCAACCGGCGCTAGAGGCTCGGCAGCGCGCGCAGCGCCGCGATCCCCGGCACGAACAGGTACTCGCCGCCGCGGCAATGCACGCAGCTTTGAAGCGGCGACACGAGCCGCGGAGGCTCGCCGCCGATGAGGAACGTCGACTCGCGCGGGCCGGCGATCGCGTCGGGCTCGCGGCCGAGCCGGAAGGCGTTGCCGTCGTTGCACCACTGCGACTGGACGATCTCGAACTGCCGCGCGATCGAGGCCTGCATGCAGACGAACAGCAGCCCGCGCTGCTCGCCGTCCTCCTGCGCGCCGTGCGGCAGCTCCGGCCCGTACGGCATGCCCCGGCGCAGGATCCGATGACGCGAGCTCAGGCGGCTCTCCCACTTCAGGGCGTCGCGGGGATTCGTGCGGCGAATGTGCGCGCCGCGCGGGCACTTCAGCCCCAGCGGGTCGCCGCCGTAGCGGAAGTCGTTGGCGCGCCGGCGGTCGTAGCCCAGCGCCCGGTCGGGCGCTTCCGGTCGCAGTGCCAGCGGGCTGCCGTCGCGCCAGCGGCCCACGATCTTGGCCGCGACGAGCTCCTCGTCGACGTCGAGCTGGCCCGCCCGATCGGCGAGCTGCGCGCGGAACCCGGCGACGTCCTGCTCGAGCTTGCGCCAGACCATGAAGGTCGCGTTGCGGTCAAACGGCGGCGGCGGGGCGGGCGCGAGCCCGCGGTCCTCGTCCTCGTAGCCCAGGACGAACTCGCCCGGCTTGATCGCCCGCCAGTGTCCCTGGCGCCGGTACCACGGCTTCTCGTAGACGCCCTGGCCGCGGATCTGAGCGCGCGCGACGCCCTCGATCGCCGGCTGCGAGAAGCCGTCGGTGAAGCCGAAGTGCTCGCGCTGATCGCCGAGCAGCCCCGCGTCCTGGACGTGCGCGAGCTCGAGCCCGCCGTCCTCGCCGAGCGCCCGCTGCAGGCGACCGGCCTCCTCGTCAAGCGCCGCGGCGCTCTGGGCGTGCACGACGAGGAGCACCTCGACGTCACGCAGCTCGTCGTCCCATGACGGCGCGTGGTCGCCCAGGCGGCCGGCCCGGTGCTCCATCCCGCAGCGAAACTCGTCCGGGAAGCGGTCGAGCATCGTGTCCGGGATCTCGAGCGCCGTCAACGCGCGGAACGACAACGCCACGTTGAGCGTCGTGGACGGGCGGTCGCTGTCCCACTCCTCCTCGGTCGTCACCGGGTCGGCGAGGCCGGCGAGGAGCGCGCGCGCGGCGCCGGGGTCGCGCACGCGCGCGAAGAGGTGGCGGGCCACGCGGAACCTGCTGCCGTAGCCGCGCACGATGCCGCCCTGCAGGTCGGCGACCTCGATCACCGCGGCGGCCACCTCGCGTGCAGCTCGTCGTCGCTGACCCCGGCCGTCTCGGCGGCGAAGCGCGTCAGGCGCGCGCGGAGCTCCAGCGCCTCCCCCACCTCTCCGACCGTGGCGTCCGGCGCGCCGACGATCCAGAACCCGGAATGCAGCTGCCGCGCTTTGGCCCAGCGCACGACCTCGTCGGCGTCGCCGGCGCCCGGCCAGAACGCGCAGTGCGCGAGAACCGCGTCGATCTCGCGCGCGGCCGCAGCGAGCCACGCGTCCGCCGACCCGTCGTGGTCGGCGGCGAGCAGCAGGTAGTACCGCGTCCGGCCCCGGAACCGCCGCGGCGGCGGGCGCAGGACCTGGAGCCGGGCGATGTGCGTGCCGGGGACGCGCGCGAACGGCTCGTCGAGCGCCTCGATCGCCGCGCGCGCCTTGTCCTGCTCGCCGCCGCGCAGGGGCGCCATGAGGATGAACGCGTCGGTCACAGCAGCTCTTGCGTGGAGGTGAGGAACTGCTGCCATTCGCGCCCGAGCGTCTGCGCATCGGCGCCCTTGACGCGCGGCTCGAGCTTCGTGAACGCCTCGCGGAGCTCGAGCGCCTGCTGGACCATCGTCGTCGACGCGTCCGGATGCGCGAGCCAGAAATGGCCGACCGGATGGGTGTGGTCGTCGATGTAGCGCTTGACAGGCCCGAAGCGCCGAGGCCCTGGGAAGTCCTTTGCGAAGAGGTAGAGGAACCCGATCTGCTTCGGCACCACGCGGACGAAGGCCTCGATGTACTGGATGTCCGAGCCGTCGAAGCTCGTGAGGAACAGCAGTGCGCGCGGCGCGGCGCGGTCACGGCGCGTCTGACGGTCGGCCGGCCAGCGCCCGATGACCGACCAGCGCGCGAAATGGATGAACGACAGCTCCTGCAGCGGCCGGGTCACCCAGGGGACGTAGCGAGCGAAGAGCCAGGAGAAGCGGATCCAGCACGCCCACCACCACGGAACCGGGCTGAGGATCGTCAGCGGCGTCGCTCGCACGGTCGCCGACGGTAGCGAACGTGCCTAGGCGCTGCGGGGCGGCCCGCGTAGAGTGCCGAGGTGCGTGAGGGATGCAACTACCAACAGCTTGTCGGCGGCTGTAGGCCCGACGGGCGAGCTTCCCTTGCTCGGACGCGCGCAGGAAGTGGCGGACCTGCGGGGGGCGCTCGGCGAGTCCTCAGCGGGGCGCGGCGGGCTCGTGCTGGTCACCGGCGAGCCGGGTATCGGCAAGACCCGCCTGGCCGTCGCGGTGAGCGAACTAGCGGCCGCCGACGGGCATCGCGTCGCGTGGGCGCGCGGGTGGGACGGCGGCGGTGCACCCGCGTTCTGGCCGTGGGTGCAGATCGTCCGCGCCGTCAGCGCCGAGCGCGCCGACGACGAACTGCGCAACGACCTCGGCGCCGGCGCCCGCTGGGTGGCGCAGCTGACGCCGGAGCTGCGCGATCGCCTCGAGCTGCCCGATGCCGGCGACCTCGAATCCGAGCAGGCGCGCTTCGCGCTCTTCGACGCCGTCTCGGTCTTCCTGCGCAACGTCGCCGCGCAGCAGCCGCTCGTCGTGCTCCTCGACGACCTCCACACCGCGGACCTCCCGTCGCTGTTGCTGCTGACCTTCCTCGCCCGCACGCTGGGCGAGACGCGCATGCTCGTGCTCACGACCCACCACGAGGCCGGCCCGCGGCGGGGCGCCGAGGTCGAGGCGGTGTTCGGCGAGCTGACGCGCTTCGGCCGCCGTCTGGACCTCGGCGGCCTCGACGACGACGATCTGCGCGCGCTGGTCATCCACCGCAGCGGCGCCGATCCGCCCGAGGAGCTCGTGCACTCCCTGCAAGAGCTGACCGAGGGCAACCCGTTCTACTCCGACGAGGTCGTGCGGCTGCTCGTCGCGCAGCAGGGCCGCCTGGAGCGGACCCAGGAGCGCTTGCGCCTGCCCCTGCCCGACGGCGTGCGCGACGCGATCCGCCGCCGGCTGCTGCCCCTGCGCCCCGAGGTCCGCGAGGCGCTCGAGGTCGCCTCGGTGCAGGGCCGCGACTTCGACCTGACGACGCTCGAGCGCGCGACGGGCATCAGGCGGGCCGAGCTGCTTGAACGCCTCGAGGACGCGCTCGCGGTGCAGCTCGTCGAGGAGGCGCCCGGGCCCGCCGGCTCGTTCCGCTTCGCCCACGGCCTCATCCGCGAGACGCTCTACGGCGACCTCGCGGCCACCCGCCGCGCCCGGCTGCACGCCGCCGTCGGCGAGGCGCTCGAGCGGACGGCGGCGAGCGAAGCCGTGCTCGCCCACCACTTCGTCGAGGCCGCGCCGGTCCACGATCCCGCCAAGGCGCTCGACCACGCCGAGCGCGCCGGCCACGAGGCGCTCGTCGCGCTGGCCTACGAGCGCGCCGCCGACCTCTTCGACGCCGCCCTCGTCGCGCTCGACATGCTGCCCGAGCCCGACGACCACCGCCGCGGCGAGCTGCTGCTGGCGCGCGGGCAGGCACTCATGCAGGCCGGCGGCGACGCCGCCCGCGAGACGCTCATTGCCGCGATCGAGCTAGGGCGCCGCGTCGACGATCCCGAGATACTTGCCAAGGCGGGCCTCAGCCTCGGCGGCTTCGGGCTCTCGCCCGGCATGGTCGACGACGAGCTCGTCGCCGTGCTCGAGGAGGCGCTGCAGGCCATCGGCCCCGACGGCGGCGCCCTGCGCGCCCGCCTGCTCGTACGGCTGGCTGTCGCCCTCTACTACTCAGACGACACGGCGCGCCGCGAAGAGCTCGTGGAGGAGGCGCTCGGCATCGCCCGCGGCCTCGACGATCCGCCCACGCTCGCCTACGTGCTCGACCAGGGCCACATCGCCACCAACGGCCCCGACACGACCGAGCGCGGCCTCGCGTGGGCGCAGGAGCTCTTTGCGCTGGCCGACGCCGCGGGCGATCCCGAGCTGTCCGTGCGCGCGCACTCGTGGCAGATCGACCTGCTGCTCGAGGTCGACGACGTCCCCGGCGCCGACATGGCGATCGAGGAGCTCGACCGGATCGCCACCGAGTCGCGCGACCCGCGCGCCCGCGCCTACATCCCGCTGCACCGGGCGCGCCGGGCGCTGATCTCGGGCCGCGTGACCGACACCGAGCAGCTCATCGACGAGGGCATCACGCTCGGGTGGAGCCTGCAGGACTCGACTGTGCCGCTGCTCGCGGGCGCGCAGCTGTTCTGGCTGCGGCTCGGCCAGGGCCGGCTGCGCGAGCTCGAGGACGCCGTGCGCCAGTTCGCCGACCAGCTCCCGGCGATGCCCGCCTGGCGCGCCGCGCTGGCCACGCTCTACCTCCACACCGGCCGCAAGGCACAGGCGCGCCAGGAGTACGACCGCCTGGCCGCACGCGACTTCGCCACCCTGCCGCGCGACAACGTCTGGTCGATGGCCGTCGCGCTGCTCGCCGAGCTGTGCGACGCGTTCGACGACAGCGACCGCGCCCGCGTGCTGACCGATCTGCTCGAGCCGCGGGCGCAGCGCAACGTCGTGACGCCCACCGGCATCTTCGCCGGGCCGGTAGCGCGCTATCTCGCGCTGCTCGCATCGGTGCGCGGCGAGCACGACGAGGCGCTGCAGCGAGTCGCCCAGGCCCGCGCGGCGTGCGAGCGCATCGGCTACGTGCCGATGCTCGCCATCCTCGACGTGGACGAGGCGCGCCTGCTCGCGCGCCGCGACGCGCCCGGCGACGTCGCCCGTGCCCGCACGCTTCTGCGCGGGGCCGCGGAGCGCGCGCAGGCCCTGGGGCTGCCGCAGCTCGACGAGCGCCTGGCGCGCACGAACGCGATGCTCCCGCCCGAGGACGGCACGCCGGCGCCCGAGCCCGCGACCGGGCCCGCCAACGCCGAGCTCGTGCGCGAGGGCGACGTGTGGCGGGTGGCGTACGAGGGCCGCGTGCTGCGCGTGCGCGACGCGAAGGGCATGCGCCACCTGGCGCTGCTGCTCGCGAACCCGGGCGTCGAGCTGCACGCGGTCGACGTCGCGATGGCGGCCGAAGGGGCGGCGCCGGCGCGCAGCGCCGAGGGCGAGGGCCTGTCGGTGCGCTCCGGCACCGGCGACGCGGGCCCCGCGCTGGACTCGCAGGCCAAGGCCGAGTACCGCTCGCGGCTCGAGGACCTGCGCGCCGAGATCGAGGAGGCCGAGGCGTTCAACGACCCCGAGCGGGGCGCCCGGGCGCGCGAGGAGATGGACTTCATCGCCCAGGAGCTCTCGGCCGCGGTCGGGCTGGGCGGGCGCGACCGGCCCGCCGCGTCGGCCGCCGAGCGCGCGCGCGTGAACGTCACGCGCGCGCTGCGCCGCGAGATCCGGCGGATCGGCGACGAGGACGCAAGCCTCGGGCGCGAGCTCGAGACCACGGTGCGCACCGGCACGTTCTGCGTCTACGAGCCGGACCCGCGGCGCCCCGTGGTCTGGCAGGTGGATGCCGGCTGAGCGCTTCGACGTCGTCGTCGTCGGTTCGGGGTTCGGGGGCTCCGTCGTCGCCTGCCGCCTCGCGCAGGCGGGCGCCTCGGTGCTCGTGCTCGAACGCGGGCGGCCGTGGCCGCCAGGCGCCTTCCCGCGCACGCCGCGGCAGTGGCGCGGCGCGTTCTGGGCGCCCACGCAGGGCCGCTACGGGCTGTTCGAGTACCACCGCTTCACCGGCCTCGATTCGCTGACCGCCAGCGGCCTCGGCGGAGGCTCGCTCATCTACGCCAACGTCATGCTGCGCAAGGACCCGGCGACGTTCGCCCCCGACGGCATGCCGCTCGAGCCGGGGGAACTCGACGCCCACTACGACACGGTCGCGGCGATGCAGCATGCGGAGCGCTACCCGTGGGAGGACCGCACGCCGAAGACGCGCGCGCTGCTCGAGGCCGCGCGACTCGCCGGCCTGCGGGCGGAGCGCCCGCCGCTCGCCGTCGCGTTCGGCGACCGCCCCGGCGAGCCGTTCCAGGACGACAACCTCCACGGCGCGCCGCGCGAGACGTGCCGGCTGTGCGGCGCCTGCGACGTCGGCTGCCAGTACGGCGCCAAGCACACCGTCGACTTCACCTACCTGTCCGCGGCGGTGCGCGCGGGCGCGCGGATCCGCGCCTGCTGCGAGGCCCACACGCTCGATCGCGAGGACGGCGCGTGGCGCGTGCGCTACCGCCAGCACGTCGCGGCGCGCGACGGGCACCCGGAGCACCTGCTGGACCCGGTTGCCGAGCCGGAGCGGGAGGTCCGCGCGGATCGCGTCGTGGTCGCCGCCGGCACCTTCGGCTCGACGGGCCTGCTGTTGCGCAACCGCGCGGCGCTACCCAGCCTGAGCGGGCGGCTCGGCAGGGGGTTCTCGGGCAACGGCGACCTGCTCCTGTTCCTGCGCAACGCCGACCGCTACCTCGACCCGGCGACCGGGCCGGTCATCACGGCGTCCGTCCACGTCCCCGACGCCGAATCGGCGAGCGGGCGCGGGTTCCTCATCCAGGACGCCGGCGCGCCCGCGTTCTCGGAGTGGCTGTGGCACGGTCTCGAGCTGCCTGGCGACGTCTGGCGCGCGGTGCTGCGCCGCGCGCCCGGCGAGATCTTCGGGACTTCGCGCGCGTCGGCCGCGATGATGCCGCTGCTCGGCATGGGTCGCGACGTGCCCGGTGGGCGTATGGAGCTGCACGGCGATCGCCTGGTGCTGCGCTGGCCGGGGGCGGCCTCGCGGCCGTACTTCGAGGCGCTCGAGGACACCGCGCGCCGTCTCGGCGCGACGCTCGGCGCGCGCGTGTTCCGCCTCGGCGGCCCGTTCGCTCGGCTCCTGAGCGTCCACCCGCTCGGCGGCTGCGCGATGGCGCACCGGCCCGAGGACGGCGTGGTCGACCCGTTCGGCAAGGTGTTCGGCAGTGAAGGCCTCTACGTGTCCGACGGCTCGATCCTGCCGGGGCCGGTCGGCGTCAACCCGAGCATGACGATCGCTGCGCTGGCCGAGCGGATCGCGGAGGGAATGCGATGAGCACGCTGACCTGGTCGGAGACGATGAAGGGCCGGGTGTCGTTCGACACCGACGACTACAACCAGGGCTGGTGGCAGGGAACGCCGTGCGCGTTCGGGATCGACGTGCGGGTCGATGACGTCGATCGGTTCCTCGACGAGGAGGACCACAAGGCGACCTGCACCGGCTGGCTGGACTGCGCCGGCCTCGGCGAGCGCATGCAGGTCGAGCGCGGCACGTTCAACCTGCTCGTGGTGGCCAGCGGCCCGCGTCGGCGCGAGATGCGCTACCGCCTCTTCGCCCGCGACCGCGCCGATCGGCCGGTGACGCTCGCCGGGTTCAAGAACATCGAGGACAGCTGGTTCCGCGACACGTGGGATGACACCACGACGCTCTTCACGCGGTTGTACTCGGGCTGGGTCGAGCGCGACGAGCAGGACGGCGCCACGCCGCTGGCGACGGGGGTGCTGCACGTGTCCGGCCTCGGCTTCGCGCGCCTGCTGCTCGGGATGCGCGGAAGCGCGCGCGACAAGCTGCGCTACGGGACCTACTTCGCCCGGTCCCTGGCGCAGGTCTATCTCGGGCCGCGCGGCGCGAGCGTGCCGACCGATTTCCCCGACCTGAAGGCCGGCCCGCGCGACTGGCACGACTGCCCGTCGCGGCCGGGGCTCAAGCGCCGGATCGTCGGCGCCCGCACCGAGGACGATCGCGCGCTCACCGTCCACAACATCCGCGGGGCCGCCGAGCCGACCGCCGGCCCGGTGCTGCTCCTGCACGGCACCGGCGTTCGCGCGGAGCTGTTCTACGGCGCGCCGACGAAGCGGTCGATCGTCGACGCCCTCGTCGACGCGGGCTACGACGTGTGGGTCGGCAACTGGCGCGGCTCGATCGACCTGCCCGAGTGCGAGTACACGCTCGATGAGGTCGCGCGCTACGACCACCCCGCGCTCATCGCCACGGTGCTGCGCGAGACCGGCGCCCGGACGCTCAAGGCGATCGTGCACTGCCAGGGGTCGACGTCGTTCGCGCTGGCCTGCGCGGGCGGGCTGGTGCCGGAGGTGACCGACGTCGTCTCGAACGCGGTGTCGTTTCACCCGGTCGTGCCGTGGCAGTCGAAGCTGAAGATGGAGGTGATGCTCCCTGGCGCGCAGCTCGGGTTCCCCGGCTTCGACCCGCAGTGGTCGGTGCGCCCGACCGCGTTCCGGGCGCGGGCGCTAGCCGCCATGGCGCGGGCGGTGCGCCGTGAGTGCCACGAGCCGGTCTGTCAGATGGCGAACTTCACCTACGGCGCGGGCGGCAACATCCTCTGGGATCACGCGAACCTCGATCCGGCGACGCACCGCTGGATCTCGCGCGAGTTCGGCTTCGTCCCGACCTCGTTCTTCCGCCAGATGCTGCGCAGTACGAAGGCCGGCCGCCTGCTCGCGGCCAGCGGCTTCGAGGAGCTTCCCGACGATGCCGGCGCCGCGCCGCCGGTCAACCGGCCCCGGTGGACGTTTGTGGCCGGGTCGGCCAACCGTTGCTTCCTGCCCGCCAGCCAGGAGCGCTCCTTCGCATGGCTGGACCGCATCGAGCCCGGCCGGCATGCGTTGATCGAGCTCCCCGGCTACACCCATCTCGACGTGTTCTTCGGCCGGAACGCGGACCGCGACGTGTTCGACCGGATCGTCAATGCACTTGCAGACGGAACTTCCGTTGACACGGGGCGTTAGGGTCGGCTAGAGGGGGATCGCTTTTGAAGCCTCGGCACTCCACGCTCCGTCGGGCCTCGGTCGCATTACGACACACGGCCCGCTGCTGAGGCTGAGAAGCGACGACCAACTCGTCGCGCTGTTCCGGATGGGCTACGACGACGCCTTCCGGACGATCCACGACCGCTATCGCCAGCGGCTGTTCGCCTACACGCGACAGATGCTCGCGGGCTCGCGGTCCGACGCGGAGGACGTCCTGCAGGACGTGTTCTTACGGGCCTACGGCGCCCTGCGCAACGACGACCGGCCGGTGACGCTGCGCGCGTGGCTGTACCGGGTCGCGCACAACCGCTGCATCGACCAGCTACGCCGTCCCGTCCCACCCGCCGCCGAGGTCTACCAGCTCACGCGCACGCCGCTGCGCGATCCGCTCGACGAGACCGAGCGCCGCGAGGACCTCCGCGACCTCGTCAAGGACGTTCAGCGCCTGCCCGAGCAGCAGCGCTCCGCGCTGCTCATGCGCGAGCTCGACGGGCTCTCGTATGCCGAGCTCGCAGACGCGCTGCGCACCTCGGTGCCTGCGATCAAGTCGCTGCTCGTGCGCGCGCGCATCGGGCTGGTCGAGGCCGGCGAGGCGCGCGACACCGCCTGTGCCGAGATCCGCGACGAGCTCGTCCAGGCGCACGGCCGCGGGGTCCGCGCCAGCGCGCGCTCGCGGCGTCACATGCGCGACTGCACCGGATGCCGCGACTACCGGCGCGCGCTCCGCAGCGCCGAGCACGGCTTCGCCGCGCTGTCGCCGACCGGGGGCAGCGGACCGTTGGCGACGCTGGCGAAGCTCCTCGGGCTGGGCGGCGCCTCGTCGGGCGCAGCGGCCGGTGCGACCGCGGGCGTGAGCGGCTCGGCGGCGGTCGTCGGCGGCGCTACGGCGACGAAGGTCGCCGCGATCGTGTGCTGCGCGGCAGTCGTGGGCGGCGGCGCGGTCGAGGTGCGCGAGCACGCCGCCACGAAGCGGACCGAGCATCACGCCACCGCGCGCAAGGCCAAGCCGGTGGTGGCGAAGAGCGCGAGCGCCGCGCCCTCCGCCCGGGTGATGCCGCCCGTCGCGCGCGCGGCCGATCCGGCTCGCGGCCACGAGGCGCCGGTGGTCGCGCCCGAGCGCAAGCCGGCGGCGCAGCGCAAGGCGAAGAAGGACGCGGCGCCGTCGACCACGTCCTTCAAGCCGAAGACGACGCCCGCGGTGACGCCGACGACGCCCGCCACTCCGGAGGAGGCGCAGACCGGCGGAGCGATGGCGCCCGACGAGTCCACGCTGCCCGACCCATCGGCGACCGGCGGCAACGGCGCGCCCCCCGAGACCACACCCGCGGCGACGACGCCGCAGCCGCCCGGAACGCCGGCGCCGGACCCGACACAGCAGACGCCGCCGCCGGCGGCGGAGCAGGTACCGCCGCCGCCGCCGCCCATGGCCGGCGGCGTCCCACCCACCGGTTAATTAGTCCAATCCCGTTTGATGGCGGAGGGATCGTCGTGCCTGCCAAGGACGCAGGCCCGAAGGCGTGCTCGGCACGCCGAGGGCCGAGGACGCCGGAAGGCGCGGCGAGCGCCCGCCAGCAACCGCGCTATCGTCGCGGCCCGCATGCCGCGCGCAGACAGTCATCTCGCGAACCTCGAGCACGAGGAACTGCTCGTCCGCCGCGGCCCGAGGTCGGGGCTGTACTGCATCGTCGCGGTCCATTCGACCGTGCGCGGCCCCGGTCTCGGCGGTTGCAGGATGTGGAGCTACGCCGACAGCCGGGCGGCGATCGCCGACGCGCTGCGGCTGTCACGGGCGATGACGTACAAGGCCGCGGTCGCGGAGCTCCCGCTCGGCGGCGGCAAGGGCGTGATCATGCTGCGCAACGGCCCGCCGCAGGGCCGGGCCCGCACCGCTGTCCTGCTGGACTTCGCCGACACCGTCGACGCCGTGAGCGGCCGCTACATCACCGCCGAGGACGTCGGCACGTCGGCGCGCGACATGACCGTGATCGCCCGGGGCACGAGCCACGTGTCCGGCCTCGCCCGGGCCCGCGGCGGCTCGGGCGACCCGAGCCCATGGACCGCGGTCGGGGTCGAGGCCGCCGTGCTCGCCTCGGTGGAGCGCGTGCACGGCGGGACGTCGCTGAAGGGCCGCTCCGCCGCCGTCGTCGGCCTCGGGAGCGTCGGGCTGCGGCTCGCGCAGCTCCTCGCCAAGCGCGGAGCCAAGCTCATCGTCGCCGACATCGACAAGCGCAAGCGCGCGGAGGCCGCCAAGCTCGGCGCCCGCTGGATGACGCCGGAGAAGGCGCTGCTCGCGCCGGTCGACATCCTCGCGCCGTGCGCGCTGGGCGGCGTGCTCGACGATGAGTCCGTCGCCGCGCTTCAGGCGCCGGTCGTGGCCGGCGCGGCCAACAACCAGCTTGCCGACGAGTCGGTGGCCGAGCAGCTTCAGCGCCGCGGGGTGCTGTGGGCACCGGACTTCGTCGCCAACGCCGGCGGCATCATCAACATCGCGGTCGAGTTCCAGCCCGGCGGCTACGACCCGCGCGTGGCGCGCAAGCGCGTGCAGGGCGTCGGCGACACGCTGCGCGCGGTCTACGACGCGTCGGCGAGCGGGGCCACGCCCCTCGCGGCGGCCATGTCGCTCGCGCGCAGGAACCTGTCCGACGCGCGGGCATAGCGGGCCGACAGCCAGACCGCGTCGTCGCCCACCGGCAGGCGCACGGCGTCACCGCGGGCGGCGGCCTCGATGAGCGCGTCCTCCGCGGCGCCGCGATCGGGCGGGAAGTTGCCGGGGCGCATGATCTCGGCGACCTCTGCGGTGACCAGCCCGAGCGGCGCCTCCTCCAGCGCCTCGAGCGGGTTGTCGGGCGCGGGCCGGCGCTTCAGCGTCGGATCGATGTTCGCGATGACGACGTCGTAAGCCTCGATCGGCTGGAACCCGCCGGCCTCGAGGCGGACGTCGCCGCGCTCGAAGACCACCGACGGCGCGGTGTAGCGGACGGGGCCGTCGGTGGCCGCGGCCTTGCCCTGGAACGCGGTGGGCGAACCTTCCGCGGTACGGGCAAGCGCGCGGTCGGCCTCATAGGCGCGCACCACGTCGCGGTCGTCGATGCGCGCGACGATCTCGCCGGCGTCGAGCCCCGGCACGCGGCGCAGCCCGGTGGCGAGGTCGCCGTCCTCGTCGAGGACGAGCGGCGTGTTGAACTGCATGAGCTGGAGCGCGCGGAACGCGGCGTCGCCGAGCGCGGGGTCCTTCATGCGCGCGGCGACAACGGCGCGGCAGGCGCGCGAGGTCGCGGCGACACGGCGCTTGGGCTGCGTCGCGAACGGCATCCCGAAGACGCGGAAGTTGCGATAGCCGCGGGCCTGGCGCTCGGGGGTGTAGCCGCGGTCGACGTACTGCTGTGCGCTCTCGGTGAGCCCGATCAGGATCAGCCTCCAATCGAGCTGATCGCCGTAGCGCCATCGCAACGTGGCGAGCGCGGGCGAAGCGGAATAGGCCCAGGGACAGCCGGGATCAGAGAAGTGGAGGACGGTGATCGGTTGCACGATCAACATTCTGCCACTCGGCGATCGCGGGCACACGCGCGTGCGTGAGGCGGCCACCTGGGTGCGACGAGCGGCGCCGTGCGCGCCGCTCAGCCCGGTGGCCCGCGCACGCGCACTGCGCGCGCGGGCGGGCGCCCCGCAGCACGGTCGATGCCGTGCTGCGCGCGCCCGATGCCGCCCCCGGCGGCCGCGACGCCGCTCGCTGCGAGCTCGGCCGGTCCTGCACCGTGCCCGCGCGCCGCGGCCGCGTCCACCTGTGCCGGCAGCGCCACGGGAGGCACGGACGCCTGCGGACCCGCACCTCCGAGATGCGGTGCCCTGCTTGGCGCCGAAGGCTTGCCGACGGCGGTGGCGGGGACGACCCCGGCCGCGCCCGCCACCAGGGCCACGGTGGCCGCGGTGAGGGGGCGGAGGGCCGGCCGGGTCATGGCTCGGATCCTCCGCCGCCGACCTAAGAGGCGGCGAAGGATCCGGCGAGAATCCCCTGAAAG